>JAQXQN010000082.1 GCA_029101185.1 Eggerthellales bacterium | reverse complement strand
TCCTGCTCATTTTGCCAGTACCATGTCTACACGCGCAACGGCAACGTGGCCCACATGTTGCCCAAGGAGGACTACACCTATCGTACCTGCCTGAAGGGCCGCGCCCGTATCGTGCGCCCCTACTCCGAGCAGCGCATCCAGTATCCCATGAAGCGCGTCACCTACAGCCTTGAGGAGCCCCATGCCGAGAATCGTGGCAAGGACGAGTGGGAGCGCATCACCTGGGAAGAAGCTGGCGAAATGATTGGCCAGCAGTGGTTGTCCACCATTGAGAACTACGGCGAGCTTGCTAATACCTATTACCAATGCTCCGGATCTCAAGGATCGCTTCATGGCAATGCGGGCCTGATCATGCGTCTGTTCAACGCCATGGGTTGCACCAGGTGGGACTACTCCTTTGACTCCGCCACCAATGCGGGTCTGACCCGTGCCGGCATCCAGTGGTTTGACCAATCCGAGCCCCAGGACTTCGTCAACTCCGACTACATCTTCCTGGCTGGCGCAAACCCTGTTGGCGCCCAGATTCAGATGTGGCAGCATATCGCCAACGCCCAGGAGGCTGGCACCAAACTGGTGTGCCTGGATCCCTTCTTCAGCCCCACCGTTGCCAAGGCGGACAAGTGGATCCCTGTCAAGCCTGGTACCGACCCTGCATTGTTCCTTGCCCTGACCAAGCGTTTCATTGACGAAGAGACCTACAAGGCAGATTTTGTGCTTAACCACACCTGCGCCCCCTTCCTGATTGATAAGGAAACCGGCATGTACCTGCGGGGCGAGGAGGACGTGGAAGGTGCTCCCTTCTGGGTCACTGGCGTGCCTCAGATCATTAAGCCCAACCTGGTGTGGGACCTGGACGCCAACGCTGCTGTTTCCTACCAGGAGGCCACCAACCCTGCATGGTCCTGCCCCGATGACAAGTACATCACCGCATGGGACATGTTTAAGGAGCACCTGGAGCCTTACACCTTTGAGTACGCTCACCAGGTGACCGACATCTCCCAGGAGGATTTCGATTTCCTCTACGAGATGTTGCAGCCTGAGAACAAGGTGTGCCATTACATTAACTTTGGCGCCGGCGCCTACGAAAACGGCTTGCAGCAGGCCTACGCTCTGTCTGCTCTGATTGCCATGACTGGCAACTTCGGTGAGCCTGGTCGTTCCGTGGGCGGATTTGACGCCATGTACGGCAACTTCTTCGGTCACGCCCTGTGCGCTCCCTCCAACGGCAAGATGGTTTCGATGATTACTATCCTCGCCGCCTGCGACATTATGAACTCCGGCATGCTTAACGGTAATCCGTATCCCATCAAGAATCTGATCGTGTCCCACGGCGGCCTGATTGGCGGCAATGTTAACTCCAACAGGCTTAAGAAGGAGTTCATCTCCAAGCTGGAGCAGATGGTGGTCATTGACCCATGGATGACTGATACCGCCCGCATGGCTGACATTGTGCTGCCTGCTTGCGACATGTATGAGTACGAGGACGTGGTGCCTCTATCCCACGAGAAGAACGTCCGCATTTCCGACAAATGCATTGATCCTATGTACGAAGCCAAGCCTGACGCGGAGATTGCTCGCTTCCTGGCCCCGTACCTTGGCGTGGAGGACGCGGTCTGCGACGTTACCGACGATGACTGGTGGAAGGGCACCTTTGACGACGTTGCCGCTGCAGTGGAAAACGGCATCACCATTGACACCCTTCGGGAGAACAAGGAGATGCGCTACGTTTCCGAGCAGCCCTACATTGGCAACAAGGATCTGAAGAACTTCATCACCGAGACCGGTCGTTTGTACTTCTACGTGGACACTCCTGTGCCTCGCACTCCTTCCAACTACGATATCTCTGTTGCCTTCGACCGCGAGAAGATGCCCACCTACTTTGAGAACAAGATCTCTGGCGAAAACTCCGAGTACGCCGCCGAGTACCCCCTGACCAACGGTTCCTGGCGCAACCCCTCCCGCGTCCACATGACCCATTTCATGGGCTCCTGGGCAAAGGAGACCGCACCTGAGCCTGTGATCTTCATCCATCCCGACGATGCCGCCAAGTACGGTGTTGAGGACGGCTCCTACGCAAAGGTCTACAACTGGCTGGGCCACTGCGTCATGAAGGTTGCCTACCATGTGGGCATGCGTCCCGGTTCCACCGTGTACTTCAAGGGTTACACCGAGGCCGAATCCAAGTCCGGATCCCAGGGCGCCATTACCACCGACTACGCCGACGCATACGCTGTGAACTGCTCGTTCCTGGACAACCGCATCGCGATTGAGCCCTGGGACGGCACCGTAGAGGAGTAAACCATGACTAAATACGCCATTGTCGTTGACACCAAGCGTTGCATCGGATGCTGGTCCTGCGGCGTTGCCTGCAAGCTTGAGAATAATATTCCTAACGAAGTGTTCTGGAACCGCACCCTGACCGTTGGCGGCGACCAGCCCAACACCCCTGCCGGGTCCTACGGAAACTGCACCATGACCTTCACTCCCGTCCAGTGCAACCACTGCGACAGCCCCGCCTGTGTGGCGGTGTGCCCCACCGGCGCTTCCTACAAAGACGAGGAAACCGGCATCGTCATGACCAACGTGGATGAGTGCATCGGTTGCCAGTCTTGCATCGACGCCTGCCCCTACGAGGGCGTCCGCGTCTTCCTTGAGCAGGAGCCTCAGTGGATGGTGGACTTCCCCGTGGGCAACCAGAAGGCTCCCAAGCACCTGCAGGGCACCGTGGAGAAGTGCACCCTGTGCCACTTCCGCGTGGCCGAGGGCAAGGTCCCCGCATGTGTGGAGGGCTGCCCTGCCCGCGCCCGCTTCTTCGGCGATCTTGACGATCCTGAGTCCGAAGTCTCCAAGCTGCTGGCATCCCGGGAGAACTACGTGCTGCAGCCCGAGGCCGGCACCAATCCCAATATTTACTACCTGTCCTAAATGGACGTGAACCTCGTCGCCTGAACCTCCTCCCTCCCTCCCTTCCTCTCCAGGCGTCGAGGGCACAATCAACGGGGGCGCGTCTTTCAAGGGCGCGTCCCCGATTTGTGATACTGTGCTTTTCGGGCCGGCCCAGGCTTGTCCAGATTTGTGGGTCTTGCCGTGCCCACTCCCTTTTCCAGGTTTACTCCAGATTGCGTGTTCAAGGAGGCTCTCATGGCACCTACGCCGCTATCCAACCTTTGCTCCCTGTTTTCCACCGCGAACGAGTGCCCCACTCCTGACACCGTGGGCATCTACACCCAGGGCACCCTGCTTGCTGATTTCACCACCGTGTGGCAGGGGCTTGGATTGCCCCAGGCAAGCCTGGACAATTTCGCCAAGGAGCTGAAGGTTTTTGTGGGCATGGATGATGGGGAAGCCCTCCACAGACTCCGGCATGAGTACACCAGACTGTTTCTCACCGATAACCGGTTGGTGATGAACTGCCAGGGCCCCTGGAGGGGTAAGAAGGAGGGTAAGGAGAAGGTGCTGTTCATGGTGAACCCCTACTCCACGGAGATCAGCGACTTCATGCGCTACTGCGGCGTGGTGAAGCGTGCTGGCTACAATGACAGCCTGGACATGCTGGAAAACGAGTGGCGGTTCTGCTCCATGCTGGCTCAGAATCCTCAGAGCCTGGTGGATGCGGGCATCGACCCTCTTGAGAAGCTGGACGAATTCATGGACAGGTTCATGAAAGCCTGGGTGCCCGGTTTCGCTGAGGATGTGGCTGCGGTGACTCGGGAGCCTTACTTTGCCGCTCTTGCGGGCATACAGGCGGATTTCGTCGAGCTGTACTAGATCGGTTTTGGAATAGCTCGACGATTACCGTGGAGCTGCACGAGGGTGCGTTCGGACGCGATGTAGCGTACAATGGCTCCTTGCATTAAGGAGGGGCATTGGCATTAGGGGATAAGTCCAATCGCATCACAATCACGTTCAGGCCAGAACGCTGTTTGCATTCCCGCAGCGTGTGGGCCGATTGCACCCTGTGCGTGGACTCCTGTCCTGGCGGCGCCATTCGGCGTGCGGCCCATGGGAAAGGTCCAGAGTTGGATCTTTCCCGATGCATTCGATGCGGGCAGTGCCTTTCCGCCTGTCCCCTGGAGGCCTTTGAAGCCCCGGATTTCACCGAACGGCAGTTGCTTAATCGAGTTAAACCTTCAGGGCCCATTCGTATCCGGTGCTTTCTTCCCTATGGGGAACTGGAATCCCTGTCTTTTGAAAGCGATACCTACCAGCTGGGGGCTTGTATTGGGGCGTTGACCCCAGGGGCCCTGTTTGAGCTTGCCCAATCACGGCCCTGCACCCTGATGACCGACAGATGTGCCACGTGTTCCGCTTTCCGGAAAGCTCGGGCCACCATGGGTGCCAATATTACCGGCGCCTTTAGGATGCTTCACGGGATTGGGAAATCATCGAACCTTCAGGAGAGCTCGCCGTTGTTCCTGCCGCAGATCTCTCGGGTGTTTGGGGCGAAGGATGTTCAGGTCAGGCGTGGTGGTGTGACATCGAGCATTCGGTCTTTGTTTGCGGGAAAGAAGAAGGCTCGGCCATCTCGTAAAATCATGTCCCTGCGACAGCAGAGCAAGCATGTGCCCTTATGGCGCAAACGGCTCAAGGATGTGTGGGCGAAAAACGGGTATAACTCCCAGGGGGCCTGCGATTATGAATGGCCTGAATTGGTGGTGAACCAGTCCTCCTGCGTTGCTTGCGGCGTATGCATGCAGATGTGTCCTACGGCCACCGTGGCCCATTCCTTTTCTGACGACACTTTTTCTTACGCTTTTGTGCCAGGCATCTGCGCAAATTGCGGGCTGTGCATTTCGGTATGCCCCAAGGGGGCTCTGTCCAGGGATTATCGGAGTTTTGCCCAGCCTTTTGAAGAACAGGTGAGGTATCAGAGCCCTGCGGTGGCCTGCGAAAGGTGCGGACGCCCTGTGCTTAATGGTCGGGAGGGGGATTTGTGTTCCCGCTGTGCAGGTGAGCGGGATAGGGTACCGTTGTCGGTAATGGTGCGCAGGCAGCTAGGGATCAAGTCCTATGGGGATATCTGCCGCGAGCAGGAAAACCAGGATACTGCCCATGACTAGAAACGGGATGATGCACGAGACCGATGTGGGAAGCGTTGCCAGTGCGAACAACGGTGCCAGGATGATTAACGGCTCCGGGACGCATGCCAGTGCTGGCGTGCAGTTGGCTCAGGCGATGGTGGGTTCGGGGGTGCTGGTTTTTTGGAACTTGTTCGCAACCTTCAACGCAACGTGTCAGTGCATGGGGGACATGAGTCTCGCGGAGTATTGCGTACTAGCCAGCGTTTGCCGCCAGGAAGAAGGGCTGCCTATAAAGGAGCTGGCATCCGAAAAGGGCGCTTCGACAGGGCACTACGAGTCGCAGCTGCTTAATAAGGAGCTGATCAAAAGGATTCGCAACTCGAAGGACCGTCGGGAGCTGGCATATAGTGCTACGCCGAAGGGGTCCCTTTTGGCCCGCCGATTGGACCACGCCCTTGCATTGGGGTTGATGGGGAGATACGAGGCTTTGACGGAGGCCTCCTTTTCCGGGTTGGTTGAGCGTATGCGGGACTACGATGCCGCGCTTGCTGCGGCCATGGCGGCCGATTGGGAGTGCGACAGGCTGTTTCCCGTTTCTGCCTTGTGGATCTGCAGCGGGTTTCAGCGGGTCGCAAGCTATGAGGCGTCCAGGTTCTCCATGACGTTTCTGCATATGGCGACATTAGCGTTTCTATATCGTGGTGCCTTGGATAAGAACCGGGGGGTGGATTTGGGAGATCCGGTCAGCATAGATCGGGTGTGTGCAGCTGTTGGGGCTGACCCTTCCCAGATGGAACTGGTTCTGGAGGATTGCACTGACAAGGGATTGGTGCTGGTTACGAGCGACGAAGCGTGCGAAGCATGCCGTATCACGGAGGCAGGGGCTCAGCGGTATCGGCTGTTTGAACAGCGGGCACTACAGCAGGTTGCCCAGGCGTTTTCCGCCAGGCTGGATTATGTGGAGGGCATTGGCGTTGGCCGCAGCAACGAAACTGGTCGCATTGTCGAGATTGGCCGCAGCGTCGAAGCCAGTCGCAGCGTCGAAGCCGGTCGTATCGTCGAAGCCGGTCGTATCAAGGGCGCTGGATTGATTGATCAGGTGGTCGAGTGCGCCTGTGATGTTGTACGCTTCGCCGTATACCTGTTTGGATAGGGTCGATGGGGGTCTGATGTCACAGAAAGCTGGCCAAGCGGCGGCTCGGGAGTCACAGCGGTCTGCCCGTTGTCGTAATGCCGCCCCTGAAGCGGATTCTGGTGACTCTATGGATGGGGAGGATCTGGTACGGCTTAATGAGCCTGGGGCCTTGGCGGTGCTGTGCGCGGTGCTGTCGAAGGTGTTTTCCTATCCGACTGTCTCCCAAGCTCAGGATCTGGCAGACGTGGAGTCTATGGAGTACTGCACCATGCTTGCTGGCCGAGCGGGGGTGAACGCTGGGGATCTTTGTGATGCAGAGGCGGAGTTTGCCCAGGCGTCGGCGGGATTTGGGCGGCTGTCTTCGGAACGTGCGGTGTCGCCTGCGATGCCTGGACAAATTGAAGGCTGGAGACAGATTAGGCTGGATATGACCAGGCTGTTTTTCTCTCCATTAACCGGGATTCCCATGGAGGGCCGGCACTGGGTTCCAAAAGGCAACCGGGACTGGCGTGCGGCACAGGTGGGAGAGCGGGCCAGTGTGGCTCGCGCCTATGCGGATTGTGGATTTCGGCTGGCTGCCAAGGTCTCCACCCAGGAAGACAGCTTGGACAATGAGCTGGAGTTTGTGTCTTTACTTGCGTCGCGGGAAGCGCGGGCCCTTGCTGGGGCGGACTCTGTGACGGCGGCCCGGTGTCGGGATTTACGCAGGGAGTTTTTCAGGTGCCATTTGAGGGACCTGGGCACAGGCGTTGCTGGAAGAATCATGGGCGAGTCTTCCAGCCCCCATCTACGTTATTACGCCCAGGTGCTCCTGCTGGCCCTTGACCGGATAGGGGAATGATTCCGGAGTGCTTTTGATCTGGACGTTTCGCATCTACTGGGCGTATACCAGGTCCTCTACGGTCCAATCGGCCAGCACGGCCTTCATCTTGGCGGCAATCTCCTTTGCCCCCTCTAGGCTTTGCTCACGATAATTGCCGCATTCCTTCTCAGTGGCGCCAGGGATGGGTCCGTCAAAGTCCAGGACGAAATCCATGGTGTCTTTGACTAGCTGAATTGCCACGGCGGGATTCATGTCTCGGACCAGGAGGTAGAATCCAGTGCGACACCCCATGGGACCCACGTAAATCACCTGGTCAGAAAGGTGTCCGCTGCGAGCATAGGTAGCAAACAGGTGTTCAAAGCTGTGGATGGCGGGCACAGGCAGGTAGGTGCCGCAGTTGGGCTTGACCATGCGGATGTCGTAGGTGGTCACGTCGCCGTCAATGCGGGAGGTGTACATGCCTTCGGTGATCTTGGTGTGGTCCACCGCGAAACTGGCAATCTGCTTGAGTTCCATAGGGTTCCTTTCGGGTCTGGGCGCTTGCGTGCTTTCAGTCCAGGGCGCTTGCTTTCGGGTCTGGGCGCTTCGACAGGGATTCTAGTATGCGGGGCGGGAGTTGGGGCGGAAGTGTTACACTTTTTCATTATGGATTCGCACAAAGGCCCGCAACCGGCGAATTCGCACAAGACTGAGAACGAAAGGAGCCTGCATGGCTCGTCTATTTGGGACGGATGGCGTACGCGGCGTGGCAAATGTGGACCTGACCTGCCAGCTGGCGTATATGTTGGGCCAGGCTGCCGTGTGCTTTATGGGCAAGATTATCGTGGTGGGCAGGGACACCCGTAAATCCGGCGACATGCTCCAGGGCGCCCTGGTTGCCGGCATTACCTCTGCGGGTGGCGCCGCCTTTCTTGCCGACGTGATTCCCACCCCTGGCGTTGCGCTGCTGGTCAGGCAGGTGGGCGCCGACGGCGGTATTGTGATTTCCGCCAGTCATAATCCCCCCGAGTACAACGGCATCAAGTTCTTTGATGCCCAGGGGTTCAAGCTGCCCGATGCGGTGGAGGACGAGATCCAGCAGTTCGTGGAGGGCGGCGGCCTTGAGGGCATGGTGGAAGCCGTGCGAGCCCAAGGTGACGAAGCGTCCATGCCCGCCGGGGACATGGTGGGTATTGCGTATCCTATTGAGGACGCCTGTGAGCTGTATATCCAGCATGCGGTCAGTTCAGTTCGCCAACAGGGGGTTGACTTTACTGGCATGACGGTGGCCCTTGATACGGGGCACGGCGCATCAAGCCTGACCAGCGCTGAGGCTTTGACGCGGCTTGGGGCTACGGTTCATGTGATCAACGATGATTTCGACGGCATGGACATCAACGTGAACTGCGGTTCCACCCATCTTGAGCCTTTACGGGATCTTATGGCGCAGACTGGGGCCGACGTGGGAATCGCCCACGATGGCGACGCGGATCGGGTGATGATGATGACCCCGAGCGGCACCGTGATTGATGGCGACGTGGCCGAGGCGGTGCTTGCGATTGACATGCACCAGCGCGGATGTCTTGATGGGGACACGGTGGTGTCTACGGTTATGGCCAATCTCGGGTTCGTCCATGCTATGCGCGATCACGGTATCAACGTGGTTCAGACCAAAGTGGGGGACCGCTACGTCCTTGAGGAGATGCGCTCCGGGGGCTACAAAATTGGCGGCGAGCAATCGGGCCATATGATTCTGCTTGACTACAATTCCACTGGCGATGGCCTGGTGACTGCCCTGCAGTTTTTAGCAGCGGTGCGGCGAAGCGGACAAAGCGTTGAACAGGCCGTTTCAGTGATGACTCGGTTCCCCCAGGAACTGATTAATGTGCGGGTTGCCGACAAGAGCGCGGTCTCTGAGGATGCGGACGTGGCCGCAGCGGTGTTGGCCGCCCAGGAGCAGCTTGGGGATTCCGGACGTGTGCTGCTGAGGCCTTCTGGCACCGAGCCCGTGGTCAGGGTCATGGTTGAGGCTCAGACGCCCCAGATGGCAAAGGCTCATGCCCAGGCTATCGCTGAGGTGGTTGCTCGTCTGGCGTAGGGCGAAGGGCGAAGGGTACGCGGCTCATGCCCAGAGCGGGAGTGGACGTTTTGGACGATTGGGAGTCATTTGGTGGGCCTCGTGGACGTTTTGGACGTTTGGGAGTCGTTTTCTGTCTCCCAATCGTTCAAAACGTCCGTTTTTGTCTCCCAATCGTTTGAAACGTCCATCCAGGGCCCGAATTGGTACTCCCAATCGTCGATTTCGTCCACGGCGACCCTTTTTGTCTCCCAATCGTCGAAAACGTCCACGGTTCGGGCCGGTCGTTTCGTCAACCGTACACGCGATCAATGCGACCAGGCCCGAACGCATGCGACCAGGATCGAACGCATGCGACCAGGATCGTACGCATGCGACCAGGCTAGAACGCATGCGACCAGGCCCGAACGCATGCGACCAGGTTCGAACACATGCGACCAGGCGCGAAGACAAAAACGGCTGCACCGAACCAACGGTGCAGCCTTGGTGTTTTTGGTGGCTTGCCAAAGCAGGTGCGCCCTCTACTAGAACGCGTGTCGGAGCGCCTGCCAGAGGGCTTATGCCAGGCTCAGGGTGTACTCCGACAGGATCTCGGTGTACATGTTGGTAATCTCAAACTCTCCAGTGGCTCCGCCGTTGAGGTCATCAATTCCGTCCAGGTCAATGAAGTACATGAAGTTGTACCCCTGCTCGCCAGGTTCCAGATAATGGTAGAAGTACGGAGGGTTCTCAACGCCGTTGACGTACCAGGTGGAATCGTCGGAGACGATGTTAATGGGCTCGTTGGAATTGTTGGTGAAGAGCAAGAGGTATCCAGGGTCATTCGCCCAGTCGGTACCCTTCAGGACCACTTCCACGGTGCAATACTCGTCGTCGATGATGACGTCGTTGTACTGGGTGACATTATTGTAGGTCTCACCGTTAATGGTGACGGAGTTGCCGTCAGAAGAGCCGCCTGCCGCTGCGCCGCTGTCGCCTTCGTCATTTCCTTGACCGTCGGCGCCCAGGCCATCAAGACTGGTCTCATGCACGCCATTGTGGGTGCAGGGGACAAAGACCATGCTTTCCCCGTCAGCGGTGAAGCTGAGTTTGCCATCCTGAAGGGTGGCAGTTACGGGAGCTCCATCAAAGGTGATGGTGGCCTCGGTCTCGGATTCTGCGCTCCAGGTGCCGGACACGCGCTCACCAACCATGTCAAGAACAGCGGTGCCGTCCTGGTTAAGCTCGAGGACAATGTAGAGCCCCATGGATTCCATCAGGGCCATGTCGTCAGAGGAGATTCCCTCCGCCCCAGTGATCTCAGACAGGTCCCAACTACCCACATAGGCTTCAGTGGGGTCGCTCTTGCTGCAGGCGACAGCGGTGAACGCAAGGATGCACGCCATTGCCGCTGCTGCAATAATGCTCGCTAATTTTTTCATATATTCCTCCCAATATGGTTTCGGACAGAAGACGCCTTGGTGCGATCTGCCAAAGGGGCGAAGCGCCCTTTCCAGCATTCATGATAAATAAACGGTGGTTTTGGAGCATCGCTGGTAATTGCGATATATTCAGCAGCGTATGAAATTTGACCTAAGGAAGGTCCGAGGATCCCCATGAATGCGAAAGCTTTGATTCTTGCCGCTGGCGCTGGCACCCGCATGAAATCCGACAAGCCCAAGGTTGCCCACGAGATGTTGGGAAAGCCCCTGGTCAGATGGGTTGTGGACGCGTCTCATCAAGCAGGAATCGCCCAGGTGGTTACGGTGGTGGGGCATAAGTGGGAGCAGGTAAATCCGCTTGTGTCGGCCGACACCACTCTGGTGCTGCAGGACAGGCAGCTTGGCACAGGGCATGCGGTCAACGTGGCACGGGAGGTGTTTGAGCAACTTGACGGGAGCGTTGCCCCGGGGTCTTTGGTGGTACTTTCTGGGGATAGTCCCCTTGTCCGTCCTGAGACCATTCGCGCCATGATTGACCTGCGGGAACAGACCCAGGCCGCCATGGTGGTACTTACCATGAAGCTGGAGGACCCCTTTGGGTACGGCCGTATCATCCGCGGAGGGGATGGCCAGGTGCTGCGCATCGTTGAGCAGAAGGACGCAACGGCCACGGAGGCTGCGGTGAAGGAATGCAACGCGGGCCTGTACTGCTTCGACACCCAGGCGCTTTTTGAGGCCCTGTCCCAGGTGTCCAACCAGAATGCTCAGGGGGAGTACTATCTCACCGATGTGCTCGAGATTTGCCGCACCCAGGGGCGGGCGGTGATTGCCCACGTCACCGATGACCCCACGGAGGCTTTGGGAGTGAATTCCCGAGCCCAGCTGGCCCAGGCCACTAAGGTCATGCAGCGGCGCATCAATCGGCGGCATATGGACGCTGGGGTGACTATGTGGGATCCCGATCAGGTGTGGATCGGTCCTGACGTGCGCATTGACCAGGACGTGGAGCTGTTGCCTCAGACGTATCTGAGGGGCAAGACCATCATCGGCTCTGGCACCGTCATTGGCCCGAACAGCCGCCTGACCGACACGACGGTGGGTAGGGACTGCATCATCGATGAGACCGTGGCTCAGGACGCGCGCATTGACGACCAGGTCACCTGTGGCCCTCGGGCGTATCTGCGTCCTGGCACCCATATGTGCACTGGATCCAAGGCCGGCACCCATGTGGAGATCAAGAAGTCTACAATTGGCGAAGGGTCCAAGGTCCCCCATCTGTCTTACATTGGAGATACCACCATGGGGACTAACGTAAACATTGGCGCCGGGTCCATCACCTGTAATTATGATGGCGTGAGCAAGCATAAGACCGTTATTGGGGATGACGTGTTTGTGGGTTCGGACACCATGTTGGTGGCACCCGTGTCAATAGGCGATGGCGCCATTGTCGGCGCCGCTAGTTGCATTACTAAAGATGTGGCCCCTGACTCGTTGGCTCTTGAGCGAACCGAGCAGCGGGAGTTCGCCCACTGGGCGTCTCGGCATATGGAGAAGCTGAAGGCTCAGCGGGATTAGGATTAGTTGGATCCGTCTGGGGCGGGCGCGTCTTCCGCGCCCGCCCCATCGGCTGTACTTGGGGTGTCTTAGTCGGTGGCCCTCGTTGTGCCGGCCGCTTCCTCACGCTCCAGGTCCGCACCCTTCGACAGGGCACACTGTTTTACGATGCCTGATAGCGCCACCAGAGCAAGGGCGTTTGGTAGCACCATGAGCTGGTTGAACATATCGGCAAGCTCCCAGACCAAATCAGAGGAGAGCACGCTTCCCAAAAAGACGAAGGCCACGGCAAGGACGGAGAACGCCTTGACGCCTTTTTCGCCAAAGAGGTAGCGGACGTTGATCTTTGCGAATAGGTTCCAGCTGATGATGGTGCTGAAGGCGAAGAACAGCAGGCAGATGGCCACGAAGGCGTTGCCAAATCCCATACCGAAGATGCCACCGAAGGAGATTTGGGCCATATTGGTCTTGTCCACGCCCTCGAACATGCCTTGGGCAAGGATTCCGTCGCCCACAAACAGAGAGCTGATGACCACCAAGGCGGTGAGGGTCACCACCACGAAGGTGTCAATAAAGACTGCTACCAGGGCCACCACGCCCTGCTCGTGCGGGTTCTTGACCTGGGCCAGCGCATGGGCGTGGGGGGTGGACCCCATGCCGGCCTCGTTGGAGAACAGACCTCGCTTGGCGCCTTGGGTCAAGGCTGCAATCAGGCCAAACACCACGCCACCCACGGATGCCTGAGGGTCAAAGGCGCATCGGAAGATCAGGGCGATGGTCTCGGGAATGACGGTGGCGTTGCAGATAAGCACCACAACGCAGCCGATGATGTAGATGATGGCCATAACGGGCACCAGCTTTTCGGTGACCGAGGCAATACGGCTCACTCCGCCTACAAAGACGAATCCCGCAACCACAGCCAGGGCGATACCCACGGCCCATGTGGGGATGGAGAAAGCGGTTGCGGAGGTGGAGGCGATGGAGTTGGATTGGACCATGCATCCCATGAAGCCCAGGGCGAGCACAATTGCCACGGCGAAAAACCCTGCCAGGAAGGTGGCGAACTTTCCGGTGAAGGCCTGCTTGATGTAATACACCGGACCGCCGTGGACGGTTCCATCGGCATCCACCTTACGGGTGACCTGGGCAAGCACGGCTTCCGCATAGTTGGTGGCCATGCCCAGGAAGGCGATGACCCACATCCAGAAGATGGCGCCGGGGCCGCCGATGAGGATGGCCCCACAAGCACCTACGATATTGCCGGTGCCCACTTGGGCGGCAATGGCGGTGGAAAGCGCCTGGAAGGAGCTCATGCCGCCTCCATGGCTGCCGCCATGGAGGGAGAAGTTTCCAAACAGCCGCCTGCACCCTTCGGCAAAGCATCTGACCTGAACGAAACGGGTTTTAATGGTGAAGAACAGACCTGTACCAATGAGCAGGAATAACAGCACATAGTTGGAGAGGTATGAATTAATCGTCACAACGACGTTGAGCAGCGCGTCCATGGTTGCCTTTCTACTATCCAATACACATGCGCGCAGCAACTGAAGGGATAGAAAGGCGCACAACGCCCACCTCTGTCCTTTTGCCTGAGAGTTTCAGCTGCGAATGGGGCTTGAAAACGCCTGACCGCGAGCCTTGCACCGTCGGCACCCAATTGAATGGGATTCTCCAGAAGCCGCTCCACTCCCGGTTTGCCACGTGGCAGGCATCCCGAGAGTTTCATTGCGAAAAGTGGCGTGGAGTATGACTGAACTGCAGGGCAGAGTCAAGCGTCTCTATATGAAAATCCAAGGCAGACGGCGGACAGATGATGTTTCGCGGTGGGAAGGCGGCGTGTTTGAGGGATAATGGGCCAGGTTTGAAACGTTGTTTTCCGCGGAAAAGGAGCGAGATCTCATGACCGAGATGACCAAGAACATGGCTGTCTTCAGCGGGTCTGTCAACCCTGAACTTGCCAACCAGATTGTCGATCAGCTGGGAATCCCTCTGGGCAGTGTCCGTCTGGAGAAGTTTGCTAATGGTGAGATTTACGCAAAGTACAATCAATCCGTGCGGGGATGCGACGTGTTTCTGGTCCAGTCCGTTGCTGGCGGTAATGTCAACGACGCCCTGATGGAGCTGCTGATTATGATCGATGCAGCCAAGCGGGCTTCCGCTCGCAGCATCACCGCGGTCATCACCCACTTTGCCTATGCCCGCCAGGAGCGCAAGGCTGCACCCCGTGAGCCAATTACTGCAAAGCTGGTGGCAGACCTGCTGCAGGTTGCTGGAGCAAGTAACATCATTGCGGTTGACCTGCATGCCGACCCCATCCAGGGATTCTTTGACATTCCCGTTAACCACATGACCGCCATGCCCTTGTTTGTGGACTATTTCAAGCGTAAGGGATGGGATCCGGCTCAGGTTAGTGTGGTGTCTCCTGACGTGGGGCGCGCCAAGGCCGCTAAGAAGTTCCAGACCCTGCTTGATTCTGACATCGCCATCATGCACAAGGACCGTCCCCGTCATAATCAGGCGGAGATTACCGCACTGATCGGCGACGTTACCGATAAGATCTGCATCCTGAATGACGATATGATCGATACCGCTGGCAGTCTGTGCGCCGCCGCCGAGACTCTGAAGGCCAAGGGCGCCCGCGAGGTCTACGCCTGCGCGACCCACGGCATCTTCTCTGGCCCCGCTTTTGATCGCATCCAGAATTCCTGCATCGAGGAGGTTATCGTGACCAACACCATCCCGGTGCCTGTAGAGCGCCAGGTGGGCAAGATCAAAGTGCTCTCCATTGCGCCGCTGATGGCTGAGACCATTAAGAACGTGTACAGCAACAACTCCGTGGCTGCGTTGTTCGCATAATTGTTTTTGAACCGCGGTCTTTTGTGGGCTGTTTTGGCCGCTCAAAAGCCCGCGGTTTTTTGTGCGCTTTGGATGGTTGCTATGAAGGGTGAAGTGAGCCGATGAAACTCATTGTTGGACTGGGAAACCCCGGTGCCGAATACGAGCATAATCGCCACAATGCCGGGTTTGACACCATTGATCTGCTTGCGGAGGAGATGGGTGCCCGGTATTGGAAGACCGAGTGCGGTGCGTTGACCGCAAAGGTCTCCTATAACGGGGAGGACCTTATCCTGGCCAAGCCCCAAAGCTACATGAATTGCTCCGGTGGGCCCGTTAAGCAGCTACTTTCCGTCTACGGCCTCAAGCCGGCTGATCTGGTAGTGATTCATGACGAGTTGGACATTGACCCTGGTACCATACGGGTCAAGTTCGGAGGCGGCCTTGCTGGTCATAATGGGCTGAAATCCATTGCCGACAAGACCGGTACGAAAGACTGGATGAGGGTTCGCGTGGGAATCGGAAGGCCTCCTGGAAGGATGGCCGTTGCCGATTGGGTGCTGTCTACTCCCAGAAAAGAGGCCATGGAGGAGTTTTCCGCGGGGTGCGATTTGGCTTTACAGGCGGTGATTTATCTGTTGGCAAACGGGTTGGATAAAACTCAGCAGCGCTACAACACCAAGTAGTCACTACCGTGCAGCTTCATTGGAATTGATGGCTCGGATGTATGCCGTGCAACATAAGGTGAAAGGAAAGAACATGGCAGACCAGAAGCCCGTTGTGGGCATCATTATGGGTTCCACCTCCGATATGCCCGTGATGGAGGCGTGCGTCAAGCAACTGGAGGAATTTGGCATTCCCTATGAGCTGAAGGTTGCCAGCGCCCATCGCAAGCCCCTTGAGGTTCACGCATGGGCGGAAAGCGCCGAGGAGCGGGGCTTGAAGGTGATCATTGCCGCGGCGGGGAAAGCCGCCCATCTGGGAGGCGTGGTTGCCGCATATACCCCCCTACCGGTGATTGCCGTTCCCATGAAAACTTCTGACCTGGGAGGACTTGACTCCTTGCTGTCTATGGTGCAGATGCCCTCCGGCGTTCCCGTTGCCACGGTGGCAATCAACGGGGCCAAGAATGCAGCCATTCTGGCGGTGCAGATGCTTGGCATTGCCGACCCCGCCGCGTTGCAACTGATCAAGGACATGAAAAAAGCAGCTGCCGAAGCGTAACGCGCTACAGATCGATGGGATCCCATGTGGCCATGTCTGCACCATGGCCACAAATCCAGGCTTGGGGGTTCTCGACACTGAAGAAGACAAGTCGGGGGTCATCGGGACCAGTGTAGTTTTCGCCTAGCCAGTTCAGATGGTCGCACCCACGTTTGCGCATCTCGGGGTTGGCGGTATCGACCATGCCCGCTTCGCCTCTCAGAATCAGCCAGCCATGTCCGGGCCACCAACTGGTGGCCTCAAACTTTGGGTTCTTGACCAGCTCTTCCCACACGTCCTTGGTGTTTGCGGTGACGAACCAGATTTTCCCATCCTGCTCTTCCGCGAAGCTAAAGGGGCGGACGTGGGGTTGCCCGTCAACGCTTGTTGCCAGGTACCAGGCGGGAACGGCGGTGAGGTATTCGAGTACTTGTTGGATTCCGGTCATGAGATGCTCCATTCTTGATTATGGGTGGATGGTTGCAAAGATATATGCCAATGGGATTCCTAAAACACTGGTGCGGTCACGAATGTGTTCAGGCACACCACCACCGCAATAAGAATCGCGACAACGCCAATGCTTGTAGCGTCGCGCCAGCCGAATGCGAGGGGATGCAGCCTGGTCCTGCCAACATGGCCGTGATAGCAGCGGGCGTCCATGGCGAAAGACAGGGTCTCCGCATGCCTAAATGCACTAGTGAACAGCGGGATGATCATCGAGGTGATCATACGCAGCCCTTTTACGGGACTACTGCTCAGTCCTGCTCCTCGGCTCATTTGAGCGTGGTAGGTGCAAGCAAACTCCTCCATGAATTGGGGCAGGAATCGCAGTGCTATGCCCATAATCATGCCCAGTTCATGAGCGGGAAGGCCGAACCGACTAAACGGCATGAGCATGGCTTCTAGGGCTTCAGAAAGATTAAGCGTGGTGGTAGTGAGGGTGATCAGGCTCGTGGTGAGCATGATGAGTGTAACCCGCGCTGCGATGAACAGGCACTGGTACACGCCCCCTTGGGTAATCTTTATGATTCCCAGTTGGAACAGGGTTTCGCCTTCGTCCACCATAAACAGGTTGAGGAGGGAAGCGACGAGCACGATTGCCATCAAGGGCGCCACGGACTGCAGGCATTGCTTGAAGGGGATGCGTGACGCGATGTAGAACAGCACCACGAATGCCGCAATACCACCTAAGGCGACGAAGTGACCAGCGCATAGGGTGGTAATGATGAAGATAAAGCCGAAGGTGAGCTTTGCTCGGGGGTCCATCTTGTGAACGAAGGAGTCTCCCGGATAGTAACTGCCAAATGAGAATCCGTTAAGCATGTCGGATCCTCACAATTGCCTCGACGAGGGACGTTTCGTCATACAGCCTGTCTACGGGAAGCGCGCAGCCCTGCTGGTTAATTAGATGTGCGACGCGTTGAGGGGCGGGCAGGCCTAAACCTACGGATTTGATGGCTTCGTCCTTCAGAAAAACCTCCTCGGGCGTACCTTGAAGAAAGAGAGATCCGTCGTTGAGTACGGCAATGCGGCTGCAGTATGCAGCCAGGTCATCCATGTTGTGAGACACCATAACCACGGTGAGGCCGTCTTGGTGGAGACGGGCGATGAGCTGGAGGAAGTCCCTTCTCGCGGCAGGGTCAAGGCCTGCCACCGGCTCGTCTAGGATAAGCACGTCGGGCTCCATTGCCAGCACGCCAGCAAATGCCACGCGGCGCTGCTGTCCTCCAGAAAGCTCAAAGGGGCTGCGGGAACCAATTTCATCAACGTCAAGGCCAACGCGAGCCAGGGACTGGGCCACCCTTTGGCGTACCTCGTCCTCGGAAAGCCCAAGGTTTCGCGGGCCAAAGGCCACGTCTGCCTCGACGGTCTCCGCGAACAGCTGATTTTCGGGATACTGAAAGACCAGGCCAACGCTGGATCGGATGGCGGCAAGGGACTTCTTATCGGAAAGGTCCATGCCCTTTACCAGGACGTTACCGCACGTGGGCTTCATCAGTCCGTTCATGTGCTGGATGAGGGTGGATTTGCCCGATCCCGTATGCCCTGCCAAGCCGAAGAACTCGCCTTTGTTGATGGAGAGGGAGATATCGGACAGCGCCCATACCGCTTCGGGGTCTCTTCCCCATGCGGCGCGTTCAGCGGTTGGAGTCTCGGCGGGCTTGCGCTTCTTGTGCTTCTTCTGTGCCTTCTTTGCTGCAGCGGAATCATAGGTGTAGCTGACGTGGTCAAACAGGATGAGTGGATCTGCTTGTGGCAAAACCTGGGCCAGGTCGGGTGCGGCTTGGTTTTGGTTTGCCTCGGACTGGGCTGAACCCGCTGCAGCTAGGGTTTTTTCAGACGAAGCGTTCTGGTCAACATGAGTCAGCAGGGGAGAAAGCGCCCTTGCAAGGGATTCTTCGGAAACGCACGTAGGAATGTCTATCCCCGCATCTTGGAGGTCTTTAGATAGTTTTGCGGCAAAGGGCACCTCAAGATTTAGGCCATCTAGGAGGGAATTCTGGCTCAAGACCTGCTCAGGGGTGCCGTCTGCCATGATATGGCCCTTTTCCATCACGATGACCCGAGAGGCACAGGAGGCTTCCTCCATGAAATGGGTAATCATGATGATGGTCATTCCTGCCTCGTTGAGCTCCCGGCACACCCTCATCAGGCCTTTTCTGCCTCGAGGATCAAGCATGCTTGATGCTTCGTCAAGAACGAGGATTTCAGGATGCATCGCGAGTACGCCGGCAATGGCGACACGCTGCTTCTGTCCGCCTGACAGCGCGTTGGTTTCATGGGATTCGTATCCCATAAGGCCCACCTGGGCAAGGGCGTCCTTTACCCGAAGGGCAATGTCGGGGGTGCTGATTCCAAGATTTTCAGGACCGAAGGCTACGTCATCTTCTACCACTGAAGTGACAATCTGGTCATCTGGATTCTGAAACACCATGCCTGCCGTTGATCTGATCAAGTACATCAAGGATTCGTCTCTCGTATCGTTTCCGCATACGGAGACGGTGCCCTTGTCGGGAAGGAGCAGGGCGTTGAGGTGTTTTGCCAGGGTGGACTTCCCAGAACCGTTTCCGCCTAGGATGCAGACGAATTCTCCTGGTTTGATGGATGCGTTCAGTCCGTTAAGGACGAAGGATTCTCCGTCGTAGGTAAAGTGAACGTCGTGGATGTCAATTGCGATGGTTGTCATGAGATGCCTAATACGTGGAAATGGACTCCGTTACAAGAAAGGCCCGCGGCCGCGGGCCTTTCTCAATTGACTATCGGCCTTTTACCTGGTCTTTCTTTGGGGTAATCAAATTCGAGATGGTCTTGTACACAGCCAATGCGATGACAGAGTTCAAGATGGTCTTGAGCAGGTTGAAGGGAAGGACTGCAGGAATCATCAGCGGCAGGATGACGTTGATGTCGCCATACCAGAACCAGACACCGATGGTGGCGTTGGTGAGGAAGGCTCCAAGGGTAGCAAAAATGCATCCCGCGATCAGGCCAATGACGGCGCCTCTGAGCGTATGGTCCTTCTTATAGATGGCGGCAGCGGGCAAAATGAAGAAGATGCATGCCGCAATGTTCATCAAGGCACCTACCCACTCGCCAAGAAAGAGCGCATGAAGGACGGATGCCACGATTCCTACAATGAGGCCGGCGGCGGGGCCGAATGCGAAGCCGACAACGGCCGCCGCAGCAAATGACGGATCGTAGGTCAGAAATGGCGCCGAGGGGAGAATGGGAATCTGGATGAACATGAGCACGGTTGCGATTGCCGCAAACAAGGCCATGGTCACCAGTTCCTTGGTGCTCCACTTGTTGGTGTTCTGGAATTGTACGGAATTAGACTGTTCAGACATAAAGCTCACCTGCCTCTTCCATCCGGACTTTGACCGTTGGTCCTGGGATTTCACCAGGTCAGCCGAGTCCGTGCGCCAGCACGGGTCGGGTCGCGGACTCATCGGGTTGCGTGGGCCCTTTGCCCTACGTCCGAGGCGCATGCCTCGCCGATTCACCGCCAGTGAGGAATTCCACCTCGCCCTGAAACAGTAACGTGACCGATGCTAGCACTGGCTTTTCGCTCTGTAAATACAAAATGTTCGGGCCTTTAACCAAAAGGGACGTTTTGTTGCAAAGGACGTCCTGAGCGGACTAGGTGCAATCTGCGGCGGCTGCTCCGTGGTACCATGCACGGGTTACACGTGCGCTAATTTGCGAGGAAGTTGCCTGCAACTTGCTGGCCAAAGGAGAAAAAGTGTCTAGAGTCGAAGATTACGCATCCTTGGGAATCCTTGCCGATGAGGTATGGGAACGCAATGGCCTGCAGGGTGTTGCGGCTGAGCCTGATTTGATCCTTGAGAAGTTTCTTGACTGGGTGGATGGTCGAGGGATGCAGCTGTGGCCTCATCAGGAGGAGGCCTTGATGGACCTGGTTATGGGGGACCATGTGATCTTGGGCACCCCAACCGGATCGGGTAAGTCTATGGTGGCGCTGGGGATGCACTTTATGGCATTGTGCCAAGATAAGGTCTCATATTACACTGCTCCAATAAAAGCCCTGGTCAGTGAAAAATTCTTCTCTCTGGTTGACATCTTCGGCAAGGATTACGTGGGAATGATCACCGGAGATAGCTCAATCAATCCATCTGCTCCCATCATCTGCTGTACGGCTGAGATCCTTGCAAACGAAGCCCTGCGGATGGGGGAGAACTCGGACGTGGCGTATGTGGCCATGGACGAGTTTCATTATTACGGAGATCCCCAGCGTGGTTGGGCGTGGCAGGTCCCGTTGCTGACACTTCCAAATACCCAGTTTCTACTGATGAGCGCAACTCTTGGGGATACGACCAGGATTGCGTCGGATTTGCAGGATAGGACGGGAGTCGCGGTTGACGTGATTGCCGATGCGCCACGTCCTGTTCCGTTAACCTATGAATACGTTGACACCACTCTTGAAGGAACCGTTGAACTTGCGCTGAGAAAAGGGGAGGCCCCCATATACGTGGTTCACTTCTCTCAGGACGCAGCGCTCAACTCCGCCCAATCCCTTGCCAGTTATGGCGTTGCCTCAAAGGAGCAACGGGAGGCGGTTAAAGCGGCAATGAAGGGAACGAGTTTCAACACGGCGTTTGGCCGGACCCTTCAGCGTCTGTTGGGGTGCGGCGTAGGGGTTCACCATGCTGGTATGCTTCCCAGATACCGACTTCTTGTTGAAAAACTTGCTCAACAGGGGCTTCTTCCGGTGATTTGCGGGACGGATACTCTTGGTGTGGGCATTAACGTTCCCATCCATACGGTACTCCTTACTGCGTTAAGCAAGTTTGACGGGAATAAGATGCGTCGCCTGAATGCTCGCGAGTTTCATCAGATTGCCGGACGTGCCGGTCGGTCTGGGTTTGATACGGAGGGGGTTGTCCTTGTCCAGGCCCCTGAGCATGAGATCGAGAATGCGAAACTCAGGCTTCAGACCCATGGGGATGAAAAGAAGCTGCGTAAGCTGAAACTTAAGAAGCCTCCCGAGGGTTTTGTAAACTGGAACAAACAGACCTTTGAGAAGATTATCGAAGCTCAGCCTGAACCCCTAAAGCCCCGTATGAAGGTGAGTCACTCAATGGTGCTTGCCTGCGTCGAGCAGGGAGGGGACGCGAGGTCTCGAATGGAAGCACTGATAGATGCTTCCGCCCAAAGCGAGGATGAGAAGATCAAACTCCGTGTACGCTGCTCGGAGGTGTTCGCTACCCTGCTTGCTGCTGGAGTGGTTGAGCATGAAACGCTTGAAGATGGCACGGAGGATTATCGGGTTACCGTTGAGATGCCTGATAATTTCGCCCTTGACCAGCCACTTTCTCCATTCTTGCTTGCCGCGCTTGAGCTGCTTGACCCCGAGTCTGACACGTATGCCATGGATTTGGTTTCTATGGTTGAGGCTACGGTTGAAGACCCTCGCCAGGTTCTCAGAGCACAAATTAAACGGGAAAAGGCCAAGGCGATAGCTGAGATGAAGATGGAGGGTGTTGATTACGAGGAGCGAATGGAACGGCTCGAGAACGTCACATACCCTCGACCTCTCGAAGAACTGCTCTCGGGGGCGTTTTCCATGTATTGTAACGAAGTGCCCTGGGCGAACGACTACGAAATCATGCCTAAACAAGTCCTGAGAGAAATGCTGGAGACGGGTGCCACCTTTAAAGGCTATGTGGCTGCTCTGGGGATTGCTCGGTGTGAAGGAATCCTGTTGAGGTACCTTTCTGATGTGTTTCGAGTATTGGCTCGGACCATTCCGGAGGCAAAGTTAAACGAGCAGCTGAGGGATTCTATCGCCTGGCTTGGAGTTGTGGTGCGTGGCGTGGACTCCTCTCTTGTTGATGAATGGGCGAATGCGGGGGCTTATCTTGATGAGGCTGCGCCTGTGGCAGACGAAGTGGTTTCTGATCGCAGAGGTATGACCGTTCTCGTGAGAAACGCTCTGTTTGCACGGGTGAAACTGATTGCCCAACGCAATGCAGAAGCCCTAGGAGAACTGGATGTGGAGTGGGGCTGGAGCGCACGCAAGTGGAGTAATGCCCTTGACGGGTTCTATGAGGAATTCGACGAAGTGCTTCTTGATGGCGATGCGCGCTCCGCAAAGTACTTCTCTATCGACGAGGGTGAAGAAAAGACTTGCCATCTCTGGCATGCCGTTCAAATCATCCGTGATCCGGAAGACAGCATGGACTTCCGGATCGAAACGGATGTTGATTTGGATGCGTCCCAAGACGGTGGAGAAGTGGTGTTCAAGAACTACCGAGTAGGCTTTCTTCAGGACCTGTCCAACTAGGATTTGGTTGTCAAAGAGCCGTGGCTTGGTTGACTAGGGATGCCGCAGCGCAGTCTTTCTACTTTTCTGCTGCTATCTTTGTGGTGGTAATAACGGATTCTTTGAGGTCTTCGGGGATGTCAAGGGCCTGGATGGCGGCTTCCATATCAATGTGCAGGTTCTCAACAAGAGATAGTGCGCTGTGCGCGTACGCGGATACAGACCCTTGGAGAATTCCTTCTTGGATACCCTGTTCAAGCCCTTGCTCAAGCCCTTGCTCAAGCCCCTGCTGAACCCCTTCTTGTATGCCTAAAGCGAGACCTTTTGCGTGAGCGTCCTGATACACGTCTTCCCAGAATTGGCTCATAGCAGGAACACCTACCTTCGCATTCTTGAGCCTGCCCGCCTTTTCGGCAAGCTCTTTGAAGTGCATTGTAGCAGGGTCGGGGGTAGTGAGATCTTTGATGAGGAGGCCGAGGGCGGTGTTGTCGCCAGGGTAGGAACCATTGACATACACGATGTGGGCTCCATCGGAGAAGGTTTCGTTCGATTCCGTGATAACCCGCTCAATATGATACAGGGGTAGATTTTTACCCAGAACATCATCGCGGGTAATGAAAATGACGTAGGACTCGTTAAGTCTGTCAAACTCAACGCCTTCTTTAAGCTCATGGGAGTCAATCATTGCCGAATGGTATCGTGCCCGCCGAGGGGAGGCGCCAGAGGCGGCGTTTTGAATCTCTATGTCGTAGTACGCCCCCTCTGAGTCAGTGGCGTATACGTCAAACACGGTGCTGTGTCCTGACAAGTTCTGGAAGCGTTCTTGAACGGCCTGGCTGAGCACCTGGAGGTCCGGTTTTCCGAGCACCACCCGAAGGATAGCCTGGGTGGCTGGGATGTTGTCGTCAAGCACCGCGGTCATGAACACATCGTCCATCATGGTATATTCACTGATGCGTCGGGTAACGGTTTCCACGAAGGTCTTCCGATCCTCCTGAAGGGTGGTGAGACCTTCGAGGTGAGAACTTTGGGA
>JAQXQN010000081.1 GCA_029101185.1 Eggerthellales bacterium | reverse complement strand
GGCCTGACCTGCGGCGGGAAGCATCTCCTCAATGGAAAGACGCTGGGTGATATGCTGCCCGAGGCCCAACCGATCAAGCCCTGCGGCGGCCAGTATCACCGCCTCGTACGCTTCGCCCTGACTCTTGGCAAGCCGAGTATCAACGTTGCCCCGAATTTCCTTGGGCTCTAGGTGGGGATACTGGGCCCGCAGCTGGGCAGCACGTCGAAGCGACCCTGTGCCCACCCGGGCACCCGCCGGCAACTGGCCGAGGCTTTGGGCCCCCTGGACCCGCGGGCCACACACCAGCACGTCCCGTACGTCTGCCCGGGGCAGCATGCCGCCGATGGTGCAGCCCGCAGGCAGCACGGTGAGCACGTCTTTCATGGAGTGGACGCAGATGTCAACCTCTCCGTCCACCAGGGCCTGCTCCAGCTCCTTGGTGAAGAGTCCCTTGTCGCCTAGCTGGGAAAGGGCCACGTCAAGGACCCGATCCCCCTCGGTCTTGAAGATGCGCAGCCCACAGTGGCACCCCGGAATTGCGGCCTCGATGGCGGCGGCCACGGTGCGTGCCTGCCACAGGGCCAGGGCGCTTCCCCGGGTGCCAATCACCAAGTCCCGTGGTTCGCAATTATTGTGGGCCGTATCAGACATGGTGTGCTCCTTTCAGGTTGCAGCCGTGGTCGGCGGCTTCGCAGCGGACAGAACAGCCGTTGGAATAGCCATGGGGACAGCCTGTAACAGCTCCGTTCACCACGGGATAGGCGTCAAGGCCAAACAGGTACCGGGCTGCGGCGGTGTAGTAGGAGGAATCCCCCTGGCTCGCCTCTTTGCGAAGCCGGATGGTGGGCCCATGGAGAATATTCTTGACCACAGAGGCCGCCATCATCTCAAGCACCTGAGTCTCCTGGTCGGAAAGGGGCCTGCCCATCTCTTTGGCCAGGGATTTCTTTGCCCGGGTCACCTCTCGGGCGCTTACGGCTTCGGCCTTGGCGTAGATATCCTTGATGGTGGGGGCCACGTATCGCTGCTGATACCAGACGGCATACTCCGCCGCTTCCTGGGCGGCAATACGCTCCGCGTTCATGGCGGCTCGCTGCCTGGCTGCTCGGGAGGCCTCCATCTCCTGATTGAGGGCGTCAAGGTCCATGACCTCCACGCCGGGAAGGCTGCCGCAGGCCGCATCCACGTTGCGAGGCATGCCCTGGTCAATGATGAAGAGCGAGGTGTCTGTTGAAGATGCGGTTGGGGACGCTGCCTGGGCAGCGCGGGCCTGGGCCAGCTCGTCCGCGGTAATGGCTGGATCTTGCCCCCGCAGGGCAACGAAGGCCGCATCGCAGCACGCCAGCTCCTGATAACGCTGGTCAAAGGGCACCGCACGGCCCCCAAACTCCTGAGCAATCCGCTGAGCGTTTGCCAGGGTGCGGCTGGTAACCACCAGATCCCCTACCCCCTGCTCCTGCAGGTACACGGCGGCAAGCCTGGCCATTTCGCCAGCTCCCACCAGGGCCACCCGCTTGCCGGCCAGAGTGCCCAAGCGGGTCTTGGCCGCCTTCAGGGCCGTGGTGGACAGGGAGACGGACTCGGCGCCAATGTCGGTTTCCTCGTGCACCCGCTTGCCTGCATGGATGGCCTGCTTGAACAGGTTGGTCAGCGGCTCTGTGCAGGTGCCGGAGCCCGATGCCAGCTCAAAGGCCCGCTTGACCTGGCCGAGGATCTGTGCCTCGCCAAGGACTTGGGATTCCAGGGAGCAGGCCACCCTCACGATGTGCTCGAAGGCAGAGCCTTCTCGCTTGAAGTACACGCAATCCCTGAGCTGATCAGGGCTCATTCCCGATTCATGCCCGAACTCCCGCAGGGCGTCCATACCCTGACGGTCCGTCTTGGCGTCCACGAAGACCTCAAACCGGTTGCAGGTTGACAGGATGACTGCCCCCTCGACGCCCTCGGCGCCACACAAACGCTCAAGGGCGGCACCAACATCCTCAGGAGCAAGGGAGACCTGCTCCCGCAGTTCCACCGTTGCGGTCTTGAAGCTCAATCCCATGCATACGATGCTCATCGTGCCTGACCTCCCTGATTGTGTGCCCTCGGTGTAGAATCAGCCCCCGGCAAGGCGTCGGCCTCTGGCGAAGCGTCCTGGCCGCACGCTTCGATACAGACCTGGGAAAACACTGTCTCTGGATCTGGATGCTCGCCCTGCTTAATACGGGCGAGCAGCCCGGATGCCACCACGGACTCGTAGAGGACGGCTCGGTCGGCTGCCGTGCCGCCTACACGCTCCTTGATGATCAGACGCACCTGGGCAAGCAAATCCAGGTATTCCTCCCATTCGGGACTGAACTGGCCTTCCAGGTCGTGGCGAATGTCTCGGGCCAGGCTAGGGGCCGCCCCCGAGGTGGAGACGGCAATCTGCAAGCGGCCTCGGCGCAGGACCGAGGGCACGAAGGCGTTGCACAAATCGGGCACGTCTACCACGTTGATCAGAGCGTGCTGCTGGCTGGCATGGGCGTATACCTGTTGGTCAACCTCGGGCTGCCCCGTGGCGCTTACCACCAGCAGGGCTCCTTGAGGGTCTTCGGGCTGGAAGGTCCGCCGGTGCCACAGGATGCTGCCTTGGTCGGCCAGTTTGGCAATGTGGTCCGTAGCATGGGGAGATACCACCGTAATCCGGGCCCCGCTTTGCAGCAACGTGTCGATTTTGCGCTGGGCCACTGCCCCTGCACCCACCACGAGCACCGGCTGGTTCTCAAGGCGCAAGAACAGCGGGTAGAGGGGGCATGGCTCGGTTGCGTGATTTGTCATGACTCTCTTTCGCTTGATATCCCTGAACCAGAGCGCCGGCGAGCGCCACAGATGGGCCTCCATCTAGCGATTGCGTTGTCGAGTGCGAAACGGTTGCTGTGTCACATCACGACACAGCAGGAGCCATATCGCGCGCGCAAGGTCAGGGCGTGAATATCTAGCGTGAGCATATGAGCAATAGCGTCCCCTCGTAACCGTCAAAAGTGAGGGTTTCCGACATGCAGGGCAAACCTATCAGTTTTGACAGGTAGGTATTGACCAGGGAAAACGATATTTGTACCCCACGGGTGATAACGAAGGGACCGATGCTAGGACAGACGGGCCTTAAGTTGTATCAACTCCTGCTTGGAATGGAGGCTTAGTTTTCTGTAGGCGTTCTGCTGATGGAATCGCACGGTACTTCCAGATATCACCAGTTGATCGGCAATGAAGGCCGCGGAATTACCCTGAGCGGTAAGCAGGATGATCTCAGTCTCCCGGGGGGTCAAGCCGGCATGGATTAGGGCCTGCTCGAAGGAGCAGGGATCGGACCCAGGACTAGGATGGGTGATTCCCGTATGCGCGCGGCCAGGCCCCAGGTTGGGCGCTTCGTCAGGAGACCCAGCCCTTTGACGGAACTGTCGGGAGGCTTTAACAAGGGCCCCACGACCAACAGCAAAGACCACGCAGAACGCTCCTAGCAGCAGCACGCACAGGATGCAGGAGAGGAATCTCAGGTCAAACCCTACGGGGAGGACGGAAACCAGCATGTCGCCCACCTCGGAGCCCAAAAAGCCGCTGGACACGAGCAAGGTGATAGCCATGGCTCGGCCCGAGGGGGCCCGCATCCCCGCGATCACCGCGGGAAACACAAGAAACCTCAGGTAGTGGCTGGAAAACACGCCGGCAAGAAGCAAGGAGAGAGCCACGCCACTGGAGAGAGTCTCCGCTAGGCAAGCCACAATCAGGTCGCACACCGTGAGCAAGAGCAGCGGCGCCCACAGAAGATCGGAAAGGGCCCTTTGGGACCTGAGGATTCCCAATACCGCGGCGCCAACCACCAAAGCCGCCGCCCCAAGAAACACCGGGACGGACATGGGATCTCCGTAGGTCCAGGAGGTTCGTGACACCGCTCCGTAGAGGATGGTGCTCACAAAACCGCAGATGGCGACCATGAGCGCAGCAAACCACGCGGCGATTTCCGTCCCGATAGCGGAAAGAACGGGTTGCGAATCGTCCAGAGTGGCACACTGGGCGGTTCCAGGCTGCGAGGCGGAGCAGAGCTGAGCAGTGCCAGACTGCGAGGCGGACTGAATGCGTTGGTTTGATGCCCCGGGTATCTTCGGTAGAGCCGCCAGCACAAAGGGGCAAATTACGGACACCAGCATCATAACGACTACGAAAGCTTCGACGGGTAATCGAGGAACCACCATGATAACCAGGCCGGACACCAGCAATGCCCCCACCATGGTCGCGGCAAATCCCTCCACTCCCCTGCGGAACTGTTCCACCATGGCCATGAGCCATGCAACCATGAGCACGCCGTTTGAAGCGCCAGCCACCAACGCGACGCTCAGGCCCACAATCCCACTGGTAAAAAACAGACTCGCCGCCATGGTCAGAACCATCGCCGCACCACTGATTATCACCATCGGAGAGGAAATCTGCCTGCCAGGACGCAGAATCACCGCCAGCACTCCAAAGGCCACCAGTCGAGACCCGGCTCTAACCAGGTAGAATTCGTCCGCGCCCACAAGTTGGGTTGACATGGGTAGCCCGTAAAACCCCAACGTAAGCATGCGACTGCACGCAAACAGGCAGCCCAGACCCAAGGATAGCGCAAGGACTGCGAGGGGCGCTGCTCCCGTTGATGCATGCTGCCCTGTCCGAGGCGATTCGTCCGTGATGTGGCGGTGGATATTCATGAGGTCATAGTACGGCAATCCCCATGACGAAGCGCATCGCGCACATCTTCCCCATGGCGCGCGGAAAAGATACGACATGATTCGTATACGTGCCAGACGATCAAGAACGGGCGCGGGCATATTAGCGGAAAGGTTGTCGACCGTTTCCCCTATCCATATACCCCCGGGTGGTATATGATTCGTATACCCCCTGGGGGTATCTATTGAGCGGAGGACGAATCATGGTTGAGAACGAAGCGTGCGGATGCTGCGGCAAGACAACGATCCGCCCAGAGGAAGAACGGAAAAAGCTAGTCAACCGGCTGAACCGAATTGAAGGGCAGATCCGTGGGATTCGGGGGATGGTGGAAAGCAACGCCTACTGCGCGGACATTCTGGTGCAGTCTGCCGCCGTCAACGCCGCTGTCAATGCCTTTAACAAAGAACTACTGGCCAGTCATATCCGGGGCTGCGTTGCAAGAGACATTCGGGAGGGCAAGGATGAGGTCATCGACGAACTGGTTGCAACGTTGCAAAAGCTGATGAAATAGGGGGTTTGGACTAAGCCATGGAGCAGTATACGGTAACGGGCATGAGCTGCGCCGCCTGCTCAGCCCGGGTGGAAAAGGCGGTATCCGGCGTAAAAGGCGTCACCTCCTGCTCAGTGAGCCTGCTGACCAATTCCATGGGTGTTGAGGGAACCGCCTCCGCCGATGAGATTATTGCGGCGGTTCGCGAGGCGGGGTACGCAGCGTCCCCAAGAAGAGGCACTTACAATCAGGTTGCTCAACCGTCCTCCCAAGAGGACGCGTTAGAAGACAGGGAAACCCCCGTTCTGAAAAAACGGCTTATCGTGTCTTTGGGCTTCTGGGTTGTACTTATGTACGTTTCCATGGGACACATGGTGTTTGGTTGGCCTCTGCCGGCGTTTTTTGACGGCAACCATGTGGCAATGGGTCTTTTGCAGCTGCTGCTGACGACGATCGTGATGGTCATCAATCAGAAGTTCTTTATCAGCGGATTCAAGAGCCTGTGGAACCGTGCGCCCAACATGGACGCCTTGGTTGCCCTGGGCGCTACGGCAGCCTTTTGCTACAGCACCTTCGCCCTGTTCGCCATGACGGATGCCCAGGTCAAGGGTATGACGGATGCAGTCATGGCCTATATGGACGAGTTCTACTTCGAATCCGCCGCCACTATCCTGACGTTGATTACCCTGGGAAAGATGCTGGAGTCACGCTCCAAGGGAAAAACCACCGATGCCCTTAAAGGGCTGATGAGGCTGGCGCCAAAAACCGCCACGCTCCTGCGCCATGGCGAGGAAGTCATCGTGCCCATCGAGCAGGTGCAAAAGGGCGACACATTTGTGGTGCGCCCCGGAGAGACCATCCCTGTGGACGGAACCGTTCTGGAAGGGACCAGCGTGGTTGACGAATCCAGCTTGACAGGCGAGAGCATCCCCGTTGACAAGGCGGCAGGAGGTCAGGTTTCCGCAGGAACGCTGAATCAGTCAGGATTCCTGCGCTGCGAAGCCGCCAGAGTTGGCGAGGACACCACCCTTTCCCAGATCATTCAAATGGTCAGCGATGCGGCAGCCACAAAAGCCCCCATTGCCAAGATCGCGGACAAGGTATCCGGCGTCTTTGTCCCCGTGGTTATCGTGATTGCGGTGATAACCATGATCGTCTGGCTTCTGGCAGGTCAGACGGTGGGATACGCCCTGGCACGGAGCATTTCCGTTCTGGTCATTAGCTGCCCTTGCGCGCTGGGTCTTGCCACCCCTGTGGCCATCATGGTGGGCAACGGAATGGGCGCAAAACACGGAATCCTGTTCAAGACTGCGGCGTCTTTGGAGGAAACCGGGAAAGCGCGGATTGTAGCGCTGGACAAAACCGGAACGATTACACAGGGGGAGCCGAAGGTCACAGACATCCTCCCAACAGAGGGTTTGAGCGAAACGGATCTGCTGTCCATTGCCTACACTTTGGAGAACAAGAGCGAACATCCGCTGGCTCGGGCAATTATCCAAAGAGCCGAACAGGATTCCCTGGAGGCAGCGGAGGCCGAACAATTCCACGCGCTACCCGGCAATGGCCTGACCGCATCTGCCGACGGCGTGGCTTTATACGGCGGCAGCTACCAATTCATCAGCGGACAGATCCCGGTGCCTGAAAAGATGAAAGCACTATCTGAGCAACTCTCGGAGGAAGGGAAAACCCCGCTGTTTTTTGCCAAGGATGGTGCGCTCTGCGGCATCATTGCCGTGGCGGACACCATTAAAGAGGACAGCCCCCGGGCCATTGCCGAAATGCGGAATATGGGCATCCGCGTGGTGATGCTGACCGGCGATAACGAGCGCACCGCAAAGGCCATCGGCGCAATGGCCGGCGTGGACGAGGTGATTGCGGGCGTCCTTCCCGACGGAAAGCAAAGCGTAATCCGCCAGTTGCAGCAAAAGGGGAAGGTGGTCATGGTGGGCGACGGCATCAACGATGCACCTGCCCTGACCAGTGCCGATGTCGGCATCGCCATCGGTGCGGGCGCGGATGTTGCCATCGATGCGGCGGATGTGGTACTGATGAAGAGCCGCCTGTCCGATGTGCCTGCGGCCATCCGTCTGAGCCGGGCTACGCTGCGAAACATCCACGAAAACCTGTTCTGGGCGTTTATCTACAACACCATCGGCATTCCCCTGGCTGCAGGCGTGTTTATCCCCCTGCTGGGCTGGCAACTCAATCCCATGTTCGCCGCGGCCGCCATGAGCCTGTCAAGCTTCAGCGTGGTCACCAACGCGCTACGCTTGAATCTCTTCCAGATGAATGATTCCAAACGGGACCATACAGTAAGAAACACCACCGTGAAAAAGGAGGAAAGACCCATGACAAGAACGCTAAAAATCGAAGGTATGATGTGCGGGCATTGCGAGATGCACGTAAAAAAGGCGCTGGAAGCGCTTGACGAAGTGGCCAAGGCCGAAGTCAGCCACGAATCCGGAACCGCTGTTGTGACGCTGGAAATAGAGGTCTCTGACGACGCCCTGAAACAGGCTGTTGTAGAGCAGGGCTATCAAGTGACCGATATTATCCATTGAGATCTGTGATTTCAACTGGGGAGAGCCAGCCGGCCCAGGAATGCACGTCAGTCCTGGGCCGGCGCTTTTTCATGTTATGGGGGCCACTGGCAGGCAACGGGCGAAAGGGCGCTTCGGCTTGTGTCTTCCGCGTCCCGACAATGTTGTATGAAGCGAACTCGATGCGTCAACGGGACCGGGGTAGATTCAGATTCAATGTGCAACAAGAAAGGACCGCTATGAGCGGTCCTTTCTTTTTTCGCGGCAAGGAGGAGGGGGATCCTGCCCGAAGAGAGGCGCGCGACGCTACAGCGCCACGGCGGCTTGTGCAACCACGAAAACTCCGCGTTAGTCCAGGGCGATCTGCTTACCGGCGAGATAGCCGTAGGTCAGAGCGGCGCCGTGGCTTGCACCGGAAAGGCTGAAGGGATAGTCGTCAACAAAACGCCCGCCCTGGGTGTTGCCGACGGCGTACAGGCCGGGGATGGGGCTGCTGGCGTCATCGAGGACGCGTGCGCAATCGTCGGTGACCAGGCCGCCCATGGTGACGAGCAGGCGCATGCAGCTCACGTCGTCGACGGAGGTGTGCTTGAGGGTGTCGTAGGTGATTGCGCGGAAGGGGCCCGTGGTCAGGGGGTGCATCTTCTCCGCAGCCTTGCCGAAGTCCTCGTCTTGGCCCTTCTCGCAAAGCTCGTTGTAGCGGGCCACGGTCGCCAGGAAGGTTTCCGCGGCTTCGCCCTGGAAGCCCAGCTGGGAGGCCAGCTCCTCCAGGGTGTCGGCCTCCGCCGAGAACATTTCGCCATCGCCCCAGCTGCGGATGTAGCCAAGCATCATCTCGAGCGCGGGGTAGTACTGCTCCCAGTTGGCGTCGGTGATCTGGAACACCTTGCTGCCGGGCTGGTTGACCATAACCTTTGCGATGTTGGTCATGCTCAGGTCCTCGTTGCAGAACCGCTCGCCCCTCTCGTTGACCTCGAGGAACTGATCCACGCCGAACTGAAGGATGTGGGCCATGACGGCATGGGGTGCCACGTCCACGTGCCCGCCGGCGGCGATACCCATGCGCTGGCCGTCGCCCATGGAGGCGTGGTTGCCGTTCATGTCCATCGCCTCGTGGGAGAACAGGTACTTATCCTTATTGGCGTACACCCAGGGCGCGTACTGCTTGAGCATCTCGTCGTTGAAGCTGTAGTCGCCGGTTGCCAGGATGACGCCCTTCGCCGCGTTGTAGCGCGTGTAGGACTGGTCTTGCAGGCTCTGGCAGACGACGCCGGTGACGCGGCCGTCCGCGACGTCAAGCTGGACAGCGGGGGAATCGAAGACGGTCTGGGCGCCGGCAGCCTGGGCCTTTTCGATGTTCGCCTCGAGGATGGGGCGATGGGTCTCGTTGCCGCCGCCGATGCAGCAGCAGCCAGCGAAATAGCGCTCGTGGTCGATACCGAAACGGTAGGTGTCGCCGCCTACGCTCTCCGCGTAAGCGTAGATGGTCTCCATGTCCTCGGGGAACGGGTCCTCGGGGCCGACCCACACCAGGTCCTCGAATGCGGAGGTGTACCAGTCAAAGGCCTCCCCGCAGTGCTTCAGCCACTTGGTGATGACGCGATAGTCCCCGCGATGCGCCATCTGAATCATCAGCTCGTTCGCGATGAGGGTCGGGTCAATATCCGCGATGCCCAGCGCGCGGCTGCGCTCGGAGTTGAAGGCGGCAATCATGTTGGAGCGGCAGGAGGGAGCCGAGCACTTCTCCACCCCGATGACACTCAGGCCCGCCTCGGTGGCGGATCGAAGCGCCGCGACACCTGAGATGCCCAGGCCCACAACGACCACGTCGCAGTCGACAGTGCTCGTGATCAGGCTCTCGTCAATGGTCTCGGCCTCGGGCGCGCTCTGCCCTTCGGCCGGCGCGTTCTCGGCGGGCGTGCTGGGGCTGCAGCCGGCAAGTCCGGCGCCCATCGCGACGGCTCCGGTTGCTCCGGCCAGAGCAAGGAAGTTCCTACGGGTGAGTTCCATATATCCCTCCATTTAATCGGTTTCGGCGGCGAAGCGTGCGCTGCTCGCATCGCCTCGGATGGACGCCATAATGCCGGCGTTTGAGTGCGCATGCGTGCAGTTAAACGGGTGATAATCGGGCGCTGAGGGGGTGAAAAAACGGGTAATGGCGAAGTTTGACCTGTTCATCGGCCTGCCCGAAAAGGCGCCGACCGGTCTTGAGCGGGATGGGGCGCATAAAAAGAGCGCGTGTGGGATAATGGGCCTGTTTCGTGAGCCATCTGTCGACATGCGCATGAAAGGAGCTGACGGCATGAGAGACCTGAAGACCGGAACCATCAACCCCGGCGCCATGGGCTACGGGCTGCTGTTCTCCTTGGATACGCTGGTCGCCCTTTCGGATCCGGTTGCCGGCCTGTTCGACCTTCGCGTCCTCTCCGTTCGGGAGATCATCCCCATCGCGTGCTTCGCCTTGGCGGCGCTGCGCTTCAGCAGGCTGGACGGCGCCATCGCAAGCCCCCGCATTCCGGCAATCGGGGCCGCCTTCGGCACCGTCGGCGCTGGCGTCATCCTCGTGCTCCAAATGACGGGAGGCACATCGCCCGCCCTCACCGTCGCGGCCCTTGTTCTTATCTCGGTGTCCCAATGCCTGCTGTTCCTTCGCTATTACAGGGCCTTCTCTTCCAGGCCCTTGGCCGAGGTGGCCCTATCCCTGGCCTTGTGCCATGTCCTTTCGGGCGCCCTGCTGTTTGCGGTCGTCGCCTGCGAGATCAGGTCCGCGGCGGTGGTACTCGCGCTGTTCGTCCCGGCGGCCGTGGTGGTGCTGCTCGGGAAGTTCGAGCAGGGAAACGAAAAGGGTGCCGGCGGTTTGCGAGACGGCGGAGGCGACATGCCCTCTGCGCCGTCAATCGGCCCCGCCCCCGCCTCTCAAGGGGCCGGCGGGTCCTGGGGCCCAAAGCTCCTCCTCCGGCCGCTTCTGCTGCTGGCGATAACAATCTTCATGCGCTGCATCTCCACTACGCCCCTGGTGAACGAGCAGGTCGCGGTGGATTTTTCGGGCGTCGTGGTCGCGGCGTTGGTCGTGTTTGCCATCGTGCTCTCAGGAAGGACGACCATCCGGTTCAAGCTGCTGTACGACATCGCCATGTTTGACCTGGCGGTCGGCCTGTTCTTTTACGCCGTTGGAGCGAGCCTGGGCGCGCAGGCCGCCGGGATGGGCTCGCTTGCGGGGTTTCTCACCGATGCGGGATTCGTCACCTTCGATATCTTCCTAGTGACGCTGCTTTGCAACGCATGCCAGAGGTACTCGCTGAGCACGGTGCTCACCTTCAGCCTGATGGAGATTGTCGTGAACCTCTCTTTCGGCCTGGGCTCGTACGCGAGTTCCGTCCTGATCGCGCAGGACCCCTCCGTCAGGTCCCTTGCCGCCTTCGGCTGCGCGCTGGTGCTGGTGGCGGCGTACGTCCTGCTCCTCACGGACAAGGACTACCGGACCTCCTGGGGCACCAGCCGCGAATCGGGAAGCCGCCCGTCCATGGCGGAATTCTACTACACGCTTCCCGAGGTGTGCTCCGCCCTTGCCCAGCAGCACGGCCTGACCCGTCGCGAGGAAGAGGTGCTAGTGCTGCTCGCACAGCGCAAGACCATTCCCGATATCGAGGCCGAGCTCTTCATCTCCAACTCCACGGCCAAGGCCCATTGCAA
>JAQXQN010000080.1 GCA_029101185.1 Eggerthellales bacterium | reverse complement strand
GGTCGGCCAGGGCGCTTCGCTCACAAAATAGGCACTAGCATGTCAGGTACTTTGTGCTAACATGTAGCGGCTATTGCAAGAGACGTCGGGACATGGCTCAGTTTGGTAGAGCGCTGCGTTCGGGACGCAGAGGTCGCAGGTTCAAATCCTGTTGTCCCGACCATTCTTTTTGCACACGCAAGACGCCGCTTTAGGCGGCATGACATTTGGAGGTATACATGAAGATTTTCGGTCTTGGCATGCCGGAGCTCGTTATCATCCTGCTTCTTGCCTTGCTGATTTTCGGCCCCAAGAACCTTCCCAAGCTCGGTAGCGCCCTTGGCCGCACGGTCAAGAACCTCCGTGCAGGCATGGGCAAGGCCACTGAGGGAATTGAGGACGAAGAGCCCGCAGAGGAGGCTCAGCCCGTCCGCAAGAAGAAGGCTGCCAAGAAGCGTGAGGACGCTCCCGCTGGGGACGCCCCCGTTGAGGACCTTACCCAGGAGTAGCCGCCAACATATGCAAATATGGCAGTATGTCGGCTCCAGGCTGACATACTGCTTTTATATGCGACATACGTCAGCATCCGAAAGCACGCCCATTCGGCGTGCTTCGTCAGCGTTACAAGCAGTTTTTCCGGCCTAAGGACGGCCGGGGCACCACCGTAGGGGGTTTTTATTATGGCAAACGAGTACATCCTCACGCCTGAAGGCAAGGCAGCACTTGAGGAGGAGCTCCACTATCTGGAAACCGACAAGCGCGCCGAGGTTGGCGAGCGCATCAAGGTTGCCCGTGAATTCGGGGACATCTCCGAGAACTCCGAGTTTGACGATGCTAAGAACGAGTCCGCCCAGGTGGAGGCCCGTATCAACGAGATCAACATGATTCTGTCCGAGGCCACCGTGGTGTCTGCCTCCAAACGTTCCAACAAGGTCAACGTGGGTGACAGGGTCACCGTGGATATGGACGGCCGTGAGCGGGTGTTCACCATCGTGGGCGGTGCTGAGGCTGACCTTGCCTCGGGCAAGATCTCCAATGACAGCCCCGTTGCTGCAGCCCTGCTGGGCCACAAGAAGGACGAGTCTGTGGTTGCCGTTGGCCCCACCGGCCGTCAGATCAACCTGACCATCCTGAAGATCGAGCACTAAGAGCCCCATAAGGAGCGCCCATGAGCCAAGAACCCATCTCCAACGAGCCCGCCATTGTGGACGACCCCATGGAGGTCCGCCGCGCCAAGCGCGAGGCCCTCTATGCCGCGGGCAAACGCCCTTATGGCTACCGGTTTGACTACACCCATCACGTGGATCAGCTTGAGGAGCTGTACAAGGATCTGCCCGATGGAGAGTTCACCGAGGATGAGGTTAAGGTTGCAGGCCGCGTGATGGCTATCCGCAACCAGGGCAAGATCGCGTTTCTGGTGCTGAGGGACCAAACTGGCGACATCCAGCTGTTCTGCCGCATCAATAATCTGGGTGAGGCCGCCTTTGACGAGGTGAAAGACCTTGACATGGGGGACTGGGTGGGTGCCACCGGCGTGGTCATGCGCTCCCGGAGGGGCCAGCTTTCCGTTGCCCCGAGCAAGGTGGAGCTGCTTTCCAAGAGCCTGCGGCCCCTGCCCGAGAAGTTCCATGGCCTTACGGACAAGGAGGCCCGGTACCGCCAGCGCTACGTGGACATGACCATGAACCCTGCAGTCCGCGAGACCATGCGCAAGCGCTCCCAGATCATCTCCGCCATCCGCCGCTATATGGATGGCCTGGGCTTCTACGAGGTTGAGACTCCCATCCTGCACAACATCATGGGTGGCGCGAACGCCCGTCCCTTCATCACCCACCACAATGCGCTGGATCATGACTTCTACCTGCGCATCGCCACGGAGCTGCCCCTGAAGCGGCTGCTGGTGGGCGGATTCGAGCGGGTGTATGAGATTGGTCGCATCTTCCGTAACGAGGGCATGGACCCCTACCACAATCCTGAATTCACCACTATCGAAGCGTACCAGGCATTCACGGATCTGACCGGCATGATGGATCTGACCCAGGGCCTGATTCAGGATGCCGCCATGTACGCCTGTGGCACGCTGCAGGTCACCTATCAAGGCGTTGACGTGGACCTTTCCGGTAACTGGCCCCGCCGCACCATGTGCGATCTGGCTTCTGAGTACTCCGGAGAGGAGATTAGCTTCAACCGCACCCGAGAGGAGCTGGTGTCCATCCTGGAGCGGGGCGGCGGCCATGCGGAGGACGCCTGGGGCAAGGGCAAACTGATTGGGGAGATCTTCGAGGCCTACGCCGAAGAGCACCTCATCCAGCCCACTTTCGTCATTGACCACCCGCTGGAGATTTCCCCTCTGGCTTTCAAGAAGATTGATGACCCGGATTTCACCGAGCGCTTTGAGCTGTTCATCTGCGGGCACGAGTACGCCAATGCTTTTACTGAGCTTAATGATCCGGTGGATCAGCGGGAGCGTTTTGCCGCCCAGATGGCCGCTAAGGCCACCGGCGACGATGAGGCCATGGGCTATGACGAGGACTACATCCGTGCCCTTGAGTACGGCATGCCCCCCGCCGGCGGTGTGGGCCTGGGCATAGACCGCCTGGTGATGCTGCTTACCGACAGCGCCACCATCCGCGACGTACTGCTGTTCCCCACCATGAAGCCCGAGTCTGGCGTTTCTTCAGTTGACGAAGGGTCCAGCGCCGCTGCGGCCTCTAGCGCCGCAACTGCCGTTGTGCCTGCCGGCGCACCTGTAGCCCCTGCTGCTGAAGCCTCATGCGCCCAGGACGCTTCGCCCATTGACTTTTCCAACGTGGTGGTGGAGCCCCTGTTTGAGGACACCGTGGACTTCGAGACGTTTTCTAGGTCCGATTTCCGCGCGGTGAAGGTTCTTGCCTGCGAGGCGGTTCCTAAGTCCAAGAAGCTGCTGAAGTTCACCCTCGATGACGGCAGCGGCACCGAACGGGTGATTCTCAGCGGCATCCATGCGTACTATGAGC
>JAQXQN010000079.1 GCA_029101185.1 Eggerthellales bacterium | reverse complement strand
CCATCTGGTGTATGAGGTGGTTGATAACTCCGTAGACGAGGCCCTTGCTGGGTATTGTGACAAGATTGTGGTGAAAATTCACCCTGACAATTCCATTACCGTTATCGACAACGGCCGCGGAATTCCTGTGGGAAAGCACCCCACTGAGAAGATTCCCACGGTTGAGGTGGTGTTGACTATCCTTCATGCCGGCGGCAAGTTTGACGGCAAGGGGTATAAGGTCTCCGGCGGCCTGCACGGCGTGGGTGTCTCCTGCGTTAACGCCCTGTCTACCCGCCTAGAGGCGGAGGTATGCCGCGACGGGGGCAGGTATAAGATTGCCTTCTCCCAGGGCAATACTACAGAGAAGCTGCGCCGGGTGGGGGATGCGGATCATACCGGCACTACCATTACCTTCTGGCCCGATCCCGAGATCTTTACCGACACGGTGGAGTTTGACTATGACACCCTGGCCAACCGGTTTAGAGAGATGGCTTTTTTGAATAAAGGTCTGACCCTGCAGGTGATTGACGAGAGGAAGAAGAAATCTGACGGCTCATTTGAGGGCGACACCTTCCGCTATGATGGCGGCATCGTTGACTTCGTGAAGTACATGAACAACGGTCGGACCGCACTGAATAAGCCCATTTACTTCTCAGCTGAATCCGAAGAAGGCACTGTTGAGGTCGCAATGCAGTGGACTTCGGTATTCACGGGCAGCGTGATGGCCTTTGCCAATAATATCAACACCCATGAGGGTGGTACCCACATGGACGGCTTTAAGAACGCTCTTACCAGAACCATTAACGATTACGCCCGTTCAAAGGGTTTGCTCAAGGACAAGGATCCCAATCTTGAGGGAAAGGATATTCAGGAGGGTCTTTCGGCGGTGGTGTCCGTCAAGCTCCACGACCCCCAGTTTGAGGGCCAGACCAAGACCAAGCTGGGCAACACGGAAATTCGTGGTCTGGTGCAAGGTGCAGTGACCCGAGGTCTGTCCGAGTATTTGGAGGAGAATCCTAAACCCGCTAAGGAAATTGTGCAGAAAGCGTCTGCCGCCCTGAAGGCCCGGGAAGCTGCCCGCCGCGCTCGGGAGATGACCCGCCGCAAGGGCGTGCTTGATGGTTTCAGCATGCCGGGCAAACTGGCCGATTGCTCAAGCAAGGACGCTTCGATGTCCGAAATCTTCATCGTGGAGGGCGACTCCGCAGGCGGCTCCGCAAAGCAGGCCCGAGATCGTAAATACCAGGCTATCCTGCCCCTGAGAGGCAAGATTCTTAACGTGGAACGTGCTGGCCTGCATAGAGCGTTGTCTTCGGATACCATTTCTAGCCTGATTACCGCCATCGGCACCAATATCGGTGATGACTACAACGGAGATAACGCCCGGTACCACCGCATCATCATCATGACCGATGCGGACGTTGACGGCGCCCATATCCGCTGCCTGCTGCTGACCTTCTTCTATCGGTATATGCCCGACCTGATCACTCGCGGTTATGTGTACATTGCCCAGCCACCCCTGTACGGCATTAAGAAGAAGAACTCTGCGTCCACCAAGATCCTGGCCTATCTGTATAACGATGAGGCGAAGGATGACCTGATGGCCAAGCTGGACAATCCTGATTCCTATGAGATGCAGCGATACAAGGGTCTTGGCGAAATGGATCCGGAACAGCTGTGGGAAACCACCATGGACCCCGAGACTCGCACTCTGCTGCAGGTGAGCATCGAGGATGCGGCCGCGGCAGAGCTTGCGGTGAGCGAGCTTATGGGCGATCAGGTTGAGCCCCGTAAAGAGTTCATCCAGCGTCACGCCAACGACGTCCGGTTCCTGGACATTTAGCAGTTTGCCAGGCCGTTCGTGATCAATCGACGGATGGCCTGAACCTACTTAGGAGGATACAGCATTGTCAGATAAAGACATTATCCAGGCCGCGGGTTTGGTGACTAATGGGGTGCAAAGCGCAGAACTGGGCAAAGAGATGCGCGCCTCGTTTTTGGAGTACTCCATGTCGGTCATTGTGGCCCGCGCCCTACCCGACGTCCGCGACGGCCTCAAGCCGGTGCACCGCCGCATTCTCTACGCCATGTACGAGTCCGGCAACTATCCCACCAAGCCTCATGTGAAGTCCGCCCGTCCCGTGGGTGACTGCATGGGTAAGTACCACCCCCACGGTGACGCCGCTATCTATGACACCATGGTCCGTCTGGCCCAGGATTTCTCTATGCGGGTGCCCCTGGTGGACGGTCATGGAAACTTCGGCTCCATTGACGGAGATTCTGCCGCTGCCATGCGTTACACCGAGGCCCGTCTTGCCAAACCCGCTATGGAACTTTTGCGAGACCTTGATAAGGAGACCGTGGACTGGCAGCCCAACTATGATGAGAGCCTGCAGGAGCCCAAGGTGTTGCCTGCACGCTTTCCTAACCTGCTGGTCAACGGCTCTAATGGTATCGCCGTGGGCATGGCAACCAACATTCCGCCCCATAACCTGGGCGAGGCCATTGACGCAACCTGCCTGCTGCTTGACAACCCTGAGGCCAGCACCGAGCAGATCATGGCAGTCATGCCTGGTCCGGACTTTCCCACCGGCGGCATCATCATGGGCCGCAAGGGGATTGTGGATGCCTACGAGACCGGCCGCGGCAGTCTGACCATCCGCGCCCGTCATAAGATTATTGAGGGCAAGAACGGCAAGAAGTCTATTGTCATCACCGAGATTCCCTACATGGTCAACAGGACCAACCTGATGACCAAACTCGGGGAGCTGGTACGGGACAAGAAGCTTCCTGAGGTGTCCAACATTCACGACGGTGCGGATCGCAACTCCCCCGTGGACATCATCATAGAGCTGAAGGCCAACGCCATCCCCCAGGTGGTACTCAACAAGCTCTTCAAGCACACCCAGCTGCAGGTGGGCTTTGGCTGCAACATGCTTGCCCTGGTTGACGGGGTGCCCCACACCCTGTCCGTCAAGGAAATGCTGCACTACTACATCAAGCATCAGGAAGACGTGATTATTCGTCGTACTCGCTACGATTTGCGCAAGGCTGAGGAGCGCGCCCATATCCTGCAGGGTCTGCTGATTGCTCTGGATAATATTGACGAAGTAATCCACATCATCCGCGATTCCAAGGATGATAAAGAGGCCTCTGCACGCCTGATGAAGGCCTTTGGTCTATCCGAAGCTCAGACCGCCGCAATCCTTGAGATGCGCCTGCGCCGTCTGACCGGACTGGAGCGGGAGAAGCTGGAAAATGAGCTGAAGGAGCTCATGGAAAAAATTGACTTCTATAAGCGAATTCTCTCCGACGAGACCCTGATGCGTCAGGTCATCAAAGAGGAGCTTCAGGAGATTAAGTCTCGGTTCAACACCCCCCGCCGCACCCGTATCGCCGGCGAGGCTAAGGAGATTGAGGTCGAGGACCTTATCGCCGATGAGGATTTCGCCATCACTGTTACTGCTGCTGGCTATATCAAGCGTATGCCCGTGGCTACCTATCGTCAGCAGAAGCGGGGCGGCAAGGGTATGCAGGGAGTGAACCTGAAAGAGGACGATTTCGTCGAGCATATTTTTGTGGCCTCTAGCCATTCCTACATGCTCTTCTTCTCTTCCGCCGGCAAAGTGTATCGGGTGAAGGTGTACGAGGTACCCGAGGCGAGCCGCCATGCACGGGGCACCGCCATCGTCAACCTGCTACCCTTAGAAAAAGGCGAAACCATCTCTGCTATTATCGCCACCAAGGACTTCCCCGAGGATGAGTACCTGCTTTTCGGCACCCAGCAGGGTATGGTCAAGAAGACCTCCATGGATCAGTACAAGAACTCCCGCCGAGAGGGCCTGATTGCTATCAACCTGAAGGACGACGACCATCTGATTAACGTGTGTCGCGTTAAGCCCGGCGAGCGCGTGGTCATGGTTTCCGAGGCCGGCAAGGCGGTGGTCTTCGATGAGGCCGAGGCCAGGCCTATGGGTAGGGCCACGAGCGGCGTATGTGGCATGAAGGTGCCCCTGCGCACCAAGGTCCTGGGCATGGAGATCGCCACCCCCGGAACTGAGCTGCTGGTCATTACTGAAAAGGGCTACGGAAAGCGCACTCCCATTTCCGAGTACCCCTTGCACCACCGCGGTGGACAGGGTGTCTTCACTATCACTATGACGGAGAAGAAGGGCCTATTGAGCGCCATGAAGGTGGTCCGTCCCGACGAGGAATTAATGATCACAACCAAGACTGGCGTGATTATCCGCACCAGTGCCAGCGACATCTCCCAGCTTGGCCGGCCCGCACAGGGCGTGAGGGTCATGAACGTGGCGGATGGTGACGAAGTGACCGCTATCGCCATTTCCACCGAGTCAACCAATCGCTCCCGTCAAGGGTCTGGACAGAACGATACCTGGGAGAACCCGGCGGAAGACCCCAACCAGACCAGTCTTGGGTTGGATGAGGAGTAGCAAAAAAGTTAAAAAAGTTGAAAATAGTGCTTGCTATGTAAGTCACCCCTTGATATTATATTCAAGCACTTTTTCACGGGCCTGTAGCTCAGTTGGTCAGAGCGCACGACTGATAATCGTGAGGTCACAAGTTCGAACCTTGTCAGGCCCACCATCCGTGAATAGACGCTCCACCGTGAGCCACGAGCCGGTGGAGCGTTTATTAATATACGGGGCATTAGCTCAGCTGGGAGAGCGCGGGCTTTGCAAGCCTGAGGTCAGGGGTTCGATCCCCCTATGCTCCACCAAACTATCTCGGCCCGCAATCGCGGGCCGTTTTTTATCTTCGAGGCGTGTAGGCGCCTTCAACTGGCCATCTGTAGATGAAATAGGCATCATGGCAGATGAGGGTGGCAAACCCCCGTAACGTGCTAGGATACGTCGCTGGTAAAAACCCGGACATCTAATTGACGTTTCCCCTTGGGGCGAATGGAGCATGATGAACAGAATCGAGGCGCTTAACATCCTGGGACTTGATGCGGACGCGGACGCGGACGACATCAAGGTCGCCTATCGGGAGTGTGCCCAGATTCTCCACCCTGACCGCTTCTCCAACAATGCAAAGCTTCAGAATCGGGCAACGGAGCAGTTCAAGAGGCTCCAGGAGGCCTATGATTTTCTCACCTCCGGTCGCGGGTCCAAAGGACCTGGTCAGGGAGGTTCAGGCTCGTCTCGCTCTAGGTCCTACCAGTCCTCTATGAGCTACTACGATGCCCAGCTTGCTGGTCTTGCTGCCGCGCGGGTGCAACTAGTGGCTCAGCGGGATGAGTTGCTTGATAAGAGACGCACCGCGCTGTTTACCATCCTGGTGGGTGGGGCTATTGCCCTGTTGACCCTGCGGGTGATGTCTCCCATTGTCAAGATTGCGGAAAGCATCGCCGCGGCATCCGCTATCGGCGCCGCTGTACAGTTCGGGAATATTCACAAGACCCTACAGATCATTGACGGGCATCTTGCAGACATAGACCGACAGAAAAAGGAAATTGAGCGTCAGGCTCAAGAAGAGGAAGAAGAAGACGAATGAGGCAGGAAAGCATTCGCAATGTGGCGATTATCGCCCACGTTGACCACGGCAAGACTACCCTGGTTGACCAGCTGCTCAAGGCGGCCCATGTGTTTCGGGCAAACCAGCAGGTGGCGGACCGCGTTCTTGACAGTAATGATCAGGAGCGGGAGCGGGGCATCACTATCTTGTCCAAGAACATCTCCATTAACTACAAGGGTGTAAAGATCAACGTCATCGACACCCCCGGCCATGCTGACTTTGGCGGTGAGGTGGAGCGTGTCCTGAACATGGCCGATGGCGCCCTGCTGATTGTGGACGCGTACGAAGGGCCCAAGCCCCAGACTCGGTTTGTATTGAGCCACGCGTTGAACCGCGGCTTGCGCATTGTACTGGTGGTCAACAAAATCGACCGCCCCAACGCAGACCCCTCCGCTGCAGTGGATAAAGTGTTTGACCTGATGGTGGAGCTGGGTGCATCTGACGAGCAGCTCGATTTCCCCATCGTGTACGCTTCGGCAGTCAACGGGTATGCCCGATTTGAGCCCGAAGACGACAATATGGACATGATCCCTCTGCTCGACACCATCCTTGAGGAGATTCCCGCACCGGAGGTGGACGTGGATGGTCCGGTTGCCCTGCAGATCTGCACCGTGGACCACTCCAGCTTCGTGGGCCGCATTGGCGTGGGCCGACTCCACTCCGGCATCATGCACGAGAAAGAGCCGGTGGTGGTCATCAAGAACGATGGTAGCAGCTACAACACCATCATCAAGAAGGTCCACACCTTTGAGAACCTGGACAAGGTGGAGGTGACCGAAGCGTACGCGGGTGACATCATCGCCATTATCGGCGTGGAGGATGCGGACATCGGAGATATGGTCACTGATCGGGAGAATCCCGTGCATCTTGACCCCATCGCGGTGGAGGAGCCCACCATGGCGGTGGTCTTTGAGGCATCTACCAGTCCTTTGGTTGGCAGAGAGGGCGATATTGTGGGCGCCCGCCAGCTGAAGGAGCGCCTCATGAAGGAGAAGGAGAGCAACATCTCCATGCGCATCACCGAGCTGGAGGACCACTCCGGCATTGAGGTGGCGGGCCGTGGCGTGCTGCACCTGTCCGTCCTGATGGAGACCATGCGTCGTGAGGGCTACGAGTTCCAGGTGGGACGCCCCCAGGTGATCATCAAGACTGACGAGCACGGCAACAAGCTTGAGCCTATCGAGGAAGCCACCGTTGACGTGCCTGATGAGTACGCTGGAAAGGCTATCGAGGTCATGGGCAACGCTGGTGGCATCATGGTGGATATGATTCCCGCTGACGGCATCACCCACCTGACCTTCACCATTCCCTCCCGTGGCACCATGGGCCTAAAGACCCGTATTTTGAATGCCACCCGCGGCGAGGCGAACCTGTTCCACCATTTCCACGAGTACGGGCCCTACTCCGGTGAGATGGCCGGACGCAAGAATGGCTCCATGATTGCCATGAGCACCGGTAAGTCCGTGGCCTACGCCCTTGACACCCTGCAGCAGCGGGGCCGTATGTTTGTGGGTCCCGGCGAGGAGTGCTACGAGGGCATGCTGGTGGGCGAGTCCGCCAAGGAAGGCGATATGGTGGTCAATGTGGAGAAGGCCAAGGCCCTCGGCAACCAGCGTTCCTCCACCGCGGACAAGGCCATCCAGCTGACCCCGCCCATCACCTTCACTCTTGAAGAAGCCCTGGAATACATCCAGGACGATGAGCTGGTGGAGATTACCCCTAAGACCATCCGTATGCGCAAGCGTCTGCTTTCCGCCATCGACCGAAAAAAGGCCTCCAAGAACAACTAGGAATCTGCCTCAGGTCACTTCGCCACCTGGCAAAACGATGCCATTTGGTAAAACCGATGCTCAATCGAAGCGTCCCGGTTCCCAAGGATACTCTGGGTGCCTGGGCGCTTCGCTCTATATGGGTCGAATATGGCGGCTATACGGTGGTTTCGTGAAACCTGTTTTTCACATTCTCTTGCTAGGTGAAAATTACAGGACGTTCGCCTTTTGGGTGACATGCGGATCATCCCGTGTCTGGATGCATAGTGAGGGGTTCTAATGAAGCGTTCTGCAAAGATTGCGGCCCTATGCGCCGCATCTTTGGTGCTGTGTGGCACCGTCGGCCTGTTTGGATGCGGCAACAATCAAAGCTCCGATTCCGGGTCCGTTTCCGTCTACGACACATCTCAGGGTGTGGCTGCAACGGTCAACGACGTGGAAATCGGGGAGGCTGCGGTTACCAATTACATGCAGAACTTCCGGGTGTCTGCCGGTTTGGCCGCCGATGCGGACTTTGCCCAATGGATGGTGGATAACGCCTACACCCCTTCCGACCTGCGTAATGACGTGATTGATTATTACGTTGACCAGGAAGTGGTACGTATCGCCGCCGCCGAGTTGGGCGTGAGCGTCTCCGCTGAAGAGGTGGATGCGCAGGTGAACAACATCCGCGGCTACTACGAGGATGAGGACGCCTGGACCGCCGCTCTTGCCGCCCAGGGGCTCACTGAGCAGGAGTACCGTGAGATGGTGGAGATGTCTCTGCTGGTCAAAGGGGTTAAAGAGAGCCTGGACCTTGAAGCGGTCATCTCTGATGAGGATAAGAACATGTACGCTCAGATGTTCGCGGTAAGCTACGACGGGGCAAAGAAGTCCAGCCATATTCTGTTTGCCGCCGATGACCAGCAGACCGCCCAAGCCGTCTACGAACAGCTTCAAAACGGCGAGATCACTTGGGATGAGGCTGTGGCTCAGTATTCTCTCGATACCGCAAGTGCCGAAGACAATGGCAACGTGGGTTGGGACAAGATGACCCAGTTCGTCAGCGAGTATCAGACCGCTCTTGACGGGCTTAATCCTGGCGAAATGTCCGCTCCGGTGGAGTCTAGCTTTGGATACCATATCATCCTGTGCACCGAGGTCTACACCGCTCCCGATGATGTGAACACCATGAGCATCTCCGATTTGCCTTCCGATTGGCAAGACCAGATCATCCAGTCCCTTACTGCATCCGCTGAGGAGACCGCGTACAACAACTGGATTCAGGAGTATAAGTCCGGTCTGACCATCACAATCAACGAAATGCCTTCTGGCCTGGTTTACGATGTGAGCACCGAAGGCCTGACCCCTTCAGAGGGAAGCTATGCCGCATCCCTTGCCCAGGAATCTACCGAAGGGCCCTCTGAATCTACGGAATAGTTGACCCATTAGGGCGCGTGAATTACTCGAGCGACACTACATAGGTAAAGTAAAACGGGCCCGGCATTACGCCGGGCCCGTTGTGTTATCTGGCGGAGGAGGAGGGATTCGAACCCTCGTAGCCCGGGTCACGGGCTAAACGGTTTTCGAGACCGCCGCATTCAACCACTCTGCCACCCCTCCGAAGGGTGAAAAAAAGCCCCCTGCTGAAAGGAGGCTTTTGAAGTTTCTGGCGGAGAGATGGGGATTCGAACCCCAGATACGCTTTCGGCGCATACACGATTTCCAATCGTGCTCCTTCGGCCAGCTCGGACATCTCTCCATTGGTCGACCACTGCCAGTATTGCCAGCAGCGAAGTGGAAGTATACCAAAGAATCATCGGATTGAAGCATCTATTTCAGAAAAACGCCCCGTACCCGAAAAATTCAAAAGTCAAAAGTCATAACCAAAATCCAACGTAAAGGTTGCCAATCCTTGGCGTAGCGGGTTTAGCCGATCAGGTCGGAATCCTCCTGGGTGTCCTCAATGACATCCGCGCAGTCCAGGAAGTTCTCGCAGGGGCCCAGATAGAGCAGGTCCTCCTCAAACTGGATGGTGTCATCCTCAGGATCTGCGGTATACATCAGCGCCAGAGCCAGGCCTTTATCCTGCCCGGGCAGCCCACCCTCGCAGATGATGGCATCCTTCTCGCCCTGGTCGGTCTCAAGGAACCCGTCGTAGCAGAATGCATAGGCCCGGGCGCCGTTTGCGCTGCGCACGCAGGTGGACGCCTTGGTGTAGCACTCTTCGGTATCCTCACCGTCATGGACGTCGATGCTGATGACGTCACCGTTGAGCAGGGCGGTGAAGGGTGCAAAGAAGCCCTCTTCGGTCAGGTGGTCCGTGGCCTCCTCAATCAGCTGCACCATAACATCCTGCAGGGTTTGGTCGATCTCGGGAACGCCGATGATCTCTTCTTCAACAACGCGATCAGGCATGTGGTTCTCCTTATGTGAGCGGGGCGTATGCGGCTTTGTGCGCAACGCCGATTGGAATTGCTGCATAGGAGTATAGGTTATGCAGGTAATCTTGGGCACTTTCTGAAAGAAAGAACCAGAGGTTGTAGAGAAAAGCGGACATTCTTGTTGGTTTTGGTACATCAAACATGCACCCCTACGCCGTGATTTATGTATACGGGTGATGCAGCGGGGGTGGAATCAGCGGTAAGGAAGTGACCAGATGCGGCTCATCAATTTGAAAGGTTGCCCTGCTAGGCTTCGTGGATAAGTTGTGATACCGCTTTGATATGGGAATTCGTAATTGCGTCGGACTGGTGCCACTGGTATTATTCTCGGGATTCCTGTCCCGGGCAGATGCCTTCATGCGTCCCGGGGCCGTAAGTCCAAAGGAGGTGAAATAATGAAGGCTTATGAATTGTTGTTTTTTGTCGCTCCCACTATCGACGACGAAACCCGTATCGCAGTTATGAAGCGTATCGAGAACACCATCGCTCAGGGCAATGGCGTGATCGACAACGTTGAGGACTGGGGCAAGCGCAAGCTGGCTTTCGAGATTGAAGAGCTGACCGAGGGTTGCTACACCCTGATTGATTTCCATTCCGATCCCGCAAACATTGCCGAGCTCGAGCGCGTGCTGCGTATCACCACTTCGGTGATCCGTCACAAGATCGTCCGCCGCGACGACCGCGATTAGTATCTAATCCCAGGTCACGCCATCGGATTATTGGGGGATATCCCCACACGCAATAGGAAATGAGGTAGTGCAATGAGCATTAATAAGGTTCTTATCACGGGTAATCTCACTCGTGACCCTGAGCTTCGTCAGACTGCGACCGGTTTTCCCGTTCTGGGATTTGGTGTGGCGGTGAATGACCGCCGCAAGAACCCCACCACGGGGGAATGGGAGGATTATCCCAACTACATCGATTGCACGATGTTCGGAACCCGTGCTCAGAGCATCTCCCAGTACCTGAGCAAAGGCAGCAAGGTTGCTATTGAGGGTAAGCTTCGCTGGAGCCAATGGGAACGGGACGGCCAGAAGCGCAGCAAGATTGAGGTGGTTGTTGACGAGATAGAGTTCCTCTCATCTCGCAATGGCGCCGGTGCTCCTGCTGCTCCTGCCTATAACGCAGCGCCTGCATACGCGTCCGCTGCCCCTGCGGCGCCCATGGTCAACACCGCGGTGTATGACGAGGACATCCCCTTCTAGACCTGCTAGGTTATTGACAACGTTTACGGAATTTTGAAAGAGGAAATCATGGCTGAATACAACAAGCAGCCTCGCCGTAAGTACTGCCAGTTCTGCAAGGAGGACACGCAGTACATTGATTACAAGGATACGGCTATGCTGCGCAAGTACACCACCGACCGTGGCAAGATTAAGCCCCGTCGTGTGACCGGCTGCTGCGTGCAGCACCAGCGCGATATCGCGAATGCGATCAAGAATGCTCGTGAGATGGGCCTCATGCCCTACACGGTTGTCACTGTGTCCGGCCGCGGCGATCGTCGCAACCGCTAGGAGGCAACAATGAAGGTTATTCTGCTTTCTGAGCTGAAGGGCAAGGGCGGCGAAGGCGACGTCGTCGAAGTTGCCCGCGGCTTCTTCAACAACTACCTGGGCCCCCAGGGTATTGCTGTCCTGGCTACCAAGGGCAACCTGAAGCAGCTGGAGGATCGCAAGGGTGCTATCGCCCGTCGCGAGGCCGAGCGCATTGCTAACGCCACCGCTCTCAAGGAGTCCCTGGAGAACAAGAAGGTCTTCATCGCCGCTAAGGTTGGCGACGAGGGCGTCCTGTTCGGCTCCGTCACCGCACAGATCATCGCTGACTCCGTTGAGGCTCAGCTGGGTGTGGAGATTGACCGCAAGCGTCTTGAGCTTGGCAACCCCATCAAGGTCGCTGGCGAGCATGTGGTGACCCTCTCCATCTATCGCGACATCAAGGCCACCATCAACCTGACCGTTGGTGAGGCTCCTGCCGTGGAAGAGCCCGCCGAGGCTCCCGCGGAAGAGGCGGCAGAGGAGATCGCTGAGTAAATCAGCACCCCGTGAATCAGGAATCAAGCCCGGAGAAATCTGGGCTTTTCCTCGTTTATGGGGCGATGTGTAGGGTTTTTCGGCTCCCGCATCGGTTTTCCACCAATCCTATGGCGGTTCGTCACCTGTAGTATCATTTTCAGGAGTGTCGAAGCGCCCTGCCCCGTAGGAATAACGCCGGAGCATCATGGTTAGGAGCACCCGGAATGCCGGATTTGAAAGATACCACCGCCGCAACTTCCCGTCCTCTTCCCTCAAATCTGGAGGCTGAGAGGTCTGTGCTGGCAGCCTCAATGCTCAACCCTGAGATTTTTGACGAGATTGCCTCAATCCTTGACCCCGAGAGTTTTTCCCGCCCTGCCCATCAGACCATTTTCTCAAGCATGATGGATATGGCTTCCCGGTCAATTCCCATCGATCAGATATCCTTAGCGGATAACCTGCGTGCTCTTGGGCAGCTTGAGGCGGTGGGTGGAAAACCCTATCTGGTGGAACTGGCAAACAACGCTTTGTCCCTTACTAACTGGCGCACTCACACAGAGATTGTGAAACGCACCAGCCTTCAACGGGACCTGATTTACGCCTCCGCTTCTATTACCTCCCTTGCCTACGATGCGCCTGATGACACCAATGAGACCATTGATCAGGCTGAAAAGATCCTCTTTGGCGCCACCCAAAAGCGGGTGTCTTCAACCTTCCTTGGCATTACGGACCTTTTGACCCAGGCATTTAATGACATCATGGAACTGGCCAAAACCAGAGACCAGCTGGCCGGTATCCCCACGGGGTTTAAGGATGTGGACAACCTGTTTTGGGGTCTTCGTGGTGGGGATTTGATTATCCTTGCCGCACGTCCTGCAGTGGGCAAGACAGCCTTTGCCCTGAATGTAGCCACGGGGGCTGCGGCCTCGGGGGCAAACGTGCTGGTGTTTAGCCTGGAAATGGGTGCAAATCAGCTGGTTCAGCGTGTGCTGTGCGCGGACGCTCGGGTGAATCTTTCCGGCCTACGGGCGGGAAAGATTCAGGATTCGGACTGGGACTCACTGGCTCAGTCCGCACAACGGCTCTCTTCCTTTAACCTATGGATTGACGATACCGCCGGTCTGACCCTGACGGAGATGCGGGCGAAGGCCCGCCGCCAGCTGAAGGGTAAGGAGAATGGTCTGATCATCCTTGACTACCTGCAGCTGATGAATCCCGCCACCGCCCGTCGGGACGGAAACCGCGCCGTTGAGGTTGCGGAGATCTCTCGCGGCCTTAAGGTGCTCGCGAAAGAGCTGAACGTGCCCATCATCGCCCTATCCCAGCTCTCCCGTGCGGTCGAATCCCGTGCCACGAAGCGTCCCATGCTTTCTGATCTGCGGGAATCCGGTTCAATCGAGCAGGATGCGGATATTGTCATGTTCCTGGATAGAAGCTATGACGAGGTGGAGGCCGCTTCGGCAGACCGCCCCGACTGGGGTACGGCGAATCTAATTGTGGCAAAGCACCGTAACGGATCCCTTCGGGACATCAAGTTGAGCTTCTCGCCTGAATACACCAGGTTCGGAGACTATATAGACATCAATGATTTTTAATACCTTCAGTAAGGGTTGATTGTATGCCCGCCCGCGTTACATTCATTCATTCAGGAGACCTCCACCTAGGGGCTCCTTTTCGCGGGCTTAGCGGATTATCGGAGAAGTGGAGCCGCCGTCTGGCCGATGCCATCCCTCAAGCATTCGATACCATTATTGATGCCTGCATAGAGTCCCAGGTTGATTTTCTCCTGCTAGCTGGAGACGTCTTTGACACTGCGAAACCCGGTTACGGCCATTATCGCAGGTTCATTGATGGGTTGCGCCGGCTTGAGGCGCAGGGAATCGCCGTGTACGTGGTGTGCGGCAACCATGACCCTATCTCAAATTGGGATGAGATTGCCCCACAGCTCCCTGCAAACACGGAGCTTCTTGCCTCTGATAGGCCTCGGTACCTAGTTCATTATCGCAACGGCGAGCCCTTGGCCGTCATCGCGGGCAGGGGTTTTCCCCTCTATTTTGGCGATGAAAGCATCATTCACGGAATGACCAGGTCAAACGCACTTAAGGCAACCAGCCAAGAGTTAAACGGCAGGTCTGTACCCTTCGTCATAGGAATGACTCATACGGGGCTGTGGCTGGCTCGGGATAAGGCGCCGGTCTCAAAGGCCGAGATCATGGCCAGCGGGATGGATTACTGGGCCCTTGGCCATATTCACAAGATGTACCTGATGCCTCAGGATGCACCTGAACTGGCCTTTTGCGGCATCCCTCAAGGAAGGGACATCCATGAGCAGGGGGATCGGTTCTGTCTGAAGGTAACCCTAGAGGAGGATCGGCCAAACCGGGTGGACCTTATTCCTACCTCGTCGGTGGCATGGAGGATTCTTGACGTGGATGTGAGCGACTGCGGAAATCTTGGCGAAGTGTCCAAGGCCTGCATCGGCGCCATGTACGCGGCAAACCGGGAGATGCTCTGCGAGGAGATGGTGGCTCGGCTGCGGCTGACGGGACCGAGCGGTGCCGGGAGCGTGGATTCTGCCGCCCAGGTGGCTAGAAGCGGCATGCTTGCCCAGTTGCGCAACCCTGCGGCCCTTGAGGAGCTGAGGTGGGAGCTGAATGAGGGCTGCCCCTCATTTTTCTGCGACGGCATCAGCCTGGAGGTATCCTGCGAGCCAGAAAACGTGGGCGAATCGGGACCCTTCGCCAAACTGGTGATGCAAGAGATTGGCGCCATGGGTCAGAATCCCACCCGCATGAGCGAGGAGTTGATGGAGGATTTCTCTCGACTGGGCGTTATGGTTCCGGATGGGCTGCTCAAGGGGTTGGACGCTTGCATGGCGAAGGCTCAAGACACCTGCATCGAGCTGCTGGGAGGTGCAGGGCTATGAATGGTGCTGTGAGCGGGGCCATAAACGGGACGCCTCTTGCCGGCGCGTATCTTGAGTACGTGCATATGGAGGCCTTCGGCCGCATGGCGGATAAGCTGGTGGGGCCTTTTGCCCCAGGGCTGAACGTGGTATTTGGTGGTAACGAAGCGGGCAAGACCACCACCAGTGCATTCGTGGAGGGCGTGCTGTTTGGGTGGGAGGATGCCCGAGGAACAAAGAACGTGTACAAGCCCACCCATGGGCAGCGGTGCGGGTCTTTGGTGTTCGCTTTGGGGGATGGGTCTCGGGTTCAGGTGTCCAGGTCAAAAAACACCGACGGCCTGCAAATTGGGGACCCTCGGCTCTCCGGATTGGCCCAGGATGTGGACAGGACGACCTTTCACACCATGTTTAACCTGAACAGCGCGGAGCTTTTGGGGCTTGACGGTGGGTCGGATGTGACGTCGCGGCTGCTCACGGCAGAGTCGGGAACCCAACAGAGCCCCGCTCGAGCAATTGAGGAGCTTGATCGGCGCATAGGTGCATACACCACCCGCAGTGCAAAAAGCGAAACCTCCCTGCCACGAATCAGGCAGCAGATTGCATCTGCGAGAGACGAGGTTGCCCGACTTTCCTGCGATGTGGATCTTCTTTGGCAACAGGATCGCAGGCTTGCGGAGCTTGAGGCGCAGAAGGCCCAGCTTGAGGAAGAGTCTCAATATGTGCTTGCCCAGCTGACCGAGGCGAATGACGTGTCTGCGCGGTTGAGCCAGATTAGGGAGCGCATACAGGCGCAACGCCAGGAGTGCGTCCGGCTGCACGATCGGATGGAGGGACTGCGCGGCGGGATTCGGTTTGTTGGCGATGCGGGTTCGGCCCAGGATGCATTGGCGAAGGTGTACAAGGCCCAGGCTGATTTGGATAGGCTCGAGCATGCCGAGGGCGGGCTGATGCAAAAGCTGGCTCAGGCAAAAGCCAGTCTTGAAGCCGCCTTGTGTGCCGTAGGGCCTGATGAGAATAATGCTGGCAGCGTGGGTCACATTGGGTTTGATGCCTCTGATGATTTTGACCTGGAAGATTTGCCGGAAGATACATCTAAGACTCCCGTCCCGATGGTTTCGGTGGTTCTGTTCACCCTTGGGGCGGTATGCGGCACGGCTGCTGCTGCCTTGCTGGTGTCTTGCATTCTTCAGCCCCACGCCTTGCGTGCTGTTTTGGCTGGTATCACGGCTGGCTTTGGGGTGGTCTGTGGGATTGCGGCCGCCCATTTCGCGCGGATGCGGCCCAACAAGCGGGACTGCCAGTCGCCGGGCACCTCTCAATCCAACCAAAACGCCCACGTTCGCCAGTGCGAAGAGCGGGTGATTCGGGTCACCCGAGAGCTTGAGGAGTTCAGGGCGCTGCTGCCTGGCCGTTTTACTCAGATGGGAGCGGAGGGTTGCGTCAGCTTCGCCCAGGCAAAAAGGCGGCTAAGTACGCTTCGCCAAGAGGCAGAATATGGGATTGAACAGGAAAAACGGGTGGTTGCTGCCCAGGCGGAAATGGATGGGGCCCGCCAGGTCCTTACTCAGATGGGACTTGCGGAAGAGGAGCTGATTGCTCAGGCTAAAAGGTACCTTGACCGGGTGCAGTCTCAGTCCGCCCAGGCGCAACCCCGGCATGCCCAGGTGCAGAGGCCGGGGAATTCCTCCCAGGTGTCTATCGCCCTTGAGGTCCATATCCAGCAGCTTAACTTGGCATGGCGTGGTCTGCTTGACCAGATGGGGCAGGTGTCTCAGGAGGCGGGTTCTTTGCAGCGGGATTTAATGCAGGCGCGCGGGTCCCGGGACCTGGAACAGGCGAGGCAGCATCTGGAGGAGTTGAAGGTCAGACAGCAGCAGTACTCCTGGGAGCTAGCAGAGTTGCTCCTGGCGAAGCGTGCGCTCACGGCTGCTATGGAGAAGTGGAAAAGTGGGGCGGTGCCTGAGGTGTATGCCCGAGCCTCGGAACTGTTGAGCCTGATGACCGATGGGGAATGGGTATCGGTGCGGCTGGACGAATCCGCAGAGAGCGGAGAGCGGGTGGTGGTGGCCAACGCCGCTGGGCTGACCAGGCATCCACGGCTGCTGTCCACAGGAACTCGCCAGCAGCTCTACCTTGCGCTGCGGATAGCCCTGCTTGAACTGGTGGATTCCGTTGGGATGGCGCTGCCTGTAATGGCTGACGACATTCTGGTCAATTTTGACGATCAGCGCAGGCGGGGTGCGGCATTGGCCTTAGCCCAGCTGGCAAAGAAACGGCAGGTGATTGTGTGTACCTGCCATATGGAGGTCGTGCATTTGCTGGAGCCGCACCTGGGCGGTACTCAGGTGGTGGCGCTATAATCAAGGCTTGCGCAATTGAGCAATAACCGAGGCAGAAACGCCGAGTATGAAAGGACAGGCATGTCTAACGTAGTGCTTGTAGGAACCCAGTGGGGCGACGAGGGCAAAGGCAAGATCACCGACCTTATCGCAGGTGATTTTGATTACGTGGTCAGGTATCAGGGAGGAAACAACGCGGGTCACACAGTGGTCCACAACGGTGTGAGCCTGGCCCTGCACCTCATGCCTTCCGGTGTCATGTATGAGAACACCGTGCCCGTTATCGGTAACGGCGTGGTTATTGACCCTGCCGCCCTGGTTAAAGAAATGACCCTGCTTGAGCAGGAGGGCGTGTCCTGCAAGAACCTGAAGATCAGCTGCAACGCCCATGTGATCATGCCCTATCACAAGGACTTGGACGGCGCGGATGAGAAGCGCCTGGGCAAGAACAGCATCGGCACCACCAAGCGGGGCATCGGGCCCTGCTACCAGGACAAGGCCGCCCGCAAGGGTATCCGCGTTCAGGACCTGATGGATGAGAAAATCTTCCGTCTGAAGCTTGAGGCGGCCCTTGCCCAGAAGAACCCCATCCTGGATAAGATCTACGGCCTGCACACCTACACCGTAGATGAGATTGTGGAGGAGTACCTTCCCTACGCCCGCATCATGCAGCGTTATATGGCTGAGACCACTCAGCTGCTCAACGACGCCCTTCGTGCCGGCAAGAGCATCCTGTTTGAGGGCGCCCAGGCAACCATGCTCGATATCGACCATGGCACGTACCCCTACGTGACCTCCTCTTCCTGCGGTGCCGGCGGTGCTGCCATTGGCACCGGCGTTGGACCTATGGCCATCGACAAGGTCATCGGCATCATGAAGGCCTACACCACCCGCGTAGGCGGCGGTCCCTTCCCCACGGAGCAGCGTTTCCCCGAAAACGGCGGCACCGGAGAAGAGGCCGAGGTAGGAGAGCTTCTGTGCTCCGTTGGTCACGAGTACGGCGTGACCACCGGCCGCAAGCGCAGGTGCGGATGGTTTGACGGCGTGATTGCCAAATACGCCGTGGACGTGAACGGGCTTACGGACATCGCTCTGACCAAACTTGACGTTCTCTCCGAGTTTGACACCATCAAGGTCTGCGTGGCCTACGAATACGAGGGCAAGCGCTACGATTATCTGCCCATGCAGCAAAGCGTCCTGTTCCACTCCCAGCCTATTTACGTGGAGCTGCCTGGTTGGAAGGGCGTGGACATCTCCGGCTGCCGCACCTTTGAGGAACTGCCCGAGAACGCCCAGAAGTACGTGAACTACCTGGAGGAATTCTCCGGCGCCCGCATTAGTATGATCTCCGTGGCCCCCGAGAGGGACTGCACCATCATTCGATAGCAGCAAGTGCGCCAAGGGGCGCTTCGACAGACATAGGCAGACGAAGTGCCCCTCTTTTTATCTGGGACGTCTTGACGGACGCTTCCCGTCAAACACGTAAGTTGGAAGGAATGGACTTGAACGTACTGGTACTTGGCTCCGGCGGCCGCGAACACGCTTTGACCTGGGCAATCAGCAAATCTCCCCGCATTGGGGACCTGTTTGTGGCTCCCGGCAACGGTGGCACTGCCGCTATCGCCCAGAACATCCCCTTGAGCATCACCGATCCCGATGCCATCCTGGGCTTTTGCAAGGACCATGAGATTGATCTGGTGGTAGTTGGCCCCGAGCTGCCCTTGGTTGAGGGCGTGGCCGAGGCCCTGCGCAAGGCGGGGCTAGCGGTGTTTGGCCCGGATGCCCAAGGTGCCATGCTGGAGGGTTCCAAGAGCTTCTCCAAGGAATTTATGATGGCCCACGGCCTGCCCACTGCTGCGTACAAGAAGTGCACCTCTAAGGAGGATGCCCTGGCATACCTGGAGCAGGTAGGCGCCCCCATTGTGGTCAAGGCCGACGGTCTTGCCGCAGGTAAAGGCGTGGTTGTGGCTGAGGATATGGATCAGGCCCGTGAGGCGGTTGAGGAAAGTTTCGCCGGTAGCTTTGGCGAAGCGGGCTATACCGTGGTCATCGAGGAGATGCTCACCGGCCCCGAGTGCTCCATGCTGGCCTTTGTGGCCGGCGGCAAGGCCTTGTGCATGCCCTGCGCCCAAGACCATAAGCGGGCCTTTGACGGGGACCGCGGTCCTAACACCGGCGGCATGGGCGTGTATTCCCCGGTGCCCTGCGTCACACCTGAGCTTGAGACGCAGATGCGCCAAGTCATGGAGCTGGCTGCTGCCGCTACCCAGGAGGATTTCGCCACTGGGTATCGGGGCGTGCTCTACGGCGGCTTCATGTTGACCCCCGAAGGCCCGAAGCTGCTGGAGTTCAACGCACGCTTCGGTGATCCTGAGACCCAGGTGATCATGGCCCGTCTGGCATCCGATGCTCTGGACGCCTTTGAGGCGGTGGCTAAGGGTGACATCACCGAGCTTGACCTTGCGTGGAAGAGCCAGGTGGCGGTATCCGTGGTGCTGGCCTCTGCGGGATACCCCGGCAAGTACGAGAAGGGCAAGGTCATCTTGGGGATTGACGAGGCCGAGGCCATGGACAACGTGATTGTGTTCCACGCCGGCACCGCTTTCAATTCCGACGAGGAACTGGTCACCAACGGCGGCCGCGTGCTCAACGTCACCGCTTTGGCAGACACCTTTGAGGAGGCCCGGGATCTGGCGTATGAGGCCTGCGAAAAGATCAACTTCGAAGGCAAGCAGCTGCGCATGGACATTGCCCTGCGCGCCATCAGGAACTAGATCGGCGGAGAGTTAATGCTCAGCGAGCGTCTTTTGACCACGGCGGTGCGTCTGTGCGCGGACCGCTTCATGAATATCAAACCCTTTGACGAAGCGTCCATACCTGGGCCTACTCCGGGTAAGCCTTACATGCTTTACGCTCACATTCCCTTCTGCGAGCGGTTGTGCCCCTATTGCAGCTTCAACCGTTTCCCCTATGCGAAGGACCGGGCCGCCTCATACATGAAGAGTCTGAAGCAGGAAATGCTTATGCTCAAGGACCTGGGGTACGACTTTGAGTCCATGTATATTGGCGGTGGCACTCCTACTATTGTCATTGACGAGCTGTGCGAGCTGATTGACCTTGCCAAAGACACCTTCTCCATCAAAGAGGTGTCCTGTGAGACCAACCCCAATCACCTGATCACCCCCATGCTGGATAAGCTTCAGGGTAGGGTGGACAGGCTCAGCGTTGGGGTGCAAAGTTTTGACAATGGGCTGCTTAAGCAGATGGACCGTTACGACAAGTACGGATCCGGGGAGCAGATCCTTGAGTTGATCAGGAACGCTTCGCCATATTTCAAGAGTCTGAACGTGGATATGATCTTCAACTTCCCAGCCCAGACCGAAGAGATACTCAGGCGGGATTTGGAGATGGTCATTGAATCCGGCACCAGCCAGACCACCTTCTATCCGCTGATGGCATCTCCCGCGGTGGAACGCAGCCTTGCCGCGACGGTGGGCAAGGTGGATTACAACCGAGAGCGTCGGTTCTACGAGATTATCAGCGATACTCTGGCGGGCGGGGATAATCCCCCCTTCATTCATGGCAGCGCGTGGACCTTTAACAAGGCCGCGGATGCCATGATTGACGAGTACATTGTTGATTACGAGGAGTATCCCGCCATCGGATCCGGAGGCATGACCTATCTGGGGTCCACCCAGTATGTGAACACCTTCAGCCTGCGTGAGTATGACCAGCGCATTGCTGCAGGTAAGACCTCTGCTACGGGTAAGGCCATCTTCTCCAAGCACAACCAGATGCGCTATCGGTTCATGATGCAACTCTTTGGCCTGCGTCTTGATAAGAAGCAGTGGCGGGAGGATTTTGGCTGCAGCGTGGAGGCGGGGGTGCCGGTTGAGTATGCCTTTATGAAGGCGGCCGGAGCCTTTGCGATTGACGATGCGGAGCAGATCACCTTGACTCCTAAGGGCAGGTACCTGATGGTGGTCATGATGCGGCAGTTCTTTATCGGGGTGAACAACCTGCGTGATCAGGCACGTGCGTCTCTTCCTGAGGACGAGCGGGAACTGCTGTTTGGCGCCGGCTGCGCCATGAAATAGTCGGATGAAGTGCTGGATGAAGTAACTGGCAGCGGCGTGTGAATAGAAAAGCCCCGCTCGGGATTGTCCGGGCGGGGCTTTTTGTTTGATATTGATGGGTGTTAGCCCGTCTGCTTGCTTGTCTGAACAGGTGTTGACGCAAGCGGCTGCCGATTAGGCATTAACCCTCAATGGCGATGGTGCGCTTCTCCTCAAGCTTGGGCTGGGGATGAACCTTTGGAACGGTAATCTTGAGCAGGCCATCTTCAAACTTTGCCCTAATATCCTCCTCCTCAATGTCCTCACCCACAAAGAAGGACCTGCTGCACTTACCGCTGAAGCGCTCCTGCCGAATCCAGGTGCCCTTCTCATCCTTTTCCTCGCTGGTGCTGGATGTTTGAGCGGTGACGGTGAGGTATCCGTCCTTCAACTCAGCCGAGACATCATCCTTTTTGAATCCGGGTAGATCAATCGTGAGATCAAATTCGTCATCTTTCTCGCGAATGTCCGTCCTCATTACAGAAGGGGTGGTTTTCTGGATGGGTGCCATGGAATCAAAGAAGGCATCGAAGGGATCGGTGAGCATGGTGTTGAGCATGTTGCGACTACGAGCGGGTACCAGCATTGACATACTAATCATCTCCATCGGTATGCGGCATATGGAGACTATGCGTGCGTTTGCTTTTGCGGTGTATGCATGTGCGTGCAACCTCAAGGGCATTCGTGGTGGCATCTTCATATGCCTGGTTTCTTTGTACAAGGATGTAATACTCCCAATAGTTAGCACTCTCAATAGGAGAGTGCTAATGTCATCGTTTTGTCAATATGCAAGAGTGAAAAAGCCCCGCTCGGGATTGTCCGGGCGGGGCTCTTTGGTTGATGAAGTGCTGCGGGCAGGGCGCTTCGACAAATACGGTCGGCCGCTGCGGGCGGGACGCTTTGTCAGGAGTGGCCGCTTCGACAGGGGTTACTTGCGATCCGCCTCCTGGGCAACCAGCATCTGCTTGAACATGCTGGTGGAGGAGTCAAAGTCATTGGGCAGCACCACGGTGTTGCTCTGCCCCTCGGCGAAGGTGGTCATCATGTCGGTCCACTGGGTGAACATGAACAGCTCGTTGGCTTCCTGGGGAGACACGCCGGATTCCTTGATGGTCTCAAGGGAGTCCTTGATGCCTAGAGCGATAGCCTTGCGCTGGTTAGCGATACCCTCGCCGGCCTTCTCCATGGCTTCGGCCTTTGCCAGGGCCTCGGTGACCACCTTGATCCTGTCCGCTTCGGCAAGATCCTGAGCTGCTAGACGGGTACGCTGGGCGGCGTTGATCTGATTCATGGAATTCTCGACTTCCTTGGGAAGCGCGATGCGGGTGATCAGGGTGCTCACGATGGTGAAGCCGTAGGCGGCCATCTGCTCGGAGACGATGACGTTCACGTCGCGGGCGATGTCGTCCTTGCGGGCGAAGACCTCGTCAAGGGAGTAGGTGGGAATTGCGGAGCGCAGGGCGTCGGTGATGAAGTCCCGCATCTGGTCAACGGGGTTTTGCAGCATGTAGAAGCTACGGTAAATGCCGGCCTGGGTGGGGTTGGAGCCCATGTCGTAATCCACGTGGTACTGGGCGGACACCTCAAGGCCGATGGTCACGTTGTCCGCGGTCTTAGCGTCAATGTCGAAGCCGTTTTTCATGGTGCGCAGGCTCACCTTGGCAGCCTTGCGCTCGATGAAGGGAATCTTCACATGGAAGCCCGGTCCCACAAAGCGGGCGAACTTGCCAAACCTCTCGATGATGACGGAGTGCTGCTGCTGCACGATGAAGAAGCCGTCCTTGATGAGCAGGAGCAAAAGGATGATGGCCAAAATGGTGAATACGATTGCCAGGGTCATGGGATTCCTTTCTCGAGGCCAGGTGCGTGATGCGAGATCCACAACCAAGGGGAGCCGCTTCGCGTAATCATCCAAAGTATACATGGCGAAGCGTCCAAACCAGAAAACCGCTCGATAACGAAAAGAGGAGCCCGAATGAATTAGAGGTTCGGATTGCACGGGGGAGCCAGATGAGTAAGAAGGATGTATAAAAAGAGGAGCCCGAAGGCTCCTCTGCAATTCGTGGTGGTCAGAGGGGGACTTGAACCCTCGACACGCGGATTTTCAGTCCGCTGCTCTACCAACTGAGCTACCTGACCATATGCGCGTAATGCGAGTGCTTATTATATTGGTCCTGACGATAAGATGCAAGTGCAAATTTCTTGAAGATTCATGATGGGCAGGTTGGAACCCGTTGGGCAGGAGGGGCCTATTGGGCACATGGGTCTGAATTACTGAAGACGCACGTGTTGTCGCAGATTGCTATAGATAAGCCAGCAGGTCTAGGGGTTTTTCCAGCAGCGCATCGGGGCTGCACATCATCAGGGACATGAGAGGTTGATACCCCCAGGTGGCAGCCAAAGCCAGGGTACCAGCACGCTTCGCCACCTTCATATCGCCTACGGAATCCCCCACGAAGGCCGTGGACTCAGGAGTGACCCCAAGCTCAAGCATGATTTTGAGAAGCCCCTCGGGGTCGGGCTTGCGGGGCACGGGCCCTTCGCCAAAGACCAGGTCAAAGGTGTTGGGGAAGAACTGGGACACGATTGTTTTGGCGCCCTTGTCATATTTGTTTGAAAGCACTGCAAGCTTTTTCCCTTGGGACTTGAGGGTTTCAAGGAGTTGAGGGATGTGGGGATACGGCCTGGTCAGTTGGTTGCCGTGCTGGTCGTACAGCTGCTTCCATCTCTCAAGGATGGCTTGCTGGGTCTGCTGGGGGGTATCGGCGGGGGTGGCCTGGCTGATGAGATCGCGCAGGCCGTTGCCCACAAATCCCTGTATTGCCTGGGGGCTGTGGGTGGGCAGGCCGAACTCCTCAAGGGCGCTGTTGGTTGTGGCTACCAGATCCGGCATGGTGTCAAGCAGCGTGCCGTCTAGGTCAAATACGAATGCGTTCATGGTTGGCATGGGGATCCTTTCGGTTGGTGTGATTGAGCAAGGGTAGCGCGTTTTTGTGACGAAGCGGGGGAGAAGGGAAGTTTTGCGTTATGGTGTGTGCTCAGCGAATCAAAGCGGCTGGTTGCCTGGACCGCGGGGCGAGCTGTGCCGCCGCCGGTTGCTTGGACCATGCGCCTGGTAGCCTTCTGCGCGGGGCCGGTAGCCTGCGACAGCGACAGGACAG
>JAQXQN010000078.1 GCA_029101185.1 Eggerthellales bacterium | reverse complement strand
CGAAGTGTCCAAGATCCAGTTCAACGGTTCCGCATGCCAAAGCATCGCCTCGGACGCCTTTGACTGGATCTCCCTCGCCTCGGACTTTGAGCTGATTGTCATGGGGCCCGCTGGCTGCATGGACGAAGTCCTGGCCGGGGTTGTTGATTTCACGAACGAGGGTGTGGTTCCTACCTATGTGGACAACAGCGCCCAGGAGGGCACCGACTGGCTGCAGCAGCAGATAAACAACGCCCCTGACGGCGTGACCACCACCATTGTTATCTCCCAGGATATCTCCCTGACCCAGACCATCGTCGTGCCTGCAGGCAAGGACGTGGTCCTGGTTGACGACGGCGAAGGCCACACCATCACTGGTTTGACAGCCAAGGGCGTCCAGGAGATGTTCCTGGTCAAGCCAGGCGCAACCCTCACCTTTGACCAGGGCGAAAAGGGCACCTCCCTCACCCTGGTTGCCCCTGCCACCACCAAGGAGTTTGCCGGCGCGGTGGTTACCGTTAATGGAGCGCTTAACCTCAACGACGCAACCCTGATTGGCAACAAGGTCTCTGGCCGCGGCAGTGGTGCCGTGGTGGTTGCCAAGGGCGCTGAGTTCGTCATGACCGGGGGCAGCATCTCCGGATTTACCATGGACGGCCCTGTGCTCAACGGCACCGTGGTGGTTGACGGCGGCGGTCGCTTCGCCATGAGCGGCGGTGCCATCTCCGATAACCGCACCTACACGGAAAACCCCTCTGGCGGCGGCGTGCTTCTCTACGCCTGGCAACCGGGAGACCCTGCGGCGGTTATGGACCTCTCCGGTGACGCCCTGATCAGTGGAAATGTCTCCTACGCAGGCGGTGGCGGCGTGTACCTGATTGGCAACGCCACGCTCAACATGACCGGCGGTACCATCAACGGCAACACCGGCTACAGCAACGGTGGCGGCGTGTGTGTGGCAGGCGCGGCCGGCGGCAGCAACAACCCTGAGGATTACACCACCGCCTTCACCATGAGTGGCGGCACCATCTCCAACAACTACGCCAGCTCCACCGGCGGCGGCATTTACCTGAACAGCAACGACGTGGTCCTCAAGGGGGGCCTGATCTCCGGCAATGAAGCCGGGCGCCTGGGCGGCGGCGTGTACGTGAGCACTCAACCCTACACCCTGCACATGTACAACGTGCTCATCACCGGCAACATTGCCACCTACATGGGCGGCGGCATGTGGTTCTGCCCCTTTGGCAAGGCCGAAGTGCACATGGCCGAAGGCGGCGCCATCTTTGGCAACACCGCAGCCGCGGCAGTGACCGACGGCGATGGCGACGATTCCGCAGATGACGAGGGTGCCGGCCTGGTGGCCCATGGGGTTGCTGGCGACGACTTCGTGGCTGTGGGCAAGGGTGAAGGCTCTTCTTATCTGCCCAACATCATGCTTGGCGGCGGTAAGGTCACCTGGTTCCAGGACGGCGGCGTGTACAACACCAACAGCGCTGTGGATTGGCTTGAAGTTGGAGAAGTGGACGAGAGTGTGCCCCGGTTCGATCCCGCCAACCCCGGCGAACCTGTTACCGAGATTAACTCCAACAGCGCTTACTCCCTGAAGGCCCAGGTCAGCACCTGGGGAGCTGAACAGGCCTCCCAGGCAGCGGATCTGGTTATCACCGGCAACACGGCCCCTCGGGGCGGCGGCGTAGGCTCTAATGGCACCGTGATTATCGGTACCGAGGGCCATGACAACGACGAGCCCAACGAGCCCACCATTCCTGGCGAAGAAGATAACCCGGACAACCCCGGTGAGCCTGGAGACCCCGGCAATCCTGATAATCCCGGCACCCCCGATGATCCGGGTATTCCCGTGGGGCCCAAGCCCGGGACAAGCATTCCCGCCACCTTTGACGGGCTGGGAGACAGCGCAGGTATGATCCTTGCGAGCCTGTTGGGAACCTTCGGGTGCATTGCCGCGGCCATCGGCATTGGACTGCGGGTTTCCGCACGACGCGGATAGAAACGGTGTCTTGCGCGGCTGGCTGGCCGACATGACCGACACGGCTAGCCGGCCGACGCGGCTGGTGCTCTGAGCAACAAATGAAGGCCCCGCGGGAAGGATTGCTTCCTTCGGGGCCTTCTCACGTGCGGAAGCGCTTTGACGGCGCGGCTGGCCTGCGCGGGTGGATGCGCCCTAGCAGCACGACTGGCAATGGCGGCCGGGGCGCTTTGCCATGAACTTTTTTATGGCTACATCAGCTCAGCACGCTTCGCCATGAACCAATCCGCCAGCTCGTCCATGCCCTCCCCGGTCCGGGCGGATACCACGAAGATTTCGATGTCAGGGTTGATCAGCCTGGCCTGAGATTTCAGAGCCTCCATGTCAAAGTCCGGATTCAAAGGCAGATAGTCGGCCTTGGAGACAACCAGGGCGCTGACCGCCGCGAACATGGGCGGGTATTTGTAGACCTTGTCGTAGCCCTCGGGCACCGAGAGCAGCATGAAGCGCAGGTGGGCGCCGGTGTCGAATTCCGCAGGGCACACCAAGTTGCCAATGTTTTCCAGGAACAGGAAATCAAACCGCTGCCCACAGAATGCATCGAAGGCCCGATTGACCATGCCCATCTCTACGTGGCACACGCCCCGCGTGTTCAGCTCAACGGAAGGCACCCCAGCAGCCTTGATTTTAAGGGCGTCCACGTCGGATTCCAGGTCTGCCTCGATAACGCCCAGCTTCTCGAAGCCCCGTTGGCGCAGCTTCTCAATGAGAGCCAGAAGCAGCGTGGTCTTGCCGGCGCCGGGGGATGCCATCAGGTCCACAAAGAACGTGCCTTCCTCCTTACGCTGAGCACGGAATTCATCGGCAGCAGCGTCGTTTTTGGCCAGGATGTTCTGCTTTACCTGAATGACTCGTTTCTGTTCCATGGGGTTCCTTTCATATCGAAGGGTCCTTTGCGATTTTCAACTATTGTGCACGTTTCGGCTTTGTTTGCAATTTTCGACTCTGTTTGCCGTTTTCGACTCTGTTTGCAACTTTTGCCAAACCACCACCCAGCCAACACGCTGGCCAGCCCAGCTACACCGCCCATGCGCTGTCCAATCATTACGCTGGCCAACCCATTAACTG
>JAQXQN010000077.1 GCA_029101185.1 Eggerthellales bacterium | reverse complement strand
GTCAAGGCGCCAGGGCGCCAAGGAGAGTGTCAAGCCGCATCCGAGCAGACGTTCGGATGCGGCTTTTTTGATGCGCCGAGCATGGCGCGAAATATCTTGGGTTTGCGACCCTGGTTTCTTGCTCGACGAGGTTGCTACTGGTCGTGGACGTTTTGCACGATTGGGAGTCATTTGGTGGGCCTCGTGGACGTTTCGAACGATTGGGAGACGTTTTCCGTCTCCCAATCGTTTCTTTCGTCCGTTTTGATCTCCCAATCGTCTAAAACGTCCATCCGGGGCCCGAATTTGCACTCCCAATCGTCGATTTTGTCCACGGCCACCCCGTTTGGACTCCCAATCGTCGAAAACGTCCACGGGCGAGGCGGGCTCCCGCAGTCTGGGCAAACGCCCGCGGGACCGAGCTGATCCCGACACCGCCGAACAGGCAAACGCCTGCTGTCCGGACCGTTCCCGTTACCGCCGCTGGCCTTTTTAGCCACTCCTTTGGGGCAGAACATCTCGCCGTTTGCAAAACCCCAGGTCAAAAAACAGACACATATCGAGTTCTTTGATTGGGGGACTATTCACCTGTTGCACCATGTTTCCTGGGGCGGCGCGCAGGCGCATCCATCGGCACTTGGGACGGCGCGCGGGTTCGGCGCACGAACGTTTAGCGGGTTTCTTCAATTACTCTATTGACAACTGTATATACTGTACATATAGTGTATATACAGTATATACAGTGATTTGGGTCCGGGTGGCTTCCGGATTGATCAGGCTGGCCTCCTGGTCAAAGCCCAAATATGCCAGCTGGCTTGTCCGCGGTTTCGGTGGTGCACCAAGCCGGATCGCGCGGACAAAGGAGGTCGTATAGGGATGTTGGATATCGTTATTTCAAACAGCAGTAATGCCCCCATCTACGAGCAGATTGTCATTCAGATCAAGAAAGCGGTCATGAATGGCGATCTTGCTGAGGGAGCGGCGCTTCCTTCCATTCGGGCTCTCGCCACGGATTTGAGGGTGAGCACCATTACCACCAAGCGTGCCTATCAGGAGCTTGAAGAGGCGGGGGTTATTCACACGGTTCAAGGCAGGGGCAGTTTTGTGGCTCCGCGCAACGTGGAGTTCATGCGGGAGGAGGCCCTTATGGCCATAGAAAACCTGCTTGAACAGGCGCTTCGGCAGGGTGCGGCAGCGGGACTTGCTCCTGAGGATGTTCAAGAGATGCTGCAGGCTCTGTCGGAGGATATGGTCGGCTAACGCCAAACTTGGACGTTTGAAGATGCAAAAGGTTGGCTACCGGCTATGTCGGTTAGTGGCAACATGCCTGGCCGGCAGCAGCCAGCAGCGGAATAGCCGAACGACAGTCAACTCGGCCGGCAGCAGCCAGCAGCGGCAACAACTAGAAAAGAGACGTGACATGGACACGATTATCAAGATAGAAGGCCTGGTCAAAACCTATGGAAGCTGGCGAATTGACGCCATTGATCTTGAGGTGGAAGCCGGATGCATCACGGGCCTGGTGGGAAAGAACGGCGCCGGCAAGACCACGACCATCAAAGGTCTGCTGGGCCTGATCAATCCTGACGCTGGGCGGGCAAGCATCCTTGGCGTGCCGGTCCTTGATGTGGAAAACCCCGGCAAAGTGGATTCCTCTCAGGTCAGATCCGTGAAGCAGCGCGTGGGCTTCGTGCCCGACACCTGCCCCTTCTTAGGAGACGTGACGGTCAAACAGGTGGGGAACACAGGACGTTTCGCCTACCCAAACTGGAACCAGCGCAGATTCGAGGAGCTGTTGGCCGGATTTGGCCTTGGCATCGACAAGCAGGTTAAGGGGCTCTCCCGAGGCATGGGCATGAAGCTGAGCCTGGCGTTTGCCCTGGCCCACGATCCTGACCTGCTGATTCTTGACGAGGCCACCGCGGGGCTTGACCCAGAGGCCCGCCAGGAGGTGCTCGACATGCTCACGGATTTCGTGTCCACGGGGAGCCGAGGCGTGCTGCTGTCAAGCCACATCACTTCGGATCTGGACAAGGCGGCGGACCGGGTGGTGTGCATCGACGGCGGCCGGATTGTCTTCGATCTGCCCAAGGAGGACATCTGCGACATGGCCGGTGTGGTGCGCTGCCGCAGGTCCGAACTGGCGCTGCTTGCCGCAAAGGGCGTCCAGGCCAAGGTCTTGACCAGGGAGTTTGGCGCCGATGTGCTGGTCAAGGACAGGTTTGCCTTCCATCGGGATTTTGGCGAGATGCCCGTGGACAGGACGGACATTGAGACGTACATGTCCTTCGTGATGAAGGGTGCAGACCTGTCTGAATTTGAAGGTGAAGCCTAAGTTACGCCAGGTGCGTCAAGTTGCGCCAATCAGAATATGAGGAATCTCGTTCGTAAGGGAGCGGTGTAGTAATGAAAGCCATGATTCTGTCCGACCTGTTCAACATGAGGCAGGCGCTTGTCCAGATGGCGTGGGTGTGCGTGGTGATTTCCTTTGTGGTGAGTTTTGTGAGTCAGTCGCCGATTGCCGGCACTGCCGCGGCTGCCGCTATGGCGTCCATGAGCTTCATCTTTGGTGTTGCAGCATATGACGAGGCAGGCGGATGGGGCGCGTTTCGCATGACCATGCCCCTCAGCCGCAATCAGGTGGTTGCGGGAAGGTACGCTTCGACCCTGGTGGTGTGCATGCTGTCCTTCTGTTTTGCTCTGGTGGTTTCCGCCTTGGTTTTGGCCGTTGCCCAGCTGTGCTCCGGCATGATTGACGCTGCCGCGGTGATGGTTCAGGAGTTCTTCTCCACGTCGGGGATGTGGCTTGCGCTGGTGGCTTCGGCGCTGCTGGCGGTTTCGGTGATGCTGTTTGCCTCCGCTTTTGCCACGCCCATGATCATGCGCTACGGTCTGACCACCACTACTCGAATTGCTCCTGCCCTGTTTGTGGTGGTGGTTGCCGTCATCATGGTAGTGGGGGGCGAGCTGATTGACTCAGGCACCCTTGAGATCGCGCCGCTGGTGGAGCTGCTGGCAAGCCCGGCTTCAGTGCTTGGGCTGACGATGGGCGTCTTTGCCCTGGCGCTGGTGTGTATGGGCATTTCTGCCCTGGTTGCCCGGCGGTTCTACGCCACCCGGGAATTCTAGGACGCAGAGCCCGCAGAACTTTCTAGGCCTGCGGGGCTCTCGGGATTCGTGGGGCAATCTGCGGGGTCGCAACCTGCGGGGTCGGGCGTCGCAGGACCGGGCGTCGCAGGACCAGGCAAGTTCTGGGACTTTACATCCATCCACAGACCAGCGGCGATAGCCAGAAGAGACAGGTAATAGATCCAGGACGCCGCCAGGTCCAGATAGGGCGAAGGACTGATCAGGTAGCTGAGCATCCGCAGGCAGTCCGGTGCCAGAAGCACCACGGCTAGTGCTCGGGTGGAGGGGTTGAGCCTTCGGGCGGAATCCGCCATGGCAATCACCGATGCGATGACCAGTAGGGCAAGGGGGAAGCACCCGGGGCTAAACCAGTTTGCTACCAGGGCGCCTGCGGCGGACACCAGCGCGATCTTGCCCCACTGGGCCAGCTGGCCGGAAATCTTCTGCATCGGCTGGGCGGATTCGTCCTTTGCATCCGTTTCGGATTCCAGCACGAATGCAAGGGTGAACAGCAGATACGATGTCGTGTAGGCAAAAAGTCCTGCTCCCGCCCCGGATAGGAAGAACACGTCTCCCACCACGTGGGCGCCAAGACCTCCCGCAATCAGCAAACCAAGCCTGCGCTGATTGGGTGTAAGCAGCTTGAGCAGCAGCATCACGATGGAAAGGCTAGCCAGAGCACCAAAGCATACGCCCAGGATAGGGGCGCCGGGCAGCACGATTCGGCAGGTCTCCTGCAGGAACATGAACATTAGGGCCACGACTCCGTGGGTCAGCACCGCGGCGGCAGGGTCGCGACCTATCCCCTTGACTCGGCGGCGGATTGCCAAGCCGACGGTGATTGCCAGGCACAGTCCTAGCCCCGCCGCCACCATGGTGATGGTGCGCAGCAGCAGGGGGACGGAAAGGTTGAACAGCCCCTTGCTTTCCGCCTGCTGTTGAATGTCCGGGGAGTACTCCTCAAAGGCGGGGCCGAGGGCCGCGGGTAGCCCATCGGTGGGAATCACCAGGCTTGTCTGAGCCGACGCCTCAAGCTGGATGTCGGCCTGCGCGGTTTGACCGAGGATGGAATCCGGCTCGTAGTGGGTGGCGGTGCAGGTGACGGTCTGGCCTCGGGTGGCGCCTTGAGGACAGGTGATGGTCACCTGATACACGTGGTCTGCGGGGACAACCAGGATGATCTGGCCGCCCTGCCTGGTCATGGCCAGGGGAGCTCCTGAGCTGAGTTGGCCGGATTCATCCATTCTCTGGACGAAGCGTCCTGTCTGGTCTGCATCGACCGCGCTGTCGGTTTCGGCGGTTCCGGCTGCCGCACCTAGGTCATACACGTCAACGACGCAGGACGCTTCGACATCCGAAACGCTGATGCACAACCGGGCGTAGCTGCGGTTGGGGGCGTAGAGCCGCTCGAGATCGGAGCCGTCCGAGGCGAAGATAAAGCCCACGTAGGCCTCGCAGAAGTGCTCGTAGAAGAGCTTGGCCACGGTGGAGTCCTCGTTGGTGAGCAGGTCAAACACCGCGTCGATGACGCATTCGCTCAGGCCGTTGATGCCCGCCTGGCGCGTGGGGTCAGCGCTGGAGGTGGTGACCACGGTGGCGACTAGGTTGGCCAGGGCGGAGTTGAAATCCGGCGAGTCAAAGAGGGCCGCGGCGGTGGGCTGCAGCTCGGCGGCGTAGTCCGCAGCGGTGGGGTAGGCCAGCAGGAAATACTCCATAATCAGTCGGATGTTGGCGTTTCTGGAGGCGCTGCATCGCAGCGGCGCCCCGGTGATCTGGGAAATTGTGGAGTTGGCCTGGGCGAGGAGCTGAGCGTAGCCGGTGTCGGTCTCCTGGGCGGGCAGGTAGAGGGTGGTGCCGAAGTGCCCGTATCCCCAGTCTGTCAGGGGAAATCCGGGAACTCCGTCAAACTTGCCGCAGATGTTGAAGATGTTGGGATAGCTGGTCTGGGTTGGCTGACCCACTTGGTCCGTCTGATCCGCCTGGCCTGCTTGGACCGCCTGGCCTGGCTGGCGCACTTGGACCGTTGCCGGCGGGGCGAAACAATACCCGTACACCCGCTCGAAGCGTCCGCAGTCCGTCATATCGGCGGCTACCAGGTTTGCCACGGCCCCGCCTCGAGAGTACCCCGTGACCCACAGCACCAGAGGCTGGGAGGTGTCGATGCCGCCTTCCTGGGTGGTGCCCGCGTATTCCAGCAGGTCAAGAATGCGCTGGTCCACAATCTGGGCAGCGTAGTCAAAGCCGTAGTGGCGCAGGGGTGTGGCGGAGGCGCCTGCGGCGTTTGTCCCGTTGGTGCCTGCCGCGCCAGCGCCTGCAGACGTTGCGTTCTCGCCAGCGACGCCCGCGCCTGCAGACGTTGCGCTCTCGCCAGCGACGCCCGCGCCTGCAGCCGTTGCGCCCGTGCCCGCCGTGGCCCCTGCGTCCGCGTACGCTTCGCCAGAAGTACGGGCGCTCCAATCCACGGCAGGGTCGCAGATGGTGACGTTGCCGGCCCACTCCGATTGGTATCGGCCGCCGCAAATCACCGCTGCCACCAGCAGATATCCATCCATCTGCTTGTACGCCACCACCGAAGCCACCGTATCCGAGGCGGGCAGCTGGTCGTATCCGCCGCATTGAATCCCGCTGAAACCGGCCTCCCGAAGGAACTGCACCGCGTGGGTCTGCTGGTTGCCCAGGGGCTCCGACAGGTCCCGAAACGCGCTAACCGCCAGGCCCAGGGACCCCTTGGCCAGCTGATGGTCGTAGGCGGTGGGGTCCGCGGCAAACCAGCCGTCGTCAAAGGGGGCCTGGAAGTGGGCGTTTCCGTCCTCGGATTGCAGGTATGCGGTGACGGAGGTTTCTTGCGCCCATGCCAGGGTTGGCGAAGCGTGCAGCCCCACCACGGCACCAAGGGCCCATGCCGCTATAAGCCACAGCAGCGCAGCACTCAAACGGCGACGGCGAGCCCGCTTGCATGTCTGCTTGCAAGCCTGCGCACGCCAACGTGCGCTCAAGTGCGCGGAGTGCTCGGGGCCAAGAAGGGGCAATGTGGACGCGTGTGGGTTCATGGATCTCCGGGGTTGGTTTGCGGCTGCTGGCCAGGACGCTTCGACATGAAGTCAGTGTGGATGCGGACGCATCATTTTACTATGGCGGCGAAAGGGTGGATAGAATAGGTTGCTTGAATGTTGAGGCGTGGCAGGCGGATGAACGGAGCATCGTGGCGCAGACCGATTGGGAAACAATAATGGATGCGGCAATCAGGCTGGCCGCCGAGAGAGGCCTTGACCTGCACCAGGAGCCCGAGGGGCTTGTTCTTGCGGGTCAGGGCATGTGTCTGCGGTCTGGATTTCAGGGCATGAGGGGGCGGATTTCGCGGGGAAGCGTGCAGCGGGAGTTGCTGGTCAAGGCGGCGCGGATGAAGGGTCTGGCAGGCGAGCCTGCGGTGGTGGACGCTACGGCCGGGCTCGGGGAGGATTCGCTGCTGCTGGCCGCGGCAGGGTTTCGGGTGCTTATGTTTGAGCGGGACCCGGTGATTGGGGCGCTGCTGGCGGATTCGGTGCGTTTGGGGAAGGACGACGAGGGGCTCTCTGAGGTGGTCGGGCGCATGTCGCTGCGGCTTGAGGATAGCGTGTCGGGCTTGCGGGGGCTGGATTTCCGGCCTGACGTGGTGCTACTTGACCCCATGTTTCCCGAGCGGACGAAAAGCGCCTCGGTGAAGAAGAAGTTTCAGCTGCTGCACTGTCTGGAGCGGCCCTGCGAGGATGAGACCGAATTGCTGCAAGCGGCGCTGGCGGCGTGCCCCCGCAAGATTGTGGTGAAGCGTCCGGCGAAGGGACCTTACCTGGCGGGAGTAAGGCCGGATTATTCGCTTTCTGGGAAGGCGATCAGGTATGACGTGGTGGTTCCTCAATCAAGGGGGGACCTGTGATATGGGGGATTTGTGAGAGAGAAAGTCGGGATTGAAGAGCCCCGCTGAGTGGGCGTATACTGCTCCCTCGTTGAACGCCTCACATAGGCGCGGCCATGGAGACAGGGATCACCCGAACCCATTCCGAACTCGGTAGTTAAGCCTGTCATCGCCGAAAGTACTGCGGAGTAGTCCGTGGGAGGATAGGGCGCCGCGCCTATGTGAGGCATTTGCATTTTTTGGGCCGTAAGGCCCTTTTTTATTGCCCGCGACTGGTTCTTCGGAAGAGCAGCCGGTTCCCAGAAAGCAGAAGCCCCGCCATGTGGCGAGGCTTCTGGTGGAGGGCTGTTGTTCCTAGGGTTTTGGGCAGCATTTGAGGTGCTACCCTAGGCGGTACGTCCTGGTCTTGGGGCAGGGCGTACCGCCGTAGGCGTCAGGGTATCGCGCCGTCGTAGGCAGCAGGCTAGCCAGCTAACTCCTTACAGGCTGGCCACGTACTTGCCGGTGACGTAGCCTTGGGTATGGGCGCGGCCAAGGGACAGGCCGGGCATCCACATGGTGTAATCGATGCCGCTGTAGAAGTTGCCGGCGCAGTTGCCAATGGCGAAGAGTCCAGGGATGGGCTCGTTGGTGCCAGCCGCCAGCACTTCCATGTTGGGACCCACGTTCACGCCGCTGACCAGGGCGGACACGCGTACCTTGCGATGGATACCGTAGAAGGGGGGCGTGTCGATGGAGGTCAGCCAGTTTGCAGCCTTGCCGAAGTCCTCGTCTGCGCCCTTCGCCACCAGCTCGTTGTAGCGCTCCACGGTCTTGACGAAGGCTGCGGTGTCGGTGATGCCCAGCTTGCCCGCCAGCTCCTCAAGGGTGTCGGCTTTGAAGGTGTTGATCTGGTCCTCGTAGACGCCAGTCTTCTCGCCGGGCTCCTCGGGCATGTAAGCCTTCATCATCTCCTCGTCATAGAGCTTTCCGGGCCACTCGGCGGACTTGGTCATGTATGCGCCGTCGAAGATCTGGCAGTAGTTGCCGGCGTCCTCTTCGGAGCCCAGGAAGCAGTTCATCAGGGACATGCCCACCGCGGACTCGTCGCAGTAGCGGGTGCCGTTCATCTTCACAGCCAGGAAGGGCATGTCGGCCATGGCGCCGGGGCCAGCATCAAAGTCGTGGAGCATCTTGGTGTGGCTGATGTTCTCGATCTGACCGCCTGCCCATACGGCCATCTTGTGACCGTCGCCGGTCTTGTTGGACTGCTTGCGGCCCAGGTTCTTCAGGTCGGGCAGGTAGTAGTTGACCATTTCGTCGTCGTTTTGGTAGTCGCCGGTGGCCAGAATCACGCCCTTAGCGGCGTTGAACTGGATGGTTCCGGTTTCGCCCTCGGCAATCACGCCGGTAACGCCAGCCGCGTCGCCCACCAGCTGCTTGGCGCAGGTGTTGTAGAAGACCTCCACGCCAATGCTCTCGGCGTACTCGCACAGGGTGCGCATGCCATGGCCGGTGTTGTAGGGCTTGGGGCCAAAGTCAAGGGACAGGTAGTTCACGTGGTAGCCGTTGACGTCCATGCGGTTGGAGCACCACTTCATGGTGGTGTCGGAAACCTGGCAGCCCAGCTCGGTGGCCAGGTCAAACAGCCAGGTGATGGCCTCGCCGGAGTTCTTGGCCCACAGCTCTACCTGCTCGCGCTTGGCCCGCAGCTGATGCTCGCTGAGCAGCTTGGAGACCACATAGGCAACGCCGGCGGGGTCAGAGGAGTCGGTCAGGATGCCGGTGCAGGTGTTACCCTGGGAGACGGCGGTGGGCTCCTTCTGAATCAGAGCGACGCTTGCGCCCGCTTCTTTGGCGGTGATGGCGGCGGGAACGCCAGCGGCGCCTGCGCCCACGATCACCACGTCATAATCCCTGGTCTCGGTGATGTCGGTTATGGGCTCGGGAGCCTGCAGGAAGCTGGGGATACCTTCGCGGGTGTGGCCGGCAATGCTGTTGACGCCAACGTTGGCGGTGTCGCCGGAGGCAGGTGCGCTCTGTCCGTTGCTGGGGGAGCATCCGATCATGGCTGCGGCCGCGGATCCAGCGGCAACGATCCCGCCCAGCTTCAGGGCGTCGCGACGAGAAATAGAAGTGCTCATGGTTACCCTCCTTGAAGTTCCTCGAGCCCCCTGGTCTTCCCGAGTCGTATCTTCCCGAGCTTTCCCAGGTCTTGTCTTCCCGGGCCTTTCCCGGGAATCCCTCTCCGTGGAGGTTTGTGGGCTCGTGTTTGACAAGGCGACCATACGCCCCAAGGCTCAGGGTGCGGAATTGTCCATGACGAAGCGTCCTAGGCTGATTTGTCTAACCCCCGCTTGGGGCTGATTATCGCCCGCATAGGCAAGCCTGCATGGTCCGCATGAGAAAACAAGCGGGTTTTCTCTTTTTCGGCGTGATCCAAGCCAGCATCGTTTTCCCAGATAAAACCCGTAACCCCCTCTATAACCCCCTGTATAGGCCCCTCATTTGGCAAAGAATCGCCCTTAGACTTTTTCTATTGGTGAGTAGAATTGTCGGTGACGTTGTTGGGAGTGGGAATGACGGTGTGCCATCTGGTCATTGGCGCGATGCCGTCTGACGTCGTTGTCTTGGGAGGACCACTGTGGCATCTGATTTCGAGCATGAGACTATGGGGGCTAGCCAGTCCCCAAAGGCCAACCGGCTTCCTCGGCCCTTGATTCCTCTGGCCTTTGTGGGCCTTGGGGTGTATCGGGCGTGGATAGAGATCACCTTTGTGGGTTCATTTGTGGACTATCCCGCCACCTCGTTTTCCAGTCGCGACCTGTTTGACCTGGTTGCCGTGGTGGTCATGATGGCTCTTGCCATCAACGCCGGTCGGATTGGGCCTTTGCATAAGAATCCCCCGCTGATGGCCACCTGCTTCATTGCCATGACGCTTTCCACCACAGGACTCTTCGCCAGCATATACCTGCCTCAGTGCGCAGGGATGCTCGGGGGAGCGGTGGCGGTCCTCGGCGGCATTGGCCTAGGGCTGATCATCCTGGCATGGAGCGAGCTTTACGGGTGCCTGAACCCGCTGAAGGTGGCGCTGTACTACTCGGCGTCTTTGATGGTGGCCGCCCTGGTGGTGTATATGTACAAGGGGTTTGAGCTGCCCTGGCTGTTTACCATGACCGCGCTGATGCCTCTGGTGACCATGTGGATGCTGCGCCGCGCCTATGAGCTGCTGCCCCAAGACGCCCATCCCGCTGCAGAGCCCCTGAGGTTTTCGGTTCCGTGGAAGGCCGTGTGGCTCATGGCTCTGTACGCCCTGGCTTACGGGGCCTTCGAGGGCTCCATGTACTCCGAGTACTTTGGCCCCCACTCCTCTCCCGCGGTGTTTATCGTCTCGGGGCTGGTGCTTATTGCGGTGCTGGTCCGGGGCCAGCGGTTTGACTTCAACGTGATTTATCGGTTGGCGCTGCCCCTTGCGGTGGTGGCCTGTCTGGTGGTGCCCATCGTCAGCGAGAAGGGCTCCTTCCTCGCGGGCATGTTCATGTCCGGCGGGTACACGGCTCTGTCCATTCTGACTATGCTCATTTGCGCCAACATCTGCTACCGATACGGCGCCTCGGCCCTATGGATCTTTGGCATAGAGCGAAGCGTGCGCATCGTGTTCATGTTCCTGGGTCGCCAGCTGGCCGGCCTTGCTCAGGTGGATCTGTTTTCCGGGTTAGTCAATGGATCGGCTCTGGTCAACGCCATTGCTCTGATTGCGGTGATGCTGGGCACCTTCGTGCTGTTCAGCGAAAAGGACCTGACGGGACGCTGGGGCGCAACCCTGCGTGAGCAGCCTGAGCAGGACGTGCAGGTGGTTGCCCGCCAGGCCCTTGCGGACAGGTGCGCCCAACTGGCCCGGGAGTATAGGCTTACCGCCCGGGAGTCTGAGGTGCTGCTGCTTCTTGCCCAGCACAAGACCGTGTCGGAGATTGAGGCCGAGCTGTTCATTGCCAACGGCACCGCTAAGGCCCACGTACGCCACATCTACCACAAGATGGACATCCACACTCGGGATGAACTCCTAGAGCTCGCAGAGGTTACCCCGGCAACCCCGGCGTCCCCGACGATCTCGTCCCAGGCGACCTCGGTCACCCCGGCGACCTCAGTGACCCAGGCGTTCCCGCCCCAGGCGCCCCAGGCGATCCCGGCGACCTCGCTGACCCAGGCGCCCCCGTCTGCTACTTCTCCAGCAGAGCCAAAAGTTGCTCCTTAGGCTGGTAGCCCACGGTCTTTGCGGTCAGCTTACCGTCCTTGATCACGGCTATCATAGGGATGCTTGACACCCCAAATGCCGACGCCAACGCAGGCTGCTCGTCCACGTTGACCTTGCAAACCTTCAGCTCAGGGTGCTCCCGAGCAATCTCGGCCACAATGGGCCCAAGCATCATGCAGGGCCCGCACCAGGTGGCCCAAAAATCAATGAGCACCGGCTTTTCGGACTGAAGGACCTGCGCCTGGAAGTTCTCCGCAGTGATAACAACCTCAGACATGACTACTCCTTTGACTTGTAATACAGCATGCAGTGGCAGAATCCCTCAAAATCCGGGTCCGCCATCTGCTCTTTAAACTCCTGACAGATGCACTTGTTCTCGGGAATGCGCTCAAGCCTGCAGGGGCAGTATCCTCCCGTGCGCTTCAGACCCTCCTTCACGGCGTCGGCCACCTCTGTGTTGGGGTTGACGGTGATCTTCATGCTGCCACCTCCTTATATGTCGAAGCGTCCTGAGCCGGCCTCTTGTCTCGAAGGAGACGCGCCTTCGTGCCTCCGAGGGGCCAGCACGCTTCGTCAGGAAAATCCGTCCCCTGTATTATCCGATACTTCCTGGGATTGCGGGGCAGCCTGTGGCCAGCCTGTAATTTTGCACAGATTTGACGAGAGGTTTTCGTTGCCCTTGCCTTGGGTTTTTAGCATAAACGGTGAAATTGGGTGCCCAGGCCATGGGGACTTGGGCAGGCTGCAAGGAGGTGCGAGGTGGACGTTTCCATTGGCGCAGTGTTTTCCGCAATGGTCAACGAGCCGGTGCTGGGATTGATCATCCTATTGTGCCTGGGGGCCACGGTGGTCAACGGTGCCACGGACGCGCCCAACGCCATCGCTACGGTGGTGGGGACAAAAGCCATGCGTCCGACCCCGGCCATCGTGATGGCGGCGGTGTGTAACTTCATCGGGCTGGTGCTCATCACGTCGGTGAGCACGGCGGTTGCAAGCACCATCTTTGGGATGGTGGATTTTGGGGGAGACAATCATGCGGCGCTGGTGGCCCTAGCCGCAGCTATGGTGGCCATCATCCTCTGGGGTGTTGCTGCTTGGGCCTTTGGCATCCCCACTAGCCAGAGCCATTCTCTTATCGCGGGAATCACCGGTGCGGCCATCGCGCTGCAGGGTGGTTTGGGAGGCATTAACGCAGACCAATGGATCAAGGTTATCTATGGTTTGGTTATCTCTACCTGCCTGGGATTTGGCACGGGCTGGCTGTTCGCCCGCATGAT
>JAQXQN010000076.1 GCA_029101185.1 Eggerthellales bacterium | reverse complement strand
CTGCCGTTGTGCCTGCCGGCGCACCTGTAGCCCCTGCTGCTGAGGCCGCATGCGCCCAGGACGCTTCGCCCATTGACTTTTCCAACGTGGTGGTGGAGCCCCTGTTTGAGGACACCGTGGACTTTGAGACCTTCTCCCGGTCGGACTTCCGTGCAGTGAAGGTGCTGGCATGCGAGGCGGTTCCTAAGTCCAAGAAACTGCTGAAATTCACCCTTGATGACGGCAGCGGCACCGAGCGAGTGATTCTCAGCGGCATCCATGCGTACTATGAGCCTGAGGAGTTGGTGGGTAAGACCTGCATCGCCATTACCAACCTGCCTCCCCGCAAGATGATGGGCATAGACTCCTGCGGCATGCTTATCTCCGCTGTACACCAGGAGGGAGACGCCGAGGCCCTTCACCTGCTTATGGTGGACGGGGCCATCCCGGCGGGAGCTAAGCTCTACTAACACCTGACTTGACGGAAACGGCGGAATCTCCGCCGTTTCTCTGTTTCTACCCAGGTTTGGCGCGCTTGTTTGCCGTCTGTTTAGCACTCACGCCAATAGAGTGACAATACTGTAGCAAGGACACTGCAGGTGCCAAGTTACGGTAGAATCTGCGGGATACATTTCGCGTGGAAAGGAACCTACGTGGCATTCGAGAAATTCACCGACAAGGCCCGACATGTGCTGGTGCTTGCCCAGGAGGAGGCGCGCAAACTTAAGCAGCCCCAGGTGGGAAGCGAGCATCTGCTGCTAGGTCTGAGCCGTGAGCCTGAGGGCATGGCCGCTCAGGCCCTTACGCATCTGGGCATCACCTATGAGAAGTCCCTTGACGCCGTCAAGCGGGACAGCATCCCTGACGAGTCCGTGGAGGAGGGGGCTCGCCTACCCTTCACGCCCCGGGTCAAGCGCATTCTGGAAAACGCCCTTCGTGAGGCCATGCAGATGGGCCAGAGTTACATCTCCACCGAGCATCTGCTGCTGGCAATCGCCCGGGAAGAGGAGGGCGGGGCCGTGGTTGCCCTTGGACACATGGGCCTGACCGTGGAGGATATTCGCGCTGCCCTGCGTGACGTGGTGGGACAGCCCACCCCCGTAGCGCCAGGCACCACCAACTTCTTTGGGATGGGCGAAGCGTCCTCGGCATCAAGCATGCTTGACGAGTTTGGCACGGATTTGACCGCAAAGGCCCGGGCGGGCAAACTTGACCCGGTTATTGGCCGTGCGGCGGAGATAGAGCGGGTCATGCAGGTGCTTTCCCGTCGCCAGAAGAACAATCCTCTGCTTGTCGGCGAGCCCGGTGTGGGCAAGACCGCTGTGGTGGAGGGCCTTGCCCAGTTGGTGGTGGCCGATCAGGTGCCGGAGATTATCCGAGGAAAGAAGATTATCACCCTGGACGTTTCGGCATTGGTGGCTGGCTCCAAATACCGGGGAGAGTTCGAGGACCGTCTGAAGAAGGTCATCAAAGAAGTGGTGGCCGCCAAGAACGTGATCCTGTTCATTGACGAGATGCACACCATCATCGGCGCAGGCTCCGCCGAGGGCTCCATTGACGCTGCCGCTATCCTTAAACCCCCGCTGTCCCGAGGAGAAATCCAGGTCATCGGTGCTACCACCCTTGAGGAGTACCGCAAGCATCTTGAGAAGGACTCCGCGCTGGCCCGCCGCTTCCAAACCATTAATGTCTGTGAACCCTCCGAAGAACAGACCCTGCGCATCCTTTCTGGGCTGAAGGACCGCTATGAGGCCCACCACCACGTGCGCTTCACCGATGAGGCCATCCACGCCGCGGTAAACCTGTCCAACCGTTACATCCAGGATCGGTTCCTGCCCGACAAGGCCATTGACGTCCTTGACGAGGCCGGCGCCCGCCTGCGCATCCGTGACCGGCAGCTGCCTGACAAGGTCCGCGACATAGACCAGGAGCTGCGCACCATTCGCCAGCAGAAGGAACAAGCCATCGCTGTGCAGGATTTCGAGCGGGCAGCCGCCCTGCGTGATCAGGAGAAGGACGCCGCCAGCCGTCGCGCCCAGTTGGAAAAGGAAGCCAAAGAGTCTGACGAAGCGCCCTTTGCCCAGGTCACCGAGGTTGAGATTGCGGATATCGTGAGCATGTCCACCGGTGTGCCTGTCTCTAATCTCACCGAGGCTGAGACCGAGAAACTGCTGCGCATGGAAAGCGTGCTCCATGAGCGCATTATCGGTCAGGATGAGGCGGTCACTGCCCTGTCCAAGGCCATTCGCCGCAGCCGTTCCGGCCTGAAGGACCCCCGTCGTCCTTCTGGCAGCTTCATCTTCCTGGGCCCCTCTGGCGTTGGCAAGACAGAGCTGTCCAAGGCTCTTGCGGAGTTCCTGTTTAACTCCGAGGATGCCCTGATCAGCTTCGATATGTCCGAGTATATGGAGAAGCATACGGTGAGCCGCCTGATTGGCTCGCCCCCGGGCTATGTGGGATTTGACGAAGGCGGCCAGCTTACCAAGGCGGTGCGCCAGCGGCCCTACAGCGTGCTTTTGTTTGACGAGATTGAGAAGGCCCATCCGGACGTTTTCAACATCCTGCTGCAGATTCTTGAGGAAGGCCGGCTGACGGACTCCCAGGGACGCACCGTGGATTTCCGCAACACCGTGATCATCCTCACCTCCAACGTGGGTGCTCGAGAGATTGCCCAGTCCGCGCCTTTAGGTTTCACTCCTGATACCCAGCGGGGCCTGTCCGACAAGGAGATCAAGAGTCGGGTCATGGCGGAGATGAAGAAGCTGTTCAAGCCTGAGTTTATTAATCGCCTTGACGAAGTGATTGTCTTTAAGTCCCTCACTGACCAGGAGATTTCCCAGATTGTGGACCTGATGGTGGCGGATTTGAGGGACCGTCTGATTGCCCAGGACATGACCATCAACTTGACCCCTGCCGCTACGGCATTCGTGGCAGCGGAGGGGACGGATACCACCATGGGCGCCCGTCCGCTTCGTCGTGCTATTCAAAGGTTGCTTGAGGATCCCTTGTCCGAGCAGATCCTTGAGGGCCGCTGGAGCGCTGGTAGTGTTATCAATGTGGACCTGGTTGACGGAGAGCTGGTGTTTTCCGCTGGGGAGGGGGAGATTCCTGCCCCTCGGAAGCGGGATAGCATCGCTCGGGAGGCGGAATTGCTTCTGCCTGATCTGAACGTGGCATCCTCTGGCTCTTGCGGGGGATCTTGTGGCGGGTGCGGCAGCTCTAACCTGAACGGGGGAGCCACCTTCTAGGGTTGCTGGCGGCTTTGCTGCAGTACGGCATACATACGGGCGGCGCTTCGGGCGCCGCCTTGTGGATGGGAGAAAGGGACGCTATGGAAACATCGGCGCAGGCACAGAAGGCCGAGTCTCGGTCACAGAATGCAGAGTCCCAGGGTCGTGACACGTCCCCCTTTGCCTACGCAGAGAAGGTCAGGCAGGACCTGTTTGCTTCCTTCTCCTCCGGGGTGGTGGCCAAGAACGCCAAGACCGTGGCCATTATTCTGGCTGGGGGTTCGGGGCAGAGATTCGGCAACGCTGGCGGCAAGCAGCTGGTGGAGATTGCCGGAAGGCCTATGCTGTCCTGGTCCATTGCGGCCTTTGATGCGGTGGACGATATCGGCCAGATTGTGGTGGTGTGCCCGCCGTCCCGGGCGGCGGAGTATCGTCATGCGGCCATTGATCCTTTCGACTTTGTTACTCCCATCGTAATGGCCCCGTCAGGCGGCACCAGGCAGGAGAGTGCTTTTAGCGGCCTTGAGTATGCTGACGAGGCCTTCGAGTTTGTGGCCATGCATGATGGCGCCCGCCCCCTGATTGCCCCCGAGGTGATTTCTCACACCATCAACACCTTGAAGGGCTCCTACGATGCGGACGGCGCCGTGGTGGCAACTCCGGCGGTGGATACCCTGAAGATCGTGGACAAGGGTGTGATTGTGGGAACCCCGGATAGGTCTGTGTTCTGGAACGTGCAGACCCCCCAGGTGTTTAGGTCCGGCGTGTACCGGCGGGCCCAGGCGGCAGCCATGTCCGAGGGTTTTATGGGCACCGATGATGCTTCCTTGATTGAGCGTCTTGGCGGCAAGGTCCTGGTGGTAGAGGGCAAGCGCGACAACATTAAACTGACCCTGCCTGAGGACTTCTTCATGATGTCCGCCATTGTGGATACGGCAAAGGCGTAGGGGGCGGATATGGCGCAGCGGATTGGCTTGGGGTATGACGTTCATAAGTTGGTGGAGGGACGCAGGCTGATTATCGGTGGCGTGGACATCCCCCATGAGCTGGGGTTGCTGGGCCACTCAGATGCAGATGTGCTTGCCCATGCGGTGGCGGATGCGGTGCTTGGCGCTGCGAGAGCCGGAGACATTGGCAAGTTGTTCCCTGATACGGACCCGGCCTATGCAGGGGCGGACTCCATGAAGCTGCTTGCGGCGGTGGCGGGTCATGTGCGAGACCTTGGGTTTGAGATTGTGGATGTGGATTGCGTCATTGCCGCCCAGCGCCCCAAGATGTCGCCCCATAGAGAGCAGATGCGGGCCAATTTGGCTGCCGCCTTGGGGATTGCTGTGGACAACGTGGGCGTGAAGGCAACCACCACCGAATGGCTGGGCTTTGAGGGCCGGGAGGAAGGCATCTCTGCCCAGGCCGTGGCGCTGTTGGAGAAGTAGGGCCTTTCCGAGAGCCTTTCGGAAAGACTGACCGAAAGCATCCCTGAGCATTGCGTTTTCCACGGAGACAAGGGCGCGTGCTATGTGTCGAAGTGTCCTTTGCCGTAAATTATGCAGTTATGCAATCGAGCGCGACGCAAGGCGCATTCGCGATTATCAACAACGAAAGGGGCGCCACCATGACCATTCGCATCTACGATACCCAGGCCCGCGCCAAACGGGAGTTCGTGCCCGTTAACCCGGGAAAGGTGGGTATGTACTGCTGTGGCCCCACGGTATACAACTACATCCATATCGGCAACGCACGTACCTTTATCAGCTTCGATGTGATTAGGCGCTATCTGATTTGGCGGGGCTTTGAGGTGACCTTTGTCCAAAATGTCACCGATGTGGACGATAAGATCATCAAGAAGGCCAACGAGGAAGGCCGCAGTGCCGCAGAGGTTGCCCAGGAGTATACCCAGGCTTTCATCGAGGACATGCGGGCCGCAGGCGTTATGGATCCTGATGTGCGTCCCAAGGCCACCGAAGAGATTGACGGCATGATCGCCCTGGTCCAGGACCTGATTGATAGTGGCCATGCCTATGAGTCCCAGGGCGACGTGTATTTTGCCGTGCGCACGTTTCCCGAGTACGGCAAGCTAAGCCACCGCAACATCGATGAGATGGAGGGTGGACACCGGGAGCTGAGGGCCGACGGCCAGGGTCTTGAGGACCGTAAACGAGATCCACTGGATTTTGCGGTGTGGAAAGCCGCCAAGCCCGGAGAGCCCAGTTGGGAGAGTCCCTGGGGTCCCGGCCGTCCCGGTTGGCACATTGAGTGCTCGGTGATGAGCCGCAAGTACGTGGGCAAGACCCTGGATATCCACGGCGGTGGGGCCGATCTTGCCTTCCCCCATCATGAGAACGAGATTGCCCAGTCCGAGGCTGCCAGCGGCATGGCCTTCACCAACTACTGGATGCATGGCGGCATGCTGCAGATTAACTCGGAGAAGATGTCCAAGTCTTTGGGTAATTTCCTGTTGCTTCGGGACGTGCTCAAACAGGTGGAGCCGGCTACCCTGCGCATGCTCATGCTGCAGACCCAGTACCGCAGCCCCCTTGACTACAGCGCAGACCGTCTGGCGGAGGCCAAGGCCAGTCTTGAGAGGATAGAAAATCTCATCGACCGCCTGGATTGGGTTATCGCTAATCCCGTGGAGGGCGAGGGCTCCCTTGACCTTGCTGCTCTGCAAGCCCAGATGGACGCCGTTCGAGCGGGCTTCGTGGAGTCTATGGATGACGACTTCAACACCGCTGGTGCTTTGGGCAGCATCTTTACCTTCGTGGGCGAAGTGAACGCTGCCGTGGGCACCTCCTCCTTGACTCCAGCAGAGGCCCGGGCCGCTCAGGCCGCCCGAGAGACCCTGGTGGAGCTGATGGGCGTCTTTGGCATTACCGTGGGTGATCAAAAGGGCGAAACGTACCCCGTTGAGGTGCTGGCCCTGGCCAAGGAAGTTGCTGGGTACGAGGGTGAGAGCACCGTAGCTGCGGTGGAGGCCTTGCTTGAGGCTCGGGCTGCCGCCCGTAAGGAGAAAAACTGGGCCGTGGCAGATGCAGTCCGCAACGGCCTTGGGGAGCTGGGTCTTCTGATTCAGGACACCCCTCAGGGTGCCAAGGTCACCTTCAAGTAGGAATCTGGCGGGCCAGCCGGCACGATAATGCCGGAGCGCACGCTTCGACAAAAGAAAAGGAGCCCCTGTGGCAAACGCGAATTACATTGAGGGCAAGCGCCCCATCATCGAGGCCTTCCGTGCGGAGATGCCCATGCGCCGCATCTTCATGGCGGATAACATTCAGCAGGACAGTCAGGTCAAGGACATCCAGCGTAAGGCAAGGCAAAACGGGGTAGAGGTCAAACTGGTTTCTCGTAAGCAGCTTGATGAGATGTCGGAACGCGGCAGCCATCAGGGGCTCATTGCGGAGGCCATGCCTTTTGGATACGCAACCCTGCGAGATATCACCGATGCTGCAGCTTTGGCGTCGGCGGAGAACAACGGCGCGGCCCTCGTGGTGGTGCTTGACCATATCACGGATTCCGGCAATCTGGGCGCCATTGCCCGTTCTGCAGAGATTGTTGGCGCATCGGGCCTGATTATTCCCAATAAGCGTTCTGCCAGCGTCACTGCTGCAACGTATAAGAGCTCTGCTGGCGCCATCAACCACATTAAGATTGGGCGAGTGGCCAATATTGTGCAGACCCTGGAACTCCTTAAGAAGGAGGGCTTCTGGGTGTGCGGCTCCACCGAGAAGGCGCAGCAGGTGGTGTGGGACGCGCCTCTGCATGGCAAGATCGCTTTGGTTATGGGTAACGAAAACGATGGTTTGGCTGATCTGACCATGCGCAGCTGCGATTTCTTTGCCAAATTGCCCCAGGTTGGTTCTGTGGGATCTCTGAATGTGGCCCAGGCAGCCACCGCCATGATGTACGAATGGATGCGCCAGTGCGCCGAGAAGGCGAAGTAGCGCACCCCAGGAACCAGCATGGCAAGACAGCGGAAGAAACTCCTCATAGTGGATGGGTACAACGTGCTGCGAAGCGGCTCGCGGTATGCCCATCTTCGGGACGCTGGCCCCAATCCCGACTATGCGGATGATTCCTTCAACCGTGCCCGGGAGGCCCTCATCAACGATGTGGTGGCCTATGCGGGAAGGGATTTTGACGCCGTGGTGGTCTTTGATGGGGCGGGCAACCAGTTTTCCGACGGGTCATGCGAGCGGATTGGCGGAGTGCGGGTCATGTTTAGCGCCTCGGGCAGTTCCGCCGACAAGGTGATTGAGAAGATCAGCCGACAGGCTCGGGACCGAGGGGTTGAGACCATGGTGGTTTCCTCCGATGCAACCATTCAAAATACCGTGTTCGGGCTGGGGGTGGATCGGATGAGCGCCAACGGGTTCAGCCATGCGGTTGACGTGAACGACCAAGAGTACCAGTTGGACCTTTCGCCCAAAGTGGCCATAAAGAACACCCTTGGTGAACGCCTGAGCGAGGACGTGCGAGCCAAACTCATTGCTATCCGGGACGGGGCAAAGTAGCCATGGCTTTGAAGATTACCGTGATTGCCGTGGGTAAACTCAAGGAGCGCTTCTGGGTGGAAGCCTGCGCCGAATACGCCAAGCGCCTGGGAGCCTACGCCAAACTGGAGTTCAAGGAGATACCCGACCGGGATCCAGCCAAGGTGGGCGGCGAGGAAAAGGGCGTTGACCTGGAATGCTCTGATGTTGTGGCCGCCATCCCTGAGAGGGCCCATGTGATCTTGCTTGACATCAACGGCAAGGAGCTTTCTAGCCCCGAGATTGCTGCTCGTTTGGATGACCTGGCTTTATACGGAGAAAGCGACCTGGTATTCATTATTGGCGGGTCCTGTGGTGTGAATCGGGCGGTTCGCGTGCGGGCTAATGAGCGATGGTCATTCGGGCGTATTACCATGCCCCATAATATGGCTCGGGTGGTGTTGCTCGAGCAGATATATCGCGGGTTTCGCATTTCCCGCAACGAGCCATACCATAAATAAGGCCCTACGCAGTGGAAGCAGAAGTGCACGGTGCAGGCCGCAGTACACGGTAGGAGGCGAAGCGCCCTATGCTTACTATAGGCGTTCTTTCGGACACCCATGGATCGTGTCCCGGAAAGGTGTTCGAGGTTCTGGATGGTTGTGACTTCATCATCCATGCGGGCGACATTGGTCGTGGTGTGTTAGAGGATCTGCAGACCATTGCTCCGGTTATCGCGGTCCTGGGAAACAATGATTATCCGTCTCAATACCCCGGTCTGGACTATTTCGCCAGTCCATCATTTGAGGGCGTGCGTTTTCTGGTGAGCCATACGCCTGTTGACCTAACTGCGGCGCTGCGCGGAAACCGTGGGGTGCTCAGTCCGGGCGACCCTCTTCCTCATGTGGCGATTCATGGCCATACC
>JAQXQN010000075.1 GCA_029101185.1 Eggerthellales bacterium | reverse complement strand
TTCACGGAAGGATCCAGGCGCAGACCGCCCTTGTAGGGGCCGATGGCGCTGTTGTACTGGACACGCATGCCGCGGTTGACGTGCATCTTACCCTGGTCATCCTCCCAGGGGACGCGGAACATGACCACGCGCTCGGGCTCTACGATGCGCTCAAGGATGGCGTTTTGCTCGTACTCGGGATGGGCGTCAAGTACCGGCTCAAGGGACTCAAGAACCTCAGTGACCGCCTGGATGAAGAGCTCCTGGTCGGGGTCCTTCTCCTTGACTTGCTCGATGACGCGGGATGCGTAAGACATAGGGTCCTCCTTTGGCAATGGGGTCCGGGTCTGGTTGGACACGTGGCTGTCGCTTCGCCTGACCCGAAGTTTCTGGGGACACTCTAGTCAAGAAAGGTTTCTTGTATGTTACAGGTAATCTGCTGGTAACAATTGCCTGGGGGATTCGGCGGCGAGCGGGGCAAAAGGCGGGCAAATGGCATCAGTGACGCTATCGAAGGGATACAGGGCGCCAACAAACTCAGGGCAATCATGGGCGTGGGAGGTCCCAAGCCCTATAATTGCCCATCAAAGCAATGCAGGCTGTGGGGTGCGGCCCCCTGCCTGTTTCGAGAGATTGGAGAACCATGGGCTTTCTTGACAACTTGAGCGCCGCGTTGGATAAGGGCGTGGCAGGCGCTTCCCGGATGGCGGATACCGCGAGCCTGAAGATGAAGGTGGTAGACACCGATCGCCGTCGCAAGGAGGCGCTGGTAAATTTGGGAGAGGCCGTGGTGGCAGATCCCGCGGTGGTCGAGGCCCTGACCCCTGAGTTCAAAGACCTGTTTAGCGCCGTGTTCGACTGCGATACGGAGAAGCGCCAGCTTCAGGAGGAGATTGCCGCCATTGAGGAGCAGGTGGCCCAAGAAAAGGCCCAGTCTGCTGCCGAAGCGTCCCGAACCGCCGCTCCTATGGGCGCAGCGGTGGTGGGGTCTCCTGCGGGTAGCAACGCGCCGGTGTCCTACGTGTGCTCAAGCTGCGGGGCCCCGGTTGCCCAGGGTGCCCAGTTCTGCTCCAACTGCGGAAAGGCCATCGTCTTCGGGCCTGCTGGGGAATAGCCCATGCATGTTGATGTGTTTACCGACGGGGCCGCTCGGGGAAATCCTGGTCCCGGAGGATGGGGGGCGGTGCTTCATTACCGAGACCCCTCAGGCGCCCTGCACGCCAAGGAGCTTTCGGCGGGGTATGAGCTTACCACCAATAATAGAATGGAACTTCTGGCCGTTATCAGCGCCCTTGAGGCGCTGAAGCGGCCCTGCGTCATTGACCTTTACTCCGACTCCAAATACGTGATTGACGCCTTCAACCAGCATTGGGTGGAAGGCTGGATTGCTCGGAGTTGGAAGAATTCCCAAAAGCAGCCGGTCAAAAACGTGGATCTTTGGAAGCGGCTCCTTGTGGCAAAGGAGCCTCATACCATTACCTTCCACTGGGTGAAGGGCCACGCGGGCCACCCTATGAACGAGCGCTGCGACCAGTTGGCCACCACCGCTGCTGACGGCAGCGGGCTTTTGGTGGATGCGGGTTTTCTGGCAGGGCAGGGCAGGTAGACTGCCGAAGTGGCCTCGGGCAGGCGCACGCTTCGACAGCAGCCGCATCCGCCGACAGCAGGCGTTCACTTCGACAGGAAACCCACCATACGGAAAGGTAAGGATTAACGCATGAACATCGCCGTGTACTGCGGGTCTACCCCCGTAGACAACCAGGCCTATATCCAGGCCGCCCGAGACCTGGGATCGTGGATTGCCCAGGAGGGGCATACCCTTGTCTGGGGCGGATGCAAAACCGGACTTATGGGGGAAGTGGCCGATGCGGCCGTTGCCAACCAGGGTCGGGTGATAGGGGTGCTGCCGGACGTGGAATCCATTCGTCAGCGCATGTATCCCCATATGACAGAGGTGGTCTTTACTACCACCATGGCCCAGAGGAAGTCCACCATGATCGAGATGGCAGACGCCTTTGTGGCTCTTCCCGGCGGTGTGGGTACCCTTGATGAAATCTCGGACATTTTTGCCCTTATCAGGCTGGGGATTGTCACCCAGCCTGTGGTTATGGTCAACGCGCAGGGGTTCTACGAGCCTCTGCGGGCTCAGTTTGACTGTATGGTCCAGGCGGGATACATGAATCCCGGAGACCCTCAGGGCGTGCTGTTTTCCGATGACATTCGTGAAATATCTGCCCACATCATGGCGAGTTGTTGCTCACATTAGGCAAAACCCCACGGATTCTAACCGTCTGCCAGTCTCCAGACGGTTCTTGCGCTCCTGAATGCCCTGCGAACCTACAATGAGGACGAAGAGGTGACTTCACCGTTTTCATAAAGAGGGGAAACGCCTACGGGCGTACAGAATGATACGGGAGTGTTGTATGTCATCCGATAATCGCTCTAGGGATGCGCAAAGCGGCTCATGTTCCGCCCGCGTCCTGACTCGGGAAGAGGCTGATTTTCTTACCGAGTATCTGCTGGGGTCCGAGCACCTGGTAGTAGTGGGTAACGAAGCGTCCTGTCTGCAGGAGGATAAGGCGCCCAAAGACCCTTCTGACGATCAGGGGGACCATCCGTTGAAGCCGGCCTGCTAACGCCAAAAAGGCATGCATACCAATGCCGGTTCAAAGAACAATGCCGCATGGGAGGCCATGCGGCATTCCTGTGTTATGGGGCCATGATTCCTGAGATCATCAGGGCTACCGGGGCTACCGGGGCAACTAAGGCTATAGGCGCTTCTTGCCCGTACTCACCAAATCTTTTACCCTCATGGCCCGCATGGCGTTGAGTATGGCAAGGATGGCCACGCCCACATCGGCAAAGACCGCCATCCACATGTTCGCCAGGCCGAAGGCGGCAAGGCCAAGCACCCCGAACTTCACTCCTAGGGCGAAGACGATGTTCTCCCGGGCGATGGACATGGTCTTGCGGGCGATGCGAATGGCCAGGGCAATCTTGCTCGGGTCATCGTCCATGAGCACCACATCCGCAGCCTCAATGGCGGCGTCAGACCCTAGGGCTCCCATGGCAATACCCACATCAGCCCTGGTCAGAACAGGAGCGTCGTTTATTCCGTCTCCCACAAAGGCAACCTGGGACCCAGAGGGCTTCTTGGCGAGCACCTCTTCTAGGGCCGACACCTTATCCTGGGGGAGCAGCTCGGCTTGGTAGCCATCAAGGCTAAGACGCTCGGCAACTTCTTGGGCAACGGGCTGCCTGTCCCCGGTGAGCATGATGCAGCTGTAAACCTGCACCCCATGGAGGGCGTCAATGGCATCCCGAGCTTGATCCTTGACCCTATCGGCAATGGTCAGGCTTCCCAGGAAGCGTCCCTCCCGAGCCACATAGACCACGGTCGCGGGAGTGGTGTTCGGGGTGTAGGGAATCTCCAGGTCTTCCATGAGCTGGGCGTTTCCAGCAAGGCACGCTTCGCCATCATAGATGACCGAGACGCCGGCCCCCGCATAGTTTCTGCCCTCCTGGACTCGAGAGGGGCTAACCTCGCGCCCGTAGGCTTTCTTGATGGACAGGGCAATGGGGTGATCCGAGAATGCCTCGGCAAAGGCGGCGGTCTCAAGGAGGTGCTCGGGGGTAACCCCGAGGGCGGGGTTTGCGGCCACCACGTCAAAAGATCCTGTGGTCAAGGTGCCGGTCTTATCGAATACCACGGTGTCCACCTGAGAGAGGGCCTCCAGGTAATTGCCGCCTTTCACCAGCACGCCGGCTCGGGATGCGCCTCCGATGCCGCCGAAAAAGGTCAGGGGCACAGATATTACTAGGGCACAGGGGCAGGAAACCACCAGGAAGGTGAGGGCACGCTCCACCCAATCTGCCCAGGGAGCCCCAAATAGGATAGGAGGCACCAGGGCCAGGAGCAGTGCTGAGATGCTCACCACGGGGGTGTAGACCCGGGCGAACCGGGTGATGAAGCTTTCCGTGCGGGCCTTCTTGTCGGAGGCGTTTTCTACCAGTTCAAGAATCCGAGACACGGTGGATTCCTCAAAGATGCGGGTGGCGCTGACGGTGAGCACCCCGGTGAGGTTGATGCAGCCTGAGGCCACCTCCTGCCCCTCGTGGATGGATCGAGGCGCGGATTCTCCAGTCAATGCCGAAGTGTCCAGGGTGGAAGAGCCGGATTGGATCACGCCGTCAAGGGGGATGCGCTCGCCAGGCTTGACCACGAACAGGTCTCCGACGGATAGTTCTTCGGGGTCTACCTGTACGAGGCTGCCGTTGCGATCCACGTTGGCATAGTCCGGGGTGATGTCCATCATCTCGGCAATGGATTGGCGGGATTTGCCCACCGCGTAACTCTGGAACAGCTCTCCCACCTGGTAGAACAGCATTACCGCTGCGCCTTCGGCCATGTGGGGGTCGGAATCAGGGAAGGCCACCATGGCAAATGCTCCTAGGGTGGCGATGGTCATAAGCAGACTTTCGTCAAAGGGCTGACGGTGGATGATCCCTGCAATGGCGTTTCTGAGCACGTCGTAGCCACCGATGAGGAAGGGGACCAGATAGGCGAAGAACTGGAAGGTGACCGCCTGGGAGGTCCCGCCGAGCCAGGCTTCTAGGGGTGCGAGCTCGCAAAAGCCGAACACGCCAAAGAAGATGGCAATGGCTAGGATGATTCGGTTGCGAAGGCGCAGCTGAGCGCGGGAGAGTGCCATAGCTGATCCTAGCGAACGATGCGGCAGTCGGGCTCTATGGAGGACATGACGGCTTGGGCCTGGTCGAGAATCTGCTCAAAGGAGTCCTCGGGAGCCTCAAGGGTAAACTTCTGGGTCAGGAAGTTGACGCGGGCGCTGGCAACCCCGGGGATGCGCCCGATCTTATCTTCCATTTTTGCGGCGCAGTTGGCGCATTCCAGGTCGCGAAGCTTAAAGGATTTCTTCATGATGGGTCCTTTCGACACGGTGCGTATGAGGGGTGTTATTCGCAGATGTGGGTCATGCCTTGGGCGAGCATGGTGTAGACATGGTCATCGGAAAGGGAGTAGATGACGCTCTTTCCCTCCCGACGGAACTTGACCAGATGGGCCTGCTTGAGGATGCGCAGCTGATGGGACACGGCGCTTTGGGACCCGTTTACCACCTGGGAGATGTCTGCCACGCACAGCTCGGATTGCATGAGGGCATAGAGGATCTTGATGCGGGTGGTGTCGGCGAACACCTTAAACAGGTCGGCCAGGTCAAAGAGAAGCTCCTCATCGGGCATGGACTCTTTTGCCAGGGCCTCACAGGCTTTGCAATCATGGCACATGGGCTGGCTCACGTATTCCTCCTAACATATGAACAACTGTTCATGCGTAGTATAAAACCCCGCATGGGTATGTCAAGGGCGGTTTTGTTGCAAAAAAAACCCGCCCCGATAGGGGGCGGGTGGGTGAGGTGTGCTCGTTCTTGCTCAGGGTGCTGCTAGAGCCCCTGATTCTGTGGTGCTACTTATCCCAGTTCAGATTAGGCTTCTGCCCAGCCTTGCGGGCCGCCCGATATTCTGCGGTAGCGGTGAGCATCACGTCGGAAGAGGAGTTCAGGGCGGTCTCGCAGGAGTCCTGGATCACGCCAATGATAAATCCGATGGACACCATCTGCATGGCGATGTCTACATCAATACCAAACAGGGAGCAGGCAAGGGGAATCAGTAGCAGAGATCCGCCGGCCACTCCGGAGGCACCGCAGGCGGAAACGGCGGCAAGGGCGGAAAGGATCACAGCGGTGGGGATGTCCACGGAGATTCCCACGGTGTTGCAGGCTGCTAGAGCCATGACGGCGATGGTCACGGCGGCGCCTCCCATGTTGATGGTAGCGCCAAGGGGGATGGATACGCCATAGTTGTCGGGGTTGAGGTGCAGCTTCTGGCACAGGGTCATATTCACGGGGATGTTAGCTGCAGAGGATCGGGTGAAAAACGCGGTGAGACCGGAGTCCTTCAGGCAGCGCAGCACCAGCGGATAGGGGTTGATACGTGCGGCCAGGAAGATGATCACAGGGTAGGCCACCAGGGCGACAAAGATCATGGTGCCCACAAGCACTGCCAGCAGCTTGCCGTAGTCCACGAAGATGGCAAGGCCCGAGGTGGAGACGGCGGAGTAGACCAGACCCATGATGCCAAAGGGGGCCAGGGAGATGATCCACTTCACCATGGTGTTGACCAGGGCGGATACGTCGGAAAAGAAGGCTCGGGTGGCCTCGCCGGCGGCGCGCATGGCAACGCCGATCAGCACGGCCCACACCAGGATGCCCAGGTAGTTGGCATTTGCCAGGGCGGCAACCGGGTTAGACACCGCATTGGTGATCAGGGTTCCAAGCACCTCGCCGATGCCAGAGGGGGATGCCTGCTCGGCAACCTCAATGCCGGTGAGGGTCACGGTGACCGGGAAAATGAAGGATGCCACCACTGCGGCGAAGGCGGCAATGAAGGTGCATATCAGGTACAGCACAATGATGGTGCCCATGGACCCGTCAGCCTTGGCGTTGGCCAGAGAACTGATGATGATGAAGAACACCAGAATAGGGGCTACCGCCTTAAGCAGGCCGGTGAAGATGGTGCCCAGTATGGAAATCCAGTCAAGGTAGGGTGCGGCGCCTGCGGCGGTTGCCACCACGCCAAGGACGGCGCCGACCACCAGAAACACTAGAATGCGTAAGATTAGGTTAATGTCGTTCCATTTCTTCCATAACTCTTTCATCGGGTTACTCCTTTCCAATCGGTCACGTGGGCGTGCCGCAAAGGCCCGTACGCTTCGGCATGTGTACGTCCTCTCAAGCCCCTAGGGCCGAAGGGGGTGGCTGATGCATCTGAAATGTCGAAGCGTGCAGACCTGCGCTATGGCGTGCGGGCTGCCTCATGAATGGACTGACCATTATGGACAATTGCTGATATAAAATCTAGTCATATGTCGTATTAGTACAATTAAACGCAGGTTGGGTCTTCGTGGGGTCTACGGGGGGCTCGCATGGGCGGTGTCAGACCTTGGGGATGGTGGAAACCTGGGGTTTTTTCTGGCGGGTCAACCATGGCGTATACTATCCGCCATGAACGAATCCTCAGACATCCGCAGCCCTCTGCCATTTGGCAAAAACGTGGAGGCACTTCGCCGCCAGCTTGCGGACGTGCCTTCGTTGCCCGGGGTGTATCTGTGGAAGAACGCTCAAGGCACGGTGCTTTACGTGGGAAAGGCCAAGCGTCTGCGGGAGCGTATGCGCCAGTATGTGAACCTGCAGGATGAACGGGCCAAGATCCCGCTGCTTCTGAGCCAGATTGACTCCTTTGAATACATCGTGGTGGAAAACGAGCATGAAGCGCTGGTGCTTGAGAACAACCTGATCAAACAGCATTCTCCCTACTTCAACGCGGACTTCAAGGACAGCAAGAGCTATCCTTTTATCGCGTTGACCAAAGGAGAGGTATTTCCTGCCATCAAGTACACCAGGGAAAAGCACAATCCCAAGACCCGCTATTTCGGGCCCTACACGGATTCCCGGGCTGCTCGGGAGTTGGTGGATACGGTGCGCAAGGTGGTGCCCATCTGCTCTGCCCAGTGTGCTGAGTACAAGCAGCTGTGTCGCCGGCTTGAGGCGGCAGGTGGTGATTATCGGTCCCTCGAGCCTGGCAAGCCCTGCTTTGACGCCCATGTGGGCATCGGACCTGGAGCCTGCTGTGGCAGGATAAGCCCTCAGGAGTACCGCAGGCAGGTAGCGGCGGTGGAGCGGTTTTTGGCCGGCAACCGTGCGGAGTTCGTGGACAGGCTTACGGAGCAGATGCGCCAGGCCGCTGAGGACCTGGACTTTGAGCGCGCCGCTCGGCTGAAGTCACGCATCCAGACCATCGGGTCCTTGAACTCTCGGCAGCACGCCGTGTCTACCAGGAATCTTGATGCGGACGTGGTGGGCATAAGCCGTGAGGAGACCATCGCTGCGGCCCACGTGTTCCAGATTCGTGAGGGCAGGATCATAAACTCCAACGAATTCATCCTGGATAAGGGCAGAGACATCCCTGACGAGGACCTGTTGCACACTTTCCTGCTGCGTTACTACGATCAAACCACCTCCATTCCCCATGAGGTGATCTTGGAACGGGAGTTGGAGGACTCCGAGGCCCTCGAGCGTTGGCTCACGGACAAGCTGGCAAGCAGCCATGGGGCCAAGGTGCGCCTGACCGTGCCCCAGAAAGGGGAGAAGTTCCAGCTTCTGGCCATGGCTCAAACAAACGCGGGGCACACCCTGAACCGCTACAAGGTCCGCACCAGCTATGAGGATAAGCGCACCAACCAGGCCCTGCTCCAGTTGGAAAGCGCCCTAGCCCTTGACGCGCCCCCCATGCGTATCGAGTGCTTTGACGTGTCCACTATCCACGGCTCCTATACCGTGGCATCCATGGTGGTGTTCACCGCGGGAAAGCCAGATCCGTCCCAGTACCGTAAGTTCAAGATCCGTACCCCCCTTGACGAGGCCAACGACTTCCTTAGCATGCAGGAGGTCCTTGGCAGGCGGTTCTCGCCCCAACGCATGGCAGATGAGCGGTTTGGCAAGAAGCCTGATCTGCTGGTACTTGACGGTGGCAAACCTCAGCTGACCGCGGCTCTGACCAAACTGGAAGAGCTGGGCATCACCGACATCGCTTGCTGCGGCCTGGCCAAACGGGACGAGGAGATCTTCGTGCCCTGGCAGGATAGCGGGCCGGTGGTGCTTCCCTCCGGGTCCGCATCCCTGTATCTCATTAAACATGTGAGAGACGAGTCCCACCGTACCGCCATTGGCTACCATCGCCAGCTGCGGGCGCGGGGCATGACCAAGTCCGTTCTTGACGATGTGGCGGGCATGGGCCCCAAACGCAAGAAGCTGCTCCTTGAGAAGATTGGCGGATGGCGAAAGCTTAAGTCCGCTACCCTTGAGGAGATTGTGGCCTGTAAGGCGGTTCCCCTCCAGGTTGCCCAAGAGGTGTACCGGGTGCTCCAGGACGCTTCGACAGGAGAAAAGGAAGCCACCTGGGAAACGGGGGAGAGCCAAGAAGGAGAGAATCAATGATCATGAGGAAGACCCCTAGGCCACAAGACCCGGGGGTGCTTGAAAGTAACATCACCGACGTGGCCCTTGTGTTTGAGGGGGGCGGCATGCGCTGCGCCCACACTGCTGGGGTGTTGGTGCGCCTGCTTGAGGAGGGGCTGTTCTTCGACTCCGTGTACGGGGTGTCCGCAGGTGCCAGCCATGTGGTCAACTACGTGTCCCGAGACCCCGAGCGCGCCCGATCCAGTTTTGTGGACTTGGTCCTTGACCCTGAGTTCGGGGGTATCGGCAGCATGCTCAAAGGGCAGGGGTACTTTAACTCCAAGCGGCTGTATGAGGACATGATCGCCGAGGCGGAGGGCACGGATGGGGTGTTCTGCTTTGATTGGAACACCTTTGTGGCCAATCCCGCCAAGGTCCACATTGAGGCCTACGATTGGGACACGGGCTTGCCTCGGGTCTTCACCAAGGAGGACATGACGGATAGCCTGGATGTGGCCCGCAAGGTACGGGCCTCCTCCTCACTGCCGGTGTTCATGCCTCCCACCTTCATTGACGGTCGGGGGTATATGGACGGCGGGCTGGCGGATAACTGGGGTATCTGCATCCACGAGGCCTTTGAGGATGGCTTTGACCGGGCGGTGGTGGTGCGCACTCAGCCAAAGGGGTATCGCAAGAAGCCTGTAGGGGCGCTGACCCGCGGGGTGCTTAAGGCGGTCTACCACAAGCATCCGCTTATAGCCGAACGTTCCATAGCCAGACCCGCCGCCTATAACGCCCTGTGCGATGAGGTGGAGCGCCTCGAGCAGGCAGGGAAGGTGAAGGTGTTCTATCCTGACGAAATGCCCATTACAAACTCAGAGCGTGACTACGAGACCCTCTCTCGGGTTTATGACATGGGGTACGCCCAGTCTGCACGCTTCGTCAAGGAATTGAAAGACTGGCTTTAGGAGGGGAAATGACCGAGACCAAGCGCTGCGTGGAGCAGCTTGAAAGCCTGGTGATCATCACCGGCATGTCGGGCGCCGGCCGTACCGAGGCCATGCATGTCTTTGAGGATTTGGGGTACTTCTGCGTGGACAACCTGCCAGCTAGCCTTATCCCCCCGCTGCTTGTCCGGGCGGCCCAGGCCGGAAGTGCCGCGTCAAAGGTGGCCCTGGTCTGCGACGCTCGCAACAAGGCGTTCTTTGCGGATCTGAAAGGCCAGCTTGACCACCTTGACGAGATTGGCGCTCCCTATCGGGTGCTGTTTCTTGACGCCCAGGACGACAAACTGGTTGCACGCTATAAGGCATCAAGGCGGCGCCACCCCATGTGCGATGAGGGCATGACCATTGCCCAGGGTATCGAAGCGGAGCGGGCTCTCCTGTTTGACCTGCGCAAATCCGCCGACGATGTGATTGATACCACCGGGCTTATGCCCA
>JAQXQN010000074.1 GCA_029101185.1 Eggerthellales bacterium | reverse complement strand
CCAGCTGCAGACCTTTGGCAACCTGCCTGCGGTGGATCCCCTGGCGTAACGAATTGACCAGTGGAACAGCAGCGCCGCGACGACCCTGAGCGGCCATGCGTCGATCGCCGTAAGGACTGAATAATACCCCAGTAATGGAATCAGATATATATCTGGTTTTTGACCTGGGGTTTTATAGATGGCGAAATGTGCTGACCCGCGGGGTGGCCAAAAAGGCCGCCCGCGGTGACGATCTTGGGGCCCCACTGGCCAAAAACCCCTTCGGAAGTGACGGCGGCAAAGGATGCTTCGTCAAGGGCTCGGCAAAAGCCCAGGTCACGAAGATATTATTCTCGGCTGAGGCTATTATTCACTTCGCGATCGTCACCGCCGGGGCACTTTTTGTCCAGCCCTCGTCACTTCCGAGGCCCTTTTTGGCCAGCGCCCTTCCAAATCCGTCACCGCCGGCGGGTTTTTTGGCCCTTCGGGCCATTTTTGCCCTCGGCGGTGACAACCCTAAACAACTATCTCATTCGCCCTGGCCCTGGGCACGACATTCGCCCGCATCACGCGGTATGCGCCCGCCCGACCCGCGGTCTGCGCACGCATCACGCGGCCCGCGCGACAGCAAGCGCTGCGCCAGCAAACGTCGCGCCAGCAAACGCTGCAACTGAATGCGCTATGCCAGGAAGTCGTCCAGGATCTCCTGTTCAGCCTCTTCCTCGGACAAGCCCAGAGTCATCAGCTTCACAATCTGATCCCCGGCAATCTTGCCGATAGCAGCCTCATGTACCAGTTGGGCGTCTTCGGACGCAGCCTCGATACCTGGGATAGCCTTGACCTTGGCGTTGCCCATGATGATGGCGTCGCACTGCACATGTCCACGGCAGGACGCTTCGCCAATCACCAGAGGGTTGAAAATCTGCACCGAGTCGTCCTGGGCAACAGACCTGGAGATCACCTGAACGCTGGAATCCTGGCCCTTCAACTCCACCCGCATGTTGGACTCGGCCAGCTGCTTGCCGTGGGTCAGCAACTTCTCGGTGAGCACCAGTTTGGCGCCAGCCTGCAGGTAGCAGTTGGTCTCGCGCACCGTGGAATCCACGCCCCTCAGTTGAGTCATGTCCATCTCGCAGCGGGAGTTCTCGTCCATGTAGACAATGGTGGTGGGATTCATGACCCGCTCGCCGGTGCCTTCGCCCTCACCGTAGTGCTTCTCCAAATAACGCACGTGGGAATTCTTACCCAGATGGAAGGTGTGGATGCCGTCGTGCTGGGACTTCTGGTCCCCGGCGTTGTGGATGCCGCAGCCGGCGACGATAGTCACGTCCGCGTTGTCCCCGATATAAAAGTCGTTGTAGACCACGTCAGTCAAACCGGACTTGGTCATAATCACAGGGATGTGGACGGTCTCGCCCCGAGTCCCCTCTTTCACGGTAATCTTGATGCCCTGCTTGTCGGTGAACGCCTCAATGTCAATGAACGCGGTGGAGCTGCGCTGGACCAGCTCTCCGTCTTTGCGGATGTTAAACGCTCCCCGAGGCATGCCGTGGATGTCGGCGATGCTGGCAAGCAGGTCTTCGTCAATCTTGGTCAGATCCATGAGTACCCCTTTTGATAGGCCGCCTGTTGGCGGCAAGTGGATGTCGAAGTGTACGCAGTCGAAGCGTGCGGTGCGCCAAAGCGCTCGGCGCGTGGGCTTTGCGCTGGCGGGTTCCCGCTTCGGCGCACGTCCCGCGCTAGGCGTGAACCCGGCGCACAGCCTAGCAGGTGGTAGGAATCTCCGTGAGATGCAAGGCCGTGGGCTGAGAGAACGCACAGCCGGTATTGCGGCCAGAGAAGCCAAGCAGCGGGAGAATCTCATCTCGGGGGCCCATCTTCTCCACCTTGCCGTCCTTAAGCCAGACCACTTCGTCAGCCAGCTCAATAATCCGTTCCTGATGGGAGATGATCACAATAGAGCGGCCGCCCCGTGCCTCATGAATATCGCGGAAAGTCTCCGTCAGCCGGTCGAAGGACCACAGGTCAATGCCCGCTTCAGGCTCGTCGTAAATAGCAAGCTGGGGATCCCGGGCAAGGATGGTGGCAATCTCGATGCGCTTGACCTCACCACCAGAGAGGGACTTGTCAACCTCGCGGGTGATGTAGCCGGCGGAGCAAAGGCCCACCTTGGCGAGGTACTCATTGCAGGTCAGCATGGGCAGCTTCTTGCCCGCAGCAATGTCGAGCAGCTTCTTGACCTTCATGCCCTTGAAGCGGGCGGGCTGCTGGAAGCCGTAGCCGATGCCGAGATTGGCGCGCTCGGTGATATCCATGTCCGTGATGTCCTGGCCGTTGAAGATAATCTGACCGGAGGTAGGCTTCTCAATGCCCATAATCAGCTTGGCCAAAGTGGACTTTCCGCCGCCGTTCGGGCCGGTAATGACCACGAATTTGTCGTCCTGGATGGTGAGATTCAGGTGATCGATGATCACCTTACGCTGGGAGGAGTCCTCCTCGGGCGCAACCTCAAACACAAGGTCTTTCAGTTCTAGCATTCGTATACCCCCTTGGGCGAAACGTCCCCCGTCAAAATGCCTCGGACGCAATGCCTCTGGCAAATGACCTATGACGAAGCGTGCCGCCCTGTTCCCTTGGTGTGTACATTCCAACCACTCATTATCCCAAAAAACCCGGGGGAAATACGGACTATCTTTCCTGAGATGCAAGGTTCGGGAAAAAAGTAGGGGAACCCGAAGATTCCCCTACGTACAACATGTCAAGCAGGCGGGCACACCCACGCCTCGCTCGCCGCCAAAGCACTACTGCTCGCGATGCTCCATGGCCACTGGCGCGGAAATGCCCAAAATGCCCAGGGCAACCGCAATCAGGATGCGGGTGGCGTCGCACAGCGCCAGACGAGCGTCCCGTAGGCCCTCGTCCTCGGCCTTAAG
>JAQXQN010000073.1 GCA_029101185.1 Eggerthellales bacterium | reverse complement strand
CTGGAAGCGCAGCCATGCCAAAAAAGATTGCTCACGTCGATTTTTCGCCTTTGCCCAATTGCCGGCGCGAGCGTGAGTATTTGGTCGCGTTAGGACTGGTGATTATTGCCCTTCAGGACCGCTGTTATCCCGAGTGGATACCGGCGGCATCTTGAGTCGATACCGCCGGTAGGCGCTTTGCTAGTCAGCGCGGCCCTGCGCGTCTTGCGAGCTGGCCCCGCGGTCCTTCTTGGCGTAGTGCTCCCTCATGTTGATGTCGCCCGCGGACACCCAGACGGTGTTGTGGACGATGCGGTCCATGATGGCGTCGGCCTGGACGCCCCCGCCCAGGCGCGCGTGCCAGTCGCCCTTGCGGAACTGCGTGCAGAAGATGATGGTGCTCTCCATGTACTTCCGCTCCGTGACCTCGAGCAGGAAGTTGCGGAACTCCTCGGAGGGCTTAGAGAACAGCCACTCGTCGAGGACCAGCACCTGGTAGTTGGCGAGCTTGGTGACGAGCTTCATGTCGGTGCCGTACTTGGTGATGTGCTCGCGGCGCAGCTCCTCCAGGTCCTGCATGCGGATGTAGAGGGTGCGGTAGCGGTTGCGGCAGCACTCCTTGGCGTAGGCGTTTGACAGGAAGGTCTTTCCCGAGCCCGAGAAGCCCTCGAACACGACGTTGTCGCAGCGGTTCACGAACCCGCAGGTGGAGAGCTCGACCAGCGTCTGCCTGTCGAGGTTGCGCCCCTCCAGGTAGTCGATCGTCCTCACGTCGGCCTGCGGGATCCTCAGCTTGGCCTTCTTGATGAGGCCGGCCACCGTCTTGTTGATGTAGTCGGAGTAGGCCTCGTCCACCGCCATCTGGAGGCGCTCGGCGAAGGTGAGGCCCATGCACACGGCGTCGTCTTGGGCCTCGAGGGCGTCCAGGAGGTGGCTCGCGCCCATGTCGCGCAGCTTGTGCCTGCTCTCAATGTCCAGGTTCATCAGATACCTCCGTAGTAGTCTGCGCCGCGGACATAGCCGACCGCGTCACCGTCGGCGCACCCGTCCTCGGGCGCGATCTTGTCCTGGTTGGTCTCCAGGATGGGCTTGATGTGGGCGTAGCGCGGGGTCCTCACCCCGGTCTCCAAGACCATCTCGCACGCCCGCTCGAGGCGCGGCGCCGAGTACGCGTGGGAGAGGCGCAGGATCGCCAGGCAGGGGTTGTAGGCCTGCTCCTCGAACCTCGCCGACGTGAAGCTGCGCTCGATCACCGCCGAGCAGCAGGGGCCGATGCGCAGCGCCCACTTGCGGATGCGCTCGGCGTTCCAGTCCTGGTAGCTGCGGTCCTGGGGCATGTGGGACTCCGCGGTGCTGTACTTGTTGGAGAGGTAGGGCGGGAAGAGCCTGTGCGTCGCGAGGCGCTCGCCGCCCAGGAAGACCTCCAGCGTGGAGCCGGCGATGCGCAGGTCGACCTTCTTGCCGACGTGGATGTGGCTCACCGAGTAGAAGTTCTTGGCGTATGCGACGTGGCTGTTCTTCTGGACCTTGCGGTCGTAGACCCAGGTGCAGATCTCGTAGGGAACCGCCGGCAGGGGCCTCAGGAGGGGCCTCTCCTCGCTCTCGAAGCACGCCTTGCGGCTGCCCGAGCGCTTCTGGAAGGGGGCGGCGTTGTACGCCTCGAGCTGCCCGGCCACCGCGGCCCTCAGCGCGTCGAAGCTGGTGAAGGCGGTGCCGCGCAGGGGGCCGATGACGCTCAGCGCGATGTTGTAGACGGTGTTCTCCACGCTGGGCTTGTCTTTGGGCTTGCGCACCCTGCCGGGCATGATAGCCGCGCCGTAGTGGGCTGCCATCTCCTCGTAGGCGCCGTTCAGGACGACCTCGCCCTCGCGCGGGTGCTTGACCACGCCCGTCTTGAGGTTGTCCGGGACTATCACCGGCACCGAGCCGCCGAAGTGCTCGAACATGTGGACGTGGCACAATAGCCAGGTGTCCTGCTTCATGTCGAGTGTGGGCTCGACGTAGGAGTAGCGGCTGAACGGCAGCGTCCCTACGAACAGGTAGACCGTTGTCAGCTCGCCGGTGTCGGGGTTCGCGAGCTCCATCGTGGGCCCCGACCAGTCCACCTCGCAGATCCTCCCGGCCTTGTGGCCGACCCTGCTGGTGACGCTGTTTCGGACGGTGAACTCCCTGTAGAGCTTGCAGAACCTGTCGTAGCCCATCGAGACCTGGCCCTGCTCGGAGCACTTGTCGGCGTACTCGCTGTGGAGAAGCTTGAGCGTGACGCCGGTCTTGGCGAGCTCCTTGTGGACATGCTCCCAGTCCGGCAGCGCGTAGGCGGGCTCGTGGTTGTTGCGGTCTGGGAAGAGCAGACGGTAGACCTCGTCGTCGGGCATGTCCCTGACATCGTCGTAGGCGATGCCCTGCTCCTCCGCCACGTCGAAGACGTCGCAGACGCTTTGCTTCGACATGCCCGTCGACCTCGATATCGCGGTGCGCGATAGGCCGCCGTCGCGAAGCTGCAGGATGCGCTTCGCCTTGATTTTTCTCGCCATGGCACTCCTTTCCTTCGTTGCCTGCATGGCAACTCGTAGGGTACCCAGCGGTATCGAGCTCGAATAACGGCGGCCCTGGACTTGAATAGCGTGGTTGGCGGGAGATGGTCCTGAATCAGAATATTGGCAGTACGGAAGTCAGCAAATAATCACTCCTCCTGCAGCATGCAGAGGCATGGGGGTGATTAGGGGGCGGAGAGGCGGTTTCCGCGTCATGCTCCATGGCGCTGGAAAGCATTGCCGGCATCAATGCCGGATGGGTTTGGGGTACACTGAAA
>JAQXQN010000072.1 GCA_029101185.1 Eggerthellales bacterium | reverse complement strand
CTGACTAGGGGCCGTTCAAACCTCGCAATCGGTGATGGCCCGGGCTTCCGGACGTGGACGTTTTGCACGATTGGGGGTCATTTGGTGGGCCTCGTGGACGTTTCGAACGATTGGGAGACGTTTTCCGTCTCCCAATCGTTTCTTTCGTCCATTTTGATCTCCCAATCGTCGAAAACGTCCATCCGGGGGCCCGGATTTGCACTCCCAATCGTTCATTTCGTCCACGGCGGCGAAAAATGTCTCCCAATCGTCGAAAACGTCCACGGGCCGGGCAAGCACCCGCGGGTCTGGGCAAGCTCCCGCGGGGCCGGGCAAGCGCCCGCGAGGCGGGACCGATTCCGGCACCGCGTGCGCGGTTTTTGGCCGCGGCCTCAGCTCAGGGGCGTCATCGCGGAGGGCCTTTTTGGCCATCCCTTCGGGGCAGGACATTTCGCCATTTGCAAAACCCCAGTTCAGAAACCAGGCATATGTCTGGTTCTTTTACTGGGGGATTATTCACTCCACCTGCTGGCAAGCAGAGGACTTTTGGCGAGAACGCCGCCTCGGAATACCATGTTTGGGGCATCCCGTCTGGAGAATCTTGCCTGAGACGTTACGTCTGGCTGGATCCGGCGTCATCTGTTGGCATCTGGCGACATCGTAGCGACCCCGCGGCTAGCCGCTAGGGGGCATGCGTATAATGTGGAGCCACCCGTCGATAATGTGGAGCCATCCATCAACAGACAGCCGATTCGCAAGGAGCATCCATGGCTGATAATGCATGCGACATTTCGGGCGCTCAGCCCCAAGCGTCGGTCGATAATCCCATCGAGACCGCCACTCCCGCTATTCAACAGGGCCCTATCGAGGTGATTGGGCCTTCTGCAGGGGTCAACCCTGAACTCCAGGACACTGCTGCAACCCAGGTCAACCCTGAAGTCCAGGGCGGCGCCAAGGCCTCTGTGCCAAACACCGCATCCCCGCTGGCGTTCATCGCGCTCATCTGCGGCGTGATTGGCGCGTTTCTCTCTGCACTCGTGGGTGTGGTGGGGCTTGTCTTTGCGGTCATAGACATGAAACGCACTCGGGTAAATCCCGTAAACGTGTGCGCACTGGTCTTTTGCCTATTTGACGTGGCGTTTCTCGTGTTTGCCTTCGGCATGGGTAGCGCGGGGATGTAACCGCCATGGAAAAGACGCAACTCACTCAGCTGCTTCAGGACGTGGCTCAGGGCGCCGTTTCCGTGGAGGACGCTCGCTTGCAACTCCAGATGGAGCCCTTCTCTGATCTGGGGTTCGCCAAGCCTGATCTGCATCGCGGACTCAGGCAGGGTGCCGGCGAGGTAATCTACGGTCAAGGTAAAACCGCCCAGCAGATTGCGGGGATAATCCAAGCACTCATGGAGTCTGGGCAGGATTGCATACTTGCTACCCGCGTGGATTCGGCCAAGGCTCAGGAGGTCTGCCAGATTCTTGGATCTGAGTTTCAGATTGAGCTTGGGTCTGAGCCTGAGTTCCAAACATCAGATATGGCGAAGTGTCCTGTCCGCTATTATCCTGAAGCTCGGTGTTTGATTGTCGGCCAGAAGCCTAAGCCCGGCGGCAATGGCACGGTGGTGGTAGCCTGCGCGGGCACTTCGGATTTGTATTGCGCCGAAGAGGCGGCATTGACCGCAGAGTGTATGGGCAGCCGTGTGACCAGGCTCTACGATGTTGGGGTCGCAGGAATGCACAGACTGCTGGCTCACACTCAGGAGATTATGACCGCCAGCGCCATCGTTGCGGTTGCGGGAATGGAGGGCGCCCTTGCCAGCGTGATTGGGGGGATGGCTTCTTGCCCGGTGATCGCCGTGCCTACCAGTGTGGGTTATGGCGCATCTTTTGGGGGAGTGAGCGCGTTGCTCAGCATGCTCAACTCCTGTGCAAGTGGTGTGTCGGTGGTGAACATCGACAACGGATTTGGTGGGGGATACCAGGCAGCGCTCATTGACCATGCAGGTCAGTAGACGCGCATTATCTGGATTCATGAAAGGACTCACATGTCCACCATGCTTTATCTTGATTGCTCGTCGGGCATTTCCGGCGACATGACCGTGGCAGCCTTGCTTGACCTGGGTGCAAGCGAGGGTCGCTTGCGAAACGCTCTTGCAAGTCTGCCTCTTGCTGGCTATGACCTGCAGATATCCCGGGTTAACAAGTCGGGTCTTGATTGCTGCGACTTTGACGTGGTCCTGCATGAACCGTGCCACGACCATGGCCAAGATTTCGACCACGACCACAACCACGACGACGACCACAGCCACGACCAAGGCCACAGCCACGACCACACCAACGTCCATCGAGGGCTGGCCGAAATCCGCGAGATCATCAATGCGGGAGACCTGACGCCCCAGGCTCGCCAGACGGCCTTGGACATCTTCGACATCCTTGCCGACGCAGAATCTCAGGCTCATGGGGTTCCCATCGATCAGGTGCACTTTCATGAGGTGGGCGCAGTGGATTCCATCGTGGATACGGTGGCGATTGCCGTATGCCTTGATGACCTGGGGATACGTCAATGCGTGGTGGAGCGGCTCTGCGAGGGTCGTGGCGCCGTGCGCTGTCAGCACGGCCTGCTGCCCGTTCCTGTTCCCGCCGTGTCCAACATTGTCGCCAAGGCGGGTATCCCCGTGAGCATCGTGGACGTGCAGGG
>JAQXQN010000071.1 GCA_029101185.1 Eggerthellales bacterium | reverse complement strand
GCAGCAAAAGGCCGCCCCAACGCGCGGCCTGCGTTGTTTTGGGGGACCTGAATCCTGTAGGCCTGGCCGAACATGACCCCGGAAAGCTCATCCGCGCAGACCACCACCACGGGATCAATCCCCTCCACCAGGGCGAAGGCGTCCTTGGCCGTGCCCAGTTGAGACAGGTCACCAAAGGCGGGCTCCCCAAACCCCAGCCGGGCGCTTACCGATGTCAAGGCGTCACGGACGGGCTGGGACGCTTCGCCGTAGGACAGCACCAGGCACTCCGCGTTGGCATCGCCGTCTATCGCGTGGGCGTAAGGAGCAAGGTCTTCCAGTTTGGCATCCATATACATGTTACTTTTGATTGGTTTTTTCACACCGTTTCCCGTTTCAGCCTGAGTTTTGGGGATTGGAGGCGTATACCGCATATATAGTCATATGCCACATGCGCCGTCGCGTATCGTGCATATGATACATCCCTTACCTTCATCATTCATAAGGAGGAGCCATGTGCCAAAACGGAATCAACACCGGCCAGTTTGAGCAGATGATCGACCAAATTGACGACCACGTGAAGCTTGAGCGCCGCTGGACCCACAACCTTGCCCACAGCGCGGAGGACGCCGGATATGAGGGAGCCTCTGAGAAGCTGCATGCCGCCATGTCTCTGCTTGATAACGTCCGCGCCCTCCTTGACGAGGCTAAGGACGCCCTTGAGGATGACGCCGAGAAGGCAAGCGGCGTCCGCGTCGAGCTGGTGTAGCTGGTACAACCATGGCAAACGACCTGGTCAGATTCTCGGTGGCAATGCCTGAGAGCCTGCTAATGCGCTTTGACGCTTTGGTGGCAAAACGCGGGCTGGCCAAGAACCGCTCCGAAGTGGTGCGCGACCTCGTGCGCGACGCCATTGCGGAGGACGACTGCCAGATTCCTGGCGAAGAGGTCATGGGCACACTGACCATCATGTTCAACCACCACTCCGGCGACGTGCGGGAGAAACTTGACGCCATCCAGCACGACTACTTTGAGCAGATAATCACCACCACCCACGTGCATGTGGATGCCCACGTGTGCATGGAGGTGATCATCCTGCGAGGAGACGCCAGCGTGGTCAAGGACGTGGCCAACATGATTCTGGGCACCAAGGGAGTGACCCACGGCAACCTGACCATCACCTCCACGGGCGTGAACCTGCTTGGGCTCTCCTCCGCAGACTTTGCCGAGACGCTGACCCGGCGGTAGCCCCATGACCGAAGCCCTTGACATACAGGTCCACGGCATCGTCCAGGGCGTGGGGTTCAGGCCCTTCGTCTTCAACTGCGCCCGCGACCATGACCTTACCGGCTGGGTGCTTAACGGTACTGCCGGCGTGTTCATCCATGCGGAGGGGGACTCCGATGCCCTGGACAGATTCGTCATGGACATCAACGACCACGCTCCAGCAGCCTCCCGAGTCACGGAGATTCTCCTTGAGGAGGTGCCGGTGGAGGGCTTCGTGGACTTCTCCATCCGCCTCTCCCAGGAATCCGACGGCCAGCAGAGTACCTTAGTCTCCCCCGACCTGGCCTGTTGCCCCGATTGCGTCCGAGAATTGTTTGACCCAGCGGACAGGCGCTACCACTATCCCTTCATCAACTGCACCAGCTGCGGACCCCGGTTCACCATCACTGGGCAGCTTCCCTACGACCGGCGCAACACCTCTATGGCCGGCTTTCCCATGTGCCCCCAGTGCCAGCGAGAATACCAGGACCCGGCAGATAGGCGCTTTCACGCCCAGCCGGATGCCTGCTTTGAATGCGGCCCCCACATCTCCTGGAAGGCCTGCCCCATCTGCCCCGATGGCCCTGATTCGGACTGGACCTGGGGCGATACTCGAGAGGTATCGGATGCCATCATCTCCCGTGCCTGCCAATGGCTCCGTGCGGGGCGCATCCTTGCCGTCAAGGGTCTCGGCGGGTTCCACCTGGTGTGCGACGCCGCCAACCCTGATGCCCTGGCCCTGTTGCGGCAGCGCAAGCATCGGCCCAACAAGGCCTTTGCGGTGATGTTTCCCCATATGGAGGCCATCCGCGAGACATGCCTGGTCAACAAGGCGGAAGCGGACCTCCTACAGGGCTCCGTCCGCCCTATCGTGCTGCTGCGCAAACGCCCTGGCGCGCCTGTGGCCCCGGGCCTTGCCGACAACCTGCCCGAGCTGGGCTGCATGCTTCCCTACACGCCCCTGCAGCATCTGCTGCTGGCGGAGTTTGGCGGGCCGCTGGTCATGACCTCGGGCAATATCTCCGGTCAGCCCATTGAGGTGGATGACGAAGCATGCTGGGCCGCATTAGGCCAGGTGGCCGATGGGGTGCTGGGCAACAACCGTCCCATCCTCACCCGATTCGACGACTCCGTGGTGCGGGTGATCAGCTTTGGCGGCGATGATGCCACCCACGACGGCCAAGACAGCCGGGCCCAATCCGACAGCCAGGCCACAACCGCGATTTGCATGATTCGCAGGGCCCGGGGCTATGCCCCCATGCCCATTCCGGTGCCGGAGGCCTGCCTGTCTGCCGAGGACACCCCGCCCGTGATTTTTGCCGCGGGGCCGGAGCAAAAG
>JAQXQN010000070.1 GCA_029101185.1 Eggerthellales bacterium | reverse complement strand
CCACGGGTTGCCGCCTTTGCCGCCCACCCGTTTACCACCTCAATCCGCGCCTGCAGTCCGCGACTGATATCGGCGGCCAAGGCTTGCGCTCGCAGGGCTTCCGCGAGAAATGCCTCCACCTGCTCTGGGAACCCCTCCAGAGACACATCCAGCCCGTCCACTTCATCCGATTCGTCCAATGGCCCACACAATCCAATCACCCCTGACGGGCCTGACAAACCCACCAGCGCTTCCAACCCGACCACCTCTTACAGCCTCTGATACAATCAGGCGCATTTCACGCACCTGAGGAGTACCGCCGTGTCAGAAGTAAGTAACCATGTGCCCCTGATTGGCATCGTGCCGTCATACGTCCCCGAAGAAGACATCCTGCGCCTGAAGCAGAACTACTGCCAGGCAATAGAAGAGTGGGGCGGCATGCCCCTAGTCCTTCCCATGACCGACGACATCCGCATCTACGAGTACCTGCTGCCCCAGATTGACGGTTTCCTATTCACCGGTGGCCACGATATCTCCCCAGAGCGCTACGGAGAGGCCCGCCGCAGCCCCAAGCTCTCCCCCCTGACCCCGAACCGGGACCGCATGGAGGACCGCATCCTCAACTACGCCTACGACTTTGATATCCCCGTACTTGGCGTGTGCCGCGGCATGCAGATGATCAACGTGCACTTCGGCGGCACCCTCTACCAGGACCTATCGGACGAGTACTGCTCCATCGGTGGCAACACGTGGGCCCTAGAGGGCATCTATATCCCCGATGGTTCTAAAAACACCCTGGTCAGCACCACCCTTACCGACGAGGACATCAAGCGCGCCCTCTGCCCTGGCTGCATCTACGAGGGCACGGACAACCCCCAATGCCCCCAAGATCGTCGCGAGATGGCACGTACCACCGTGGAGTACGGCATCATGCAAAGCTCCGAGGCTGTACGCCTAAAGCACTGGCAGCAGGACCACTACGAATGCCCCAGCCATTTCGTGACCATCGAACCTGGCACCATCCTCTCAGACATCCTGAAAACCCGGCACCTGGCGGTCAATTCCATGCACCATCAGGGCATCAAGACCGTCGCTCCAAACCTACGCCCCTGTGCCCACGCCACCGACGGCCTCGTAGAAGCCATCGAGATGCCGGATCGCCTATTCTTCATGGGCACCCAATGGCACCCCGAGTTCTTCCGCGTGCGCATGGGGCTGCTCTTTGACCGCTTTATCAAGGCAAGCCTCCAGCGATACGAGGAGCGACTGGCAGCCGGCCTGACCTGCAGAGTGGAATCCGCCGTTACAGTCGTGATCCGAGAAGGGTCCCAAAACGCCTGCAGATAAGGTGCCTAAGCGTCTTGGATCGCATGTCGAACCCTGGATCGCATGTCGAAGCGTCCCAGATTGAGCCCTGTAGGAAAACCCCTGCCAATCCCGCATGTCTTAAGACACAAATAGGCCGCACCGGATACCCGATGCGGCCAGGTTCGCTTCGCCAAATGCAAGGCTTGCATAGCCAGGGACCGAGGCCCCTTCGTCAAGAGCCAGGTTTACACCCCTACTTCACAGGCTGAGCAGGCTCCTTTCCTGGAGCACCCTTAAGACCCTTGTACTTGCCCCACATGCGGTTGCCGTCCGCGTCCCACATGCCAATGCCGGTAACGGCGCACACCACGGCAAAGACGGGCAATTGAGACGGAACCGCAGGAGCGCTATCCTCAGCCCCTACTCATACCGCAGGGCCTCAATGGGATTGAGACGGGATGCCTTCACTGCAGGCAACAGACCAAACACCAGTCCCACCAGCACGCTAAAGGCAACGGCAAAGATGCAAGCAGGCACGCTAACCGCTGAGGGTATCCCGATAATCAGGGTCATCAGCTTTGACAGACTCAGGCCAAGAATTACGCCAATGATGCCGCCGAGCATGGTAAGCACCGCGGCCTCCGTCAGAAACTGCCCCAGAATTGCCCGTCGCTTGGCACCGATGGCCTTCTTTAGGCCGATTTCTCGGGTGCGCTCCGCAACCGAGACCATCATGATGTTCATGACCCCGATGCCGCCCACCAAAAGCGAGATGCCCGCAATCCACACCAGCAGCCCCGTCATGGCCGTGGCAATCTGCTGCAGCTCCGCGGCGGTCTCTTCCAGATTCACCGAAGTGTATTTATGAGAGGTGCCGGTGACATAGTTGGCGTTAAGGTACTCCGCCACCGATGATCCTGCTGCAGAGAGGTCGTCTGGCGAAGGGGCCCTGACCGCAACGCTGTACGGTTCGTCATACTGATACACGATTGACCAGGTGGAATCCGGAATGATGGCGGACCCCATAGCCGTAGAAGCGCTATACATGTAGTAGTCGGTCATGTTCTTGATCTCAACCTGGTTGGTGACCACCTTCTCCACCAGGCCCACCACCACAAAGGGCTCGCCTTTGATTTCAACCGTCTGATTAATGGCGTCCTGACCTGGGAAGAGGGCCCTGGCCGCCGCCACATCAAGGAGCACCACCTTACGGGCATGGGTAAAATCCTCATCCACCAGGCCCCTGCCGGAAACCACCCGATAGTCTGCAAGGTCAAGATAGTTGGCATCAACGCCGGTAAGGCTTCCGGTCATAGAATTATCCCCGGCATAGACGTCGGAAGTATAGGAGCGGGTGTGAATCAGAGACACCGCCTCCACGCTGGCGAGCTGGTTCATGTCGTCAACCGCACGGGGGTCCACTATGGAAACACCGGAGATTTGCTCATAGCTAGGATCAACAGCCCAGCCTTCGGAGGTGGTCACAGACACCACCGTCACATTACCGCCGGCACCGACCACGTTCTCCTTGATCTGCTGAGTAGTGCCCTGGATACAGGAGACGATGGCGATGATAGACGCGATACCGATAATCACGCCGAGCATGGTCAAGAAGGACCTGAGCTTGTGGCTCCAGACGCTCTGGAAGGCCAGAATAATGTTCTCTGTCATGATGCCTCCCTGGTTCTAGAAGAGCGAAAGCGAATAGAGGTCGTCGGCGGGAGCGTCCTGGGTAGCAGCGCCCTCCACCACGTCGTCGCCGTAGGGGAAGGCAACCCGGTCTTCAAGGGAAAGGCCTCCCAGAATCTGCACGTACTCCCCCCACAGGGTCATGCCCACCCGGACCTGCCTGCGCTCAAGTTTGCCCTGGTCATCCGCAACATAGGCATAGGCCCCGCTCCCTTCGTACACCACAAAGGGAGAAGGCAGGAACACAGTCCCATCCGAGCCCTCCTGAGACCCAGGCACGTACGACACGGACACACCGGAGCCTACGGAGAGCATCTGGGAGGCGTCCACCTTGATGGTGATGGGATACACCGACATGTTAGGGTTGGTTGAACCCATGTTGGAGTACACGTAGAGCCCCTGCTCGGGAGCGGTGCCTATCTCGGAGATGACGCCGTCGCAGGACACCCCGCTCTCCCAACTATTCACAGACACGGTCTGGCCCACCATCACCCTATCCAAGTTGGATTCGGACACGCCGCAGCGAATATAGAAGCCATCCCCTGCGGAAACCTCCACAATGGGCTTACCTTGGGCCGCTGCCGTGGCCGGATCATTGACCGCAGTGACCACACCATCCATGGCGGCAGGCACACCATCGGCATTGAACTGGGATTCCTTCTGTTCAAGGTCCAGACGGGCCAGGTTGAGCTGTTGCTCGGTCTGCCTAATTACCTCCTGCTGGGCCTGGCGCATACTGGCTAGCTCCTGGGCGGAGAAAGGAGAGCCGGACTGCTCCCAGTAGGGCTCGGGGACCTCTTCGTAATCAGTAATGGATTCGGGCAAGTCAAGAACGCAGAATTGGATGCCTACTTCGGGCTTTATCTGGGTGGTGGGAGCCTGCTCTGCTCCGCCTTCCCCGGAGGCGGAGCCTCCGTTGCCCACGCCGCCGTCACCCGCGGCGGATCCGTCGCCAGGGCCAGAACCGTCGTCGGATCCCCCGCCGCTGCCGTCACCGTTTGTAGAACCAGATCCGCCCGCAAGAGCCGCGGGGTCAAGGGACAAGCGCATGCACCAAATCTGGGTCACCCGGCCGTTAAGGGCGTTGTTCTCCCGCTCCACCAGGGCCACGTACGCTTCGCCAGAGTGACCAGCGCCTTGGGCAAGGGCAGTTGTGGCCATCTCACGAAGACAGTCCTGAGACAGGGAATCCCCCAAGGACCACAGGTAATACAAAGGGTCGGATTCTGTTCCGGTGCCGCTGACGTAGGTCCCGGTCTGCGAAGGGTTGTAGGACACGTTGTTCTCGGGCACCACCAGCCAGGAGGAGAAGGGGGACATGGCGTTGAGCTGGGCAAGTTCTGACTGCTGCCGCTCAAGATCCCGTTCAAGCCTGGCCACCTGGATGCGTGCGCGCTGCAACTCCACCTCGGTAAGGGTGGTATCGTAAGTGAGCAGGACCTGACCCTGGATCACCGTCTGGCCAGGTTCAACCAGCACCTCTTCCACTTGCATGGTCTCAGAGGGCATCACCCTCTGCACGCCGGCGGAAGAAACCACACCCTCGGTGTTCACGGCAGCGGCGTATTCGTCAATCATGGCAACCTCCGCTACCGAATACACCTTCACCGGGCTGTGGTGTAAAACTGCGGCCAAGATTCCCCCCACCGCCAACAGCCCCGCCACGCCGATAGCTATGGCAGCCTTACGGTGATTCTGGAAGAACTTGCTGCCAAACAGGACGTCCTTAACTCGAACCGACATCCTTACGGCCGGACTGGCGGAGTTGACGGCATCGGCGGCGGCAACGCCCGTCGAAGCGCCCTTGGCAGCGCCAAGCTTGGGAAGCTGGAACTTAGGCATGCTGATCACCGCCGTCCTCGGGGGTGGCGGGTTCTACGGCCTGCTCAGAAGCTGCGGCGGCCTCGGGAGCTGTGGCGGCCTCGGGGGCTGCGGGACCGGACCCTTCGTCATAGAGCCTACCGTCTCGGATGTGCACCACCCTATCAGCCCAGGATGCAATCTGGGCATCGTGGGTGATCATGATGATGGCAACCCCCTCCTTATGCAGCTGGGAGAACAACTCCATAATCTGCCGACCGGAGGCGGAATCAAGAGCGCCGGTAGGCTCGTCAGCCAAAAGCAGCCGGGGGTTTCCCACCATGGCGCGAGCGATGGCAACCCGCTGGCACTGGCCACCAGAAAGCTGGGAGGGCTTGTGGTCGCAGCGCTCCCCGAGACCCATGGACTCAAGGGTCTGGCGAGCAAGCCGTTTGCGCTCGGACTCCTTAACCCCCCGGTACAGCAGGGGCAGGGCAACGTTTTCAAGGGCGGTCAGATTAGGCAGCAGATGGAAGGTCTGGAACACGAAGCCCACTTCCTTGTTGCGAATCTCCGCCAGCTGATTGTCGTTACAGCCGCTGATATCTCTGCCATCAAGGGTATAGGTGCCCGACGTTGCTACGTCAAGACATCCAATCAGGTTCATAAGGGTGGTCTTGCCCGAGCCGGAAGGCCCCATGATGGCCAGGTACTCCCCCTCGGAAACGTCCAGGTCAATGTGGGAAAGAATCCTCACGACATCTTTTCCCAGCGGAAACTCCTTGCAGATGTCGCGCATGCTCACCAACATGGCTACCTGGCCTCAAGGGTGGCGGGAGCAGAGGCGCCACCTGCGGCGGCCTCGGTTGCGGACTCCGACGCACCCTCCGCGGCGGGCTCGGCGGCGGATTCATCAACGGAGCCTTCGGCGTCAACGGCCATAGAATCCTTGTCCGTGCCGTCAATCACCTCACCTGGGTCATTAATCAGATCCTGATCAACCTCTTCAAGCACCGTCACGTCGGATACAGGCTGGGAATGGGTGCAGGATGCCCCCTCGGTCAGAGAGTCCATGGGAAACGCGATCCAATCCTGGGCCTCAAGACCAGATGTGACCTGGTAGGTGCCCATATCGGCGTTGCGCTCCCCCACCTGGATGGAACGCTTCTCCAGCTTGCCGGATGCGCTCTCCGCCCATACCCAGGGACTGGAATCCACGTCCTGGATGTAATACTCGGGCAGCCATAGGCCATCGGCGCTGGCCTGGCCGTAATCGATCTCAAGAAACACGTGCTGTCCCAACAGCAGGCCATCGGAGCTGTCCAGCTCCACGTAGAAGGGGTAACTTGACGAAGTGACCGAGTCATCAGAACTACCGTAGCTCACAGAGCTGCCCTGCCGCGGGTTGTCCCAGTCAATCCGAAAGATCTGGCCGTACCAGGCGCCATCGTCTACCCGAGAATGGGCCACCACCCTGGTCCCTTCGGCAAGTTCACCCACGTTGGCCTCATTGATATAACCCTTGACCAGGTATTCTCCAGTCTCAACCAGGGTCATAAAGGGAATGGCCATGCCGGTAGACTCGGATATGGTGGGGGTGCCGCTGAGCGCTGGGGTGTCAATGGACTGGACCACGCCATCAAGGGGGCTAGTCACTTCCAGGTTGTCCACGGACTCCTGAGCCCGGGAGACCTCGTCGGATTTGGTGGCGATGTTGTACTCCAGCTCAATGATGTCCGTGTCCACGGACTGAATCTGGATCTGATAGTCAAGCTGAGCATCCGCGCTGGCCGAGGCCATGCTGCGCTCAAGCTGCTCCCGCTCGGAACGCTTGGCCTTAAGGGTGGATTCCAGCTGCTCAAGCTCCAGTTTGGCCTTACGCAGGGCAAGATCAGCCTGCTCGGAGTCATAGACAAAGAGCACGTCGCCGGCGCTCACCTCCTGGCCTACCTCCACGAGGACCTCGTCCACCTTAAAGCCCTCCTGCAGGTTCAGCTCCTTGGTGCCTCGGGCGGCAACAATGCCGGCAAACCGATTGGACCCGCCCAGGTAACCCAGTCCGCACAGACTGGCCACCGACTCCACGTACACCTCATCGGAGCTGGAAGCGCATCCCGCAAGCAGCCCCGCCGAGCCTCCCAAAGCAACCACCCCGGCTGCCATCAGGGAGATCCTGACGAAATTCCTCCGGGAATACAAGCCCCGCGTCCGGGACGCTTCGACACATGGCGAAACGTCCTCAGTGACCCGGGTTACGTGGGCAATGAACGGTGATCCCGAATGCGACATGGCAGATTCCCTCACTTGTACAGGAGAGACGCGCCTTACGGCGCGCCTCCCAACGTGCAACTGGTTACGAATGACGTGCGCTCCTATACCGACACCCTATTGGACAATCGCCCAAAGGTCAACGATTCAGGGGGATCTGAGCAGGAAACCGTTGACAAACCATTAAGGGATATTACGTTACGCGTAGGTAAATTGGGTGCCAGTCTTACCTGCCAGCGCCTCCTTGGCCTTGGCTAGGCTGGTGATGATGGCACGCTTGCCAGGGTTGTTGCGCACGAACTTCATACAGGCCTCCACCTTAGGCTGCATGGAGCCGGCGCCAAACTGGCCATCGGCCACATACTGGGCAGCCTGTTCCAGGGACAGATGGTCCAAGTTCTGTTGATCGGGGGTGCCAAAGTTGATAGCAACCTTCTCAACCTCGGTAAGGATGAGAAGGGTATCGGCAGAAACCTCCTCCGCCAGAAGCTCTGCGCCAAAATCCTTGTCAATCACGGCAGCAACACCCTCCAGCTCCCCATTGGGCTTTTGGATAACGGGAATGCCGCCGCCTCCAGCGCACACGGCCACGGCGTTGTCCCACAACAACTTGACGGTGTCAATCTCAACGATCTTCACCGGCTTGGGGCTGGCCACTACACGCCGCCAGCCGCCTCGGGCCTTGTCCTCCCGCATTTCATATCCCCGAGTCTCAGCAAGCTCTTTGGCCTCATCTTCAGAATAGAAGGGGCCGATGGGCTTGGTGGGGTTTTGGAAAGAGGGATCGGAGGCATCTACGATGGTCTGGGTGACCAGGGTCACCACTGGATAGTCCAGGCCCCGCTTGGCCAGCTCGTGCCTGAGCACCTGCTGGAT
>JAQXQN010000069.1 GCA_029101185.1 Eggerthellales bacterium | reverse complement strand
CGGCGTGCACCCTTATGATTCGTGTAGAATCCCATCCAGACCCCACGCTCACGCAACGGAAAGGCGGATATACCATGGCCGAAACCATCCAGGAGCCCCAAGAGACATACACCGACTCCCAATACCTCATGGATACCGCAGGATTTCTGCACACCCTTTCCAGCATCCTGTTCCTGGAGCTGACCCAGACCCAGATTGACGCGCTGAAAGACCTTGACTGGACACAGATGGCCACCGACGACATGAGCCCTGAGATGGCCTCTGGCTACAAGGGTATTGGCCGATACCTTGCCCGCAGTGGAGCCAACGTCCGTCAGGATCTGGCGGTTGAGTACGCCCGCATCTTCCTGGGCGCCGGCGTGTCCGAAGAGCAGCTGGCAGTGCCCTTTGAGTCCGTATTCACCTCCCCCGAGGGAATCATGATGCAGGACTCCCGCGACGACGTGGTCAGAGTATTCAGGTCCCAAGGCATGACCGTAGACAAGGACCTCAACGTCCCCGAGGATCACATCAGTTTTGAACTGGACTTCCTGGCCTTCATGGCCGAGCGCACCGCTGCCGCCCTTGACGCCCAAGACGGATCTGCCACAAAAGACTCGGCAGACCCCGCAACCGCCACCATCCAGGCGGACGCCACCAACCCCGCAACCGCCACCAGCCAGGCAGCCGACCTAATTTCGGTCCAGGTCAGCTTCATCGAAAACCACCTGCTCAACTGGATTGACCCACTCATGGAGCGTGTGGAGGCGTGCGCCCTTTCCCCCTTCTATCCCAGCGTCATGAAGGTGCTCAAGTCAACCCTGACTGAGTACAAGGCCGCCCTACAAGAGATGTAGCCCTCCCTCGGCGGTTGCGTCGGCACGACACTCGTGACGTGCCCGGCACGATTGTCGTGGCGTGCCCGGCACGCTTCGCCGCACAGCCTGGCTCACAGGACAGCCTAGTTCGCAAGGATGTCCGTGTTGTCGGCAAGAACAGAAACGCTCGTGAGGATCAGCACGTCATCGGCGTGGTAGGCGTCCACAGCCTCACCAAGGGTCATGGGGAACCCACGGGGGTCAAGGACGTACACATACTTGTAATGGGACAGGTAGAGGTACTCCACCCCTTTTCCGAAGCTGTCGTCCACAATAATCAGGACCTCCCCGTCATCACGGGTGGCGGACGCGTCGGACGAAACCGAACTGGAGGACGCGTCGGAAGAAGCATCGGAGGACGCATCCGACATGTCCTCGTTAACCAGGAGCATCACCGAGCCTCTGATCCCCCCGCGAAAGTACTCGGACAGACGAGCGATGTAGATATCGGAGTCGTAGTCCTCGGTCTCAAGCAGCTCGCGATGCCGCACGAAGGAGGGATCCTGGGGCTCGCCGTCAATATAGACGCTGTATCGGGGCAAGTCATACTCATAATCGGTCAGATAATCCGGCTCCGAGAGGAATTGCAAGGCCGTCCGCTCATCCGCGCCAATAGAGACCACCGACTCCCTCAGCAGCTGATTGCGCTCAAGGATGTCCTCCCCATGCCCCATGGCCTCCATCACTGCGCAGTACCCCCGATTGGCTCCGAGGGCGTTGTAATGAAAATCCCCTCGATAGTAATCCTGAAGGTATTCATCAAAGTCCCTGGTCACGGGCCTAACCACCCGAGCACCGGCCTCTTCGAGAGGCACATACACGTTCTCCTCAAGCCACTGGGGCGTCACCTGCCCCGAAAGCAGCCGCTCGGGCAGATAGGGCAGCATGTTGTTGCGCAAGGGGGTGTATACGAAAAACCGGGTCTGAGGATGGGACTCGATCACCAAAGACAACCCTGCCGAAGCGTCCTGGATCCCGTTGGCCACCCGGGCGCGCCTATCCGCGATGGACACAATCGCATCCTGCTCGGGCAGATACGCATAAGAGGACCCGAAAAACGTGGGATACGCAGGCAAGCCTAATATTCCCGCCATGGGCACGATGGAGAGCCGCTGCATCCAAGCGGTGGACAGCATGATTGCGTCTCGGTTCGGGGCATGATCGGAAAGGTAGTCCTCCAGTTCGGACTGAAATTCCCCCGAAGTGATGCCTGAGACGGAGGGAACAGGGCAGACCTGGTAGTCCCTACCCTCAAGATAGCTGTAGGTCTGACCCACGCCAACCCAATCAGGAAAGGTCATGCCCACCTTTGACAACATCAGACCTATCCCTGTTGCAGATATCACCAAGCAGAACACCGCAGCAATGGCGGCGTCTATCATCCTGCTTGTCCGCCGCCGCGTTGCGGCAACGGGATCGGCGGGCGCGGGCTGATCCCCGGCGGGCGCGACGCGATCCCCTACGGGCACGGCCTGACCCCCAGCGGGCGCGGGCTCAACAATGGTTTCGGCACTCTTTTCCCTCATCGCAAGCCCCCTAGAACCTGAAATAGATGAAGGGGTTGTAGGACCCCGAGATTACAAATCCTATGCTGACCAGCAGCATCACCAGCAAGCACAAGTCCACCCCAACTCGTGCAAGGCAATAGAGGCGGTACTTTCCCGCAGGAAGAGCGGCGAGGGACGCTTCGTCAAGACCAAAATCGCACAGGCCCTCCACCGAGCTCCGCTTAGGATTGGGAATATCCCGGGCCATAAACTCGCCCATGGAAAGCGGCCTCGCTCCCGTAAGCCAACAGGTCAGGCGCATCCTCAGCCACGGCACGGTAGGCAAGCACGCAACTACGCATACGGCAAAGACCGGCAGGTAGTTCCACGCCTGCAGTTCCCAGAAGGTGGAGTCCCCGGTCAAACCGTAGTAGCCAATCATGGCGGCACCGTAGCGAGCAAACACGCCCATATCCTCAATCCAGAAAATCAGCCAGCCGGCCATGAACACCGCAATGCCATAGAGGTGCTGCAACCAGCCAGGGCGTTTCGCCATAAAACCGTTGATCCAGTTCCGCTCAAGAATCAGCAGCACGCCGTAGAACAGGCCCCAAAGGATGAAATTCCACGCCGCACCGTGCCAGAAACCAGTAAGGAACCACACCACGAAGATATTCAGGACCCATCGGCGGGTAGACACCCGGTTTCCGCCTAGGGGTATATATATGTAGTCTCTGAAGAAGGTACCCAAAGACATGTGCCAACGGCGCCAGAACTCCGTGGCGGACCTGGAGGTGTAGGGATAATTAAAGTTGCGCAGATAGCTGAAGCCAAACATCTTTCCCAGACCGATGGCCATGTCTGAGTAGCCCGAGAAGTCAAAGTAAATCTGGAAGGTGTAGGCAATCAGGCCCGCCCAGGCTCCCACCATGCCAATATGGCTACCGCCCTGGCTGAGCATGGACGCCGCAAGGATTGCCACCATATTGGCCAACAGCACCTTTTTGGCCAGACCCACGCAAAACAGCCTCAGTCCAGCGGCAAACCCAGGCAAGGTCTCCTTGCGGTTGAGGATCTGGTCCTGAATGGTTTCGTAGCGCACGATGGGACCGGCAACCAACTGGGGGAACATGGCAATGTACATGCCCAGGTACAGAATGTTAGGCTGATAGCGAATCTTGTTGCGGTAGACGTCGATGATGTAGGAAAGGGCCTGTAGGGTATAGAAGGAGATGCCAATGGGAAGGGGCAGCTCCAAATCCCTAACCAGCTCAAAGCCCACTAGCAGGTTGATATTTTCCGCCAAAAATCCCTGGTATTTGAAGAATCCCAGCAGGGCCAGGTTTGCCACCAGGTCGCAGATCAGCCACAGCCTACGCATGGAGGTCTGACCTGATTTGGCAATTAGGATACCAAAGGCCCAGTTGCAGACAATGGAGGCCACCATCAGCACCACATAGGTGGGCTCGCCCCAGGCGTAGAACACCAGAGACAGCGCCAGCAACATCACGTTCTTTCCCGCCCGGCTCGGGGTCAAGAAATACAGCACGAGGGTGATGGGAAGGAATGCCATCAGAAAGGTGGCGCTTGAGAAAACCATGGTGGATCCTATGCTCCGTATCGACCACGCGCGGACACGCGCACTACGCCACCTGCGACGGGGAATCCACCGCAACATGGCAACGCACCATTGTAGAGCCAGTAAACGGATTGGTTGTAAGACCCTTACAGCAAGTACTCGTACAGCAGGAAATCCACATTCCCCAGGTTGTTAGTGGGCCAGTTCGCTTCGCCACGAAGCACATACCCCAGCCGCTCGTAGAACCGCTGGGCGGGCCCGTTACTAAGCAGGGTGTCAAGCCGCACTGCCCCCTTACCTCGAGCACGAGAGCGGTCGGCAATGAGCCCCATGAACTGCTGGGCCAATCCCGTGCCGCTTCGGGCGGGGTCAATACCCAGTATGTGGATCACGGAGACTTGGTCATCCGCAAGCGGAGCACCCCAGGCGAAGGGGTGGTATGACTCATCCTGGCAATCCGTCACAGCAGCAACGGCCACTAGGGCATCCCCCTCCATAAGCATGAGCATAGCGCCCTGGTTGATGTAGTCCTCAATCAGCCGGTCAGAAGGGTGAAGGCCGTACACCCAGCGACAGTGGACGTCCATGCCCGGGGTGTGGTCAATCACGTGCCGGTAGAAATCCGCAAGAATAGGAAGATCCTCAGCGGTTGCCTGAATGAGGCGAAGCGTCCTATCCATGGGACTCCCTTCTGAGGCGACGGCGACGGCGACAAGTGCAGGGACCCAGGCCCTAGGCAACTCCGGCTGGTGCGGGGACCTGGACCCTAGGCGGCTCCGGCTGGTGCGGGGACCTGGGCCCTAGGCGGCTCCGGCTGGTGCGGAGACCTGGGCCTTTGGGTGGCTTCGTCTTACTGCCGCGGGCTATTCGTCCTCAAGACAATCCTGAGCATGGGCCCTAGAAACCGCAGGGTCTTCGACGGTGGGAATCCTGATACACATAAGCCACAGCAGAAACAGGGCCACTGCCAATAGAATAGCCCACACCAGAGGCTTTTGCACCAGTGCGGCGCTGATACACATTACCGTGAACGACAAACCCAGGATGTGCACCTTGCGCTTAAACGGGATGCCGCCCCTATCATGAAAAGGCTGAACATACGCCTGATACACCTTGGTCTTCTGGATCCACGCGTGGCACCGAGGGGAGCTTTTCGCAAAGAGGAACGTGGCCAAGAGCAGCAGCGGGGTCGTAGGGAGCACAGGGACAAACACCCCAAGACATCCCAGGCCACATGCAACCCATGCAGCCACGAACAGTACGCTTCGACCCATGCCAGCTCCTTTGCCCAACGATTCAAATCATCCGTAAAACGTGAGTCAGCATGGTACACGACCAAAGCCCCAGGCCAAATACGCTTTCCAGCGTATACTGGCGTATGCTACTCCTCCTGCCCCGACCAGCGTTTGAGCGTGGGGAGCAGCGCGCCCAGAAACGAGACGCAATCCTCCTGACTCATTCCCGTGGATTTGGCCAGATAAGGGGCGTTGTACTCGATGAGATCATCCAGGGTCATGTCCGAATACTTGCCGTTCTCGTAGCACCACTTGCAATAGTCCTGGTTTTCGGCGCCGTCAGCGTCGGTACCGAAGGGCATGTTCGGCACGCTGAAGGGAGTGCCGCAGCACTGACACGCCGGCTCGTCAGGCAGGTCAAACAGGTCTATCACTGGCACCTTCAACACCCCAGCCAGGAGTTTGCGCATGTCAACACTGGGTTCGCTGGCGCCCTGCTCCCAGCGACTCACTGCCTGCCTGGTCACGTACACGCTCCGTGCAAGACCCTCTTGGGTCATTCCCCGGCTTTTTCGCAGTTGGGCGATGCGCTCTCCTACCTTCATGTTTGCTCCTTTCGCGCTGCGGCCTCGTGCTGTGGCCCCGTGCTGTGGCCCGTACTGCGGCGGTTGGCTGCCAGCGGGCGGCTTGGCCCCGCAGCCCACAAGCCGCGACGGGTTCTGGCCAATTTCAGCCTACGGGCCAAAGCGGCTTTAGACCAGCCCGCGACCCGTAATGGCCCACATCCCGCCCCGAGCCGCACCGTTTTCCGTTGTGGTGCAATTATCCCTTGTCGAAACGTCCAGGTCACGCAATTCTCTATTGCACGAGAGAGAACGGCCGTTCACAGTAGTCGCAATTGCCGGATTGCCACTGCCCGCCTGATCGGAAGGTGTGGACAAACCTTCGCTCGTGGACTAACCTTTGCTCGTGAACGTTTTGCACGTGGACGAACCTTCGATCGTGGACGTTTTGCACGATTGGGAGTCATTTGGTGGGCCTCGTGGACGTTTTGCACGATTGGGCGACGTTTTCCGTCTCCCAATCGTCTGAAACGTCCATTTTGATCTCCCATTCGTCGAAAACGTCCATCCAGGGCCCGAATTTTCACTCCCAATCGTCGATTTCGTCCATGACCACCCCGTTTGTACTCCCAATCGTCGAAAACGTCCACGATAGAAAAGGAGCGTCAACAATCATGCTCCACGGTTTGTGACGCTCAATGGCCTGAAGTGTTCCATGGCTTGGGATCATCACCGCAGTCGAAAGAACCCGATAATCAGGTTTTCCCACTTCATAACAAGGAGAAGCGATCTTGTGCTATATGTTCACGAGTTTGAGGTGTTCGAGTCCGAAGGATGCTTCCTTGCGATACCGGCTCCACCGCTAGGGGGAGGCACGTTCGGTGACACCTTCGATGACGCCGTCAAGAACGCGGCCGACTGGCTGACAATGACCATTGACGACATGCTCATGAAGGGCCATGAGCCTGCTGCGTGCTCTTTCGGACACGAGCCCGAGAACGGCGGGAGGATGATCGCGATAGCGGTGGTCAGGAATCTCGGCGACATACCAGCGATGACGGCCGCTGATGCCGCAAGGGTGCTCGGCGTGTCAAGCGCGAGGGTCGCTCAGCTGATAGACGCCGGTCTACTCGAGTCCTGGAAGGTTGGGGCCAGGAGGATGGTGTCTAAGGCTTCGGTAGAGGAGAGGATGAGCGAGTCTCCGACTGCTGGTCGTCCGAAGAAGGAGGCGGCAAAGGCGCAGCACCGGTGGTCGGAATAGTTGGAATGAGTTGAACGCTGGGGCAATTCTGACCCGACGTTCAACTTCACCGCTGGGCATCTTTCTTTTTACAGCTCCATATCGCAGGAGCTAGTCGCAATCTCCTCGGGCTGGTTGAGGTCGTGAAACTCCTGTCTCGAGACACGCCTCAGACGTCAATGCGAGCGAAAATCTCCTCGACGCGACTGAGTAGTTCCTGTCTCGAATGGACGCCCATTTTCGCGTAGATGTGGCCAACGTGGCTATGTGCAGTTGCCGGAGATATGAACAGAGACTCGGCGATGAAAGGCTCGTTGCGGCCCTTCATAAGCAGCTCCGCCACCTCGGTTTCGCGAGGCGTCAGCGAGAACTCCTGCGCAAGAGCGGACAGCAGAACGGCGCTACGGTCTTCGGGAGCCGCCAACATTGGTTTTTCCAGGCCCCAAAGAGAGGCTATGTTCCGACTTCCGAAAAGGAGGGAGGACACGAGCACCATGGTCAGAAGCAGCAGAACCAGAATAGTGCGGACCGCACCGTCTCCAATCGACCCCATGAGAAACGCCGACAGAAATGTGGCGATGAGAATGGTCGCGCAAACGAGTCCACGGACGATGCCGTAAAGGGAATGGAACGGGGCGGATGTTTCAGAAAAGAGCTCGAACAGAATCACCCAGATAAGAAGCTCAAGACAAGTGAACCCCACAGTGGTGGCCGCGACGGTGAGCGTTCCGCTGTTCTCCAGAGGTAGCCAGTAGGCGCACACTCCGATGCAGAAGGCGATCAACTGGACGGTGCTGAGCACCCAGTAAGCCTTCCCCATGCGAACAATGAGCACCAGCGCCGCAACGGCGGTTGAGAGACGGCACAATACGTGGGCGACGTAGCTCGCCTCGAAGAGACCGAGAGGCTGCGTGCTGGCCGATATGCGCATGAGGCCGAAGGCCAAACCGAAGATTGCGAGGCCCGCCAGAAGCTTCCAAGGCAGCTTCCTTAGATCCCCGTTGTCCCGAACACGATCGACGGAGAGCTTCGAGTGGACGACGGCATTGCCGCTTCTGAGGGACTCGTCTTCCACGGCAGAGCGCCTAGCGGCCAGTAGCTCGAACGTGGCGGCCAGAACGGGCAAGCCCGCGCACACCAGCGACCGAGCCCAATCGGGAATGCAGAATGCCGCCAAATACAGACCCGCCGCCAGGACAAGAGCCCACGAGAACACGGCGACGACGTCTTCGCTCGATCTTGCCCAATGCGCGACGCGGCCGCACAGCGCGTAGAGCGCGAGCCCTTCCGCTATTCCCACGACAACGGCTCCCACAGCTACGGTGAGGAAGCTCCCGCATCCCAGAACGGCGACGGCCGTCCCGACGGAACCCACGAGGAACACCGCGGGAAGGAAGAACCTCCCCCGTTCGAGCGACGAGGCGATCCTGGCGGGAAGAACCGCTACCAAGAGGGTGACGGCGGTATTGAGAAACAGCGCGATCAGGTTGAAAAGCTCGACGCAAAAGACAGGGTCGTTAGATACGGGAAACAGGGCGATCGAGAAGAAGCACAGGCTCATCCATCCCCAGTAGATCCCCAACGAAACAACAAGGTCGGCATAGCGGGCAAGCCCGCTCTCGCGCAAGAGGTTCCCTGAGTTTGAATTCGCCGACATCATAGAAAGGAGTATAGCATCGCGCACAAGCAATGGCCCTTCGGATGAAAATCAACTGAAGTAGATGATGCGCTCAGCAGGCCTTTCAGAAAAAATCAACCCGTAGCCCTTGAGATGAAGGACAGGGGCGGGCGGTTAGGGAGACCGCCTTCGAAGCGAATTAAAGGAGAAATAGATATGGCGAAAGAGACGAAGGGCATTTCGCGCCGCAGCTTCCTTACAGGAAGCGCCATGCTGGGCGGGGCAGCCGCTCTGTCCGGACTGATGGGCTGTACGCCCGAGGAGGGCGCACAGGATCAGGAAGCCGGATCGGCCGCAGGCGAGGCCGACTGGCTGGGCAGCGCGCCCGACCTGACCGAGGCTGATTGCGCCGACGTGGTCGAGGCCGACGTGGTGGTCATCGGCTCGGCGGTGGCGGGCTCCCTCTCGGCGTTCGGCGCGTTGGAGAACGGCGCCAAGGTGGTCGTGTTGGAGCGCAACAAGATATTCCACTACGGCGGCAACCAGGGCAGTTTCCTTAACTCCAAGTTCCAGAAGGAGGCCGGCAAGCCCGTCTACTCGCCGGAGGAGATTGTGTATCACATCGTGGGCAACACCGCAAACCGCTGCGATATCCGTCAATGGCGCACGTGGGCGGAGCGTTCGGGCGAGCTCGTAGATACCCTCATCGAGAAGGTGCTCAATCCGGCCGGGGTTCCCGTCAACTGCTCTCCCGCCCCCGTCGAGCCCAAGCTGTGGCTGAACCGCGTGTTCGACATCAACGTTGTGCTGGGCGACCCCACCAAAGACAATTACAAGGAATTCTTGGCGGCCATGCACGACTACCTGTCCGCCAACGGCGCCGACATCCGCTACAACACCAAGGCGGAGGTGCTGGTCCAGAACGAGGAGGGACGCGTCACCGGCGTTATCGCCGTTGACAAGGACGGCGCGCGCACGCTGTTCAACGCCGCCAAGGGCGTCGTCGTGTGCACGGGCAGCTACGCCTCCGACCCGGCCATGATGAAGAAATTCCAGCAGGAGAAAGTGGCAAAGATGCTCGAAGAGGGCAACGTGTACACCATGTACATGGCCACGGAGGACATCTCCGGCGGCGAGCCCATGGACGACG
>JAQXQN010000068.1 GCA_029101185.1 Eggerthellales bacterium | reverse complement strand
GTTTCCGACGCCCGTGGTCAAAAAGCCGACTTTGGTGACGGCGGAACGGGGCGCTTCGTTGAAAACATAATAAAACCCCAGGTCACGGTATGAATTATTCTCACTTGAGGTTATTATTCACTCTGCGATCGTCACCAAAGTGCCCCTATTTGGCCACCTCCCGTCACCAAAGTCGCGTAATTGACCAGCGGCTTTCCCGATATGGTACCAAAGTCGCTTTTTTGACCACCCTGGCCCAAGCGGTCAAGCTGGCGATGGGCCCAAAGCCCTCCGGCGTGCTCTTTGACCACTCGCCGCCTTGGGTGCTACTAAAGCAGCCCAATCTGGCGACGCGGGTTGAGGCCATACGCCCCCATGCGCCCCCATGCGCTTCCAATGTCGCTCCTTGTGTCATGCCACCCTTCCCGATAGCAAGCCTTTCAACAACACCACGCCCCCGAGCTTGGAAAACTCGGGGGCGTGGTTAGTTCATGTATACAGACTCGCGTCAAGCTCGGGCTCGCGTCAAGCTCGGGCTAGGCGGCCAGTTCCTCCTCGGAGGCGCGACGGCTCATGGCCTTCTCGTAATCGCGAGTGCCCTTGAAGACTTCCTTGGTCCAGGGGTTGATGCCCTGCTTCTTAGCGCGGTAGAGGATGTAGGCCAGTGCCGCGATATTGGCAATCAGGGCGATGATGGAGATGGTCAGGTTCACGTCGGGGTTGTTCACAGACTGGACGGCAAAGATGCTGGTGTTGGCGAACATGGGGCATACCTGGCAGAACATGCACCAGATGGCCAGGGTGTACGCGCGGTTCTGGATCCAGCCGCCCTTGTTCCACAGCATGCCGGCGATAGTGGGGGCAAGCAGCAGAGCCAGGCCGCAGTACCAGGAGTGGGTAGGCAGGCAGTTGGAGGTGTAGCAGAAGTTCCAAAGGTCATAAGCGATGATGAAGACCCAGGTCATGTCAGGCCAGAGCATGTCCTGGCGCTTCTTGGAGATGTAGATGCCAAACCAGCCGGTCATGCAGAAGATATTGATGATACCGGCGATACCGTTGAACACGTTGTGCCAACCTCCGTAGAGCAGCACGCCCTCGGTGGAGATCCAGGTGGTGCCGAAGGCCCGGACGGCGCTTTCGAAGTCGCTGACCACCGCGATGATAATATTGATGGCTACAATCACGAAGGGGAAGCATTTGAACCACTCGGACTTGCCAATCTTACCCCATTGGTACTTCAGGGCCATGAAGCCAATGCATCCTATGGTTGCTGCATAGAGTTTGGCGTAGTGGAACCAGCTGTTCATCTCGTTGTGGGTGGGATTATCGAGCGCCCACTGGGCACCGCTGGCGGCCCCGATGCTGATGGCAATGAAGTACACGGTCAGCACCGCAGGTACAACCAGGAAACAGATGACGCCGCCGACTTTGCTGCGCCTGGCGAATTCATTCAAGAGAATCAGGGAAAATAGGACGATAAACCATCCCACCCATTGGTATACGGCGTTGTCGCCATACACATCGAATAACATAATGGCTCCTTTCTCCAGCCTTGTGGGGCAGTTGCGGCGGCTTGGATATTGCTCGCCGGTTTGGACGTATTCGCCAGTTGTATGCGCCTGTCAGATCGGGCTCCCCGCCAGATCGGGGACAGGACGCTTTGACTAACGCTCCATATGCAGGGTTTGGGCAATCAGGTCCTTGATCAGCTCGTCGTCGGCATCGGGATGTCTGCGGAGGTAATTGCCCAGACCTACAAGTAATATGTAGAAAGTCTCGGGGACGTGCTTGATCTGCACCTGGTGGAACTGGGCATAGTCCCGCACGGTGGTGTTGGTCAGGCGGTCCGCGCATCGCTGCGCAACCCGGCCGATGAACTCCGTGTACAGTTCCGCGTTCTCCGTGGAGTGGATGTCCCGGTAGAAGGGGTCGTTGTCGAAGATGACGATGCGAAGCACCTTGACCGCGTTGGTCAGTGCCTCTTCGATCTGTCCCTGCACCCGGTTGTTGTCCCAATGCTTGAGGGCCTCGATGCAGTCATCGATATAGTCGTCAAGCACGGCGGAGGTGATGGCGTCCTTGCCGGGGAAGTAGTGGTACATCAAGGTGCGGCTCAGACCTGCCCGCCGGGCGATGTCGCTGATGGCGGTGGCGGAAAGCCCCCGCTCCTCATAGAGCTCCCGAGCCGCTTTGACAATCTCGAGCCGACGCTGCTGGCGGATTGATTCATCCGTCTGTCCGTCAGGGGATCTTGATGTCGAAGCGTGCAGGTCCGCGTGATCCAAGCCCATTGGTCTCACCTCTTGCGCAAGATGTTTGATGGAGGGCGTATTCACAATATATTCGCAAAATGAGGTTGTCAATGGATGGGTGATAGGACGTTGACGGGTTGTCTTAAAGCGTCAAAGCCCACTAGACAAGAGAAAAATCACTGCATACACTCGCGCCATCCTGTTCACGTCTATGTGCTTTTTATTACTTCGCAGAAGCAACAAAAAGCCAAATGAAGGAGGAACGTATGGGAGGGAGATCGTCAAAGGAGAGGCGCGAGGGTCTTGAGCCGTCAGAGGCTTCTGCTGCCGAGTCTGCTGTTGCCGAGGGCGGCGCAGCAAAGGCCGGCGCAGCAAAAACCGGCGCAACAAAGGCCGGCGCAGCAAAGGGCGCTTCGGCAAAGTCTCGTAAGGGGCTTATCGTTGGTGGCGTGCTAGCGGTGGTGTTGCTGTGCACTGTGGGCGGGCTGTTGGTATGGCATGAGCAGCCAAGCTTCTGCAACGCAATCTGCCACAGCCCCATGGATGCGTACGTGGAGGGCTATCTGGGCAAGTCCACAACGGACCAGTCAGATCAGTCGAATCAAGACGGGATGGCGGCAGGGGCCCAGATTCACCAGCAGGCGAACGTGAGATGCCTGGATTGTCACGAGGCCAAGATTTCCGAGCAGGTTCACGAGGCAAGCGTGTGGGTGTCGGGAGATTACTCGGTTGACGAAAACGGCCTGCTGACCACGGTGGGGGTGCGTTCAGACGTGAAGATGTGCGCGACCTCCGACTGTCACGACATGGAGCAGGTGAGCCAGGCGACCCAGGACTGGGGTGGGCAGATTGGTGTGAACGTTCATGATTCCCATCAGGGCCAAGACATCGATTGCGGCAACTGCCACAGCATCCACGGGCAATCTTACCTGATGTGCAACACCTGTCACGACTATCTGGTGCCTGATGGATGGGCTGCCCCCGTTGCGTCCGGGGAAAACTGGGATGAGATTGGGGAGGTTCGGTCATGATGAGACGGACAACCATTACCGCGGCGGGAACAACGGCTATGGCATGCGCGGCGGCGTTGGCGCTTTCGGCTTGCGGGCCAAGCTTTGAAGGCAGCGGGTCAAAGGACGCGGCCAGTGCCGAGCAGCTTGCCTTGCGGGAGCCCGATCCGTGGGCGGAGCAGGTGGAGGTGGACCCCAACGCCCGAGCGTCGGAGGACCTGCAGGATGGGGTGTATACCGGCAGCGCCCCGGCCATGGCGGGCATGGTGACAGTGACCCTGCTCGTGGAGGACAACCACATTACGTGCATCGCCCTGACTCAGGACGGCGAGACCCAAAGCGTAGGCGGCTATGAGGCCATTCGCGACGGCCGCTATGCGGCAATGATCGAAGCGGCCCAGGGCAGCGACATCGATGTTATCTCCGGGGCGACCATTACCACCGCTGCGGTGGGCAATGCAGTTGAGGACGCCCTTGATCAGGCAAGAGTCGTGGATGCTGACGAAGCGTCCGCCGCCGACAGCGTCGCCAACCCTGGCGCGGATGCAGAGGATGCAGACTAGGAGGCATATCATGACTGACACCGATACCGTGATCTCCCGACGGGGTTTTATTGGCAAGGCCGCCCTTGGGGCAACCGTGGCAGCCGTTTCCGCTATGGCTGCTCCCAACGTTGCCGTGGCTTTGGGCTCAACCGCTGGCCAAAACCATGAATCTGCGGAAGATGGAGTAAAGATTGGCAACTGGGCCGCTGATGGATCTGCAACTGTGACGGTTCCTGACAGCGCATCTACCAACGCATCAGGACCCTTCGGCATGTACCGTGAACACAACGCGGAGGCGTTCCCCGCCAACGACGCTACGCCTATTGCTCCTCGGAAGGTGCCCGCCACCTGGGACTGGGAGTGCGACATCTGCGTGGTGGGCGCTGGCGGCGGTGGTCTGAACGCGGCGGCTCGCAGCGCGGAGCTGGGTGCACGGACCATCTGTATCGAGGCGTTGGGTTTGCACGGGGGAAACGCCCAATCCGCCGGCATGTGCGGAATCCTTGGTGGCATGTCCATGCAGGAGAAGAAGAAGTTTGCCTTCCCGTCCTGGCCTTTTGACCCCCAGGCTCTCACCGATTGGGCCATGGACGAGTACCATTACGCCGCCGACCCCAAGCTGATTTACAAGATTGCCTCCGAGGGCGGCAAGAGCCTGGATTGGATGGCGGAATGCGGCGTGCAGTGGCGCCTTGGCGAAGTCCCCGTGTACGTGGCGCCAAAGAACGCCACCCTGGATCATCACGTGCTCAAGATGAAGGACGCCACCGATGCTATGTTCAATTATGGGCAGCGAAAAGGCGTCGAGTACCACTTCCAGTGCCCGGCGGTTGCGCTGGTGCAGGACGAAGCGGGCAGGGTCGTCGGCGTGGTGGCGAAGGACAAGTTCCAGACCGAGGTGTACATCCATGCCAGTAAGGCAGTGATTCTGACTGCCGGTGGCTTCTGTAACAACAAGGCCCTGCTTGAGCGGTTCATTCCCACCGCGGCTATGGGCTGCGCGTCGTCGTACCTGGTGGGAGGCGAGACCGGCGAGTGCTTCCGCATGGGTTTGGGAGTCGGGGCCGATGTGTCAGGGTTCAACAGCTCCGCGAGCTTTGACGGAGGTGTGGACTGGCAAGCGGAGGGCGGGCAATGGGCGCGCTTTCTGTATGACGGCATGACCCAACTGTCCCGTCAGCCCTGGTTGACCATTGACCGGTGCGGAAACCGGCTGCGTTACATGGATTCTCGCGTGGGGGAGGATGGTGCCAATGCAATCTACGCCCTGGGTGATCTGGCCACCATCCAGATGACTCCGCCCGGACATAGGTCCTATATTGTGTTCGACTCGCATTACGAGGAGTATCTGGCGGGATTTGCTCAGGAGCATTGTCGCAAGCTGATCACTCCGGACCTGGAGCAGATTGACAAGGTGCCGGAACACTATCGGGATTGGCATCATGGGGTTCAGGATGCAATCGATGCGGATGTGCTTAAGCGCAGAGACAGCCTTGAGGAGCTTGAGGCAGACCTTGGTCTGGCCCCAGGGATTCTCACAGATGCGGTTAAAGACTGGAACCGCGTTTGTGACCAGGGGTTTGACGACTTTATGTACCCCATGCCCCCTGAGTGGCTCCATCCCATTGTGGACCCTCCCTTTTATGGGTGCCGAATTGGCGGAAATCTGTATGGAACCAAGGCAGGCCTGATGATCAACGACCAGATGCAGGTGGTGTCCACAAGCGGCAGGGTGATTCCCGGTTTGTATGCCGGTTGGCATACCGCCGGCGGAGCCTGCGGTGAGAACAGCTATATTGGCGACCCGATCCTTGGGTCTCTCATGGGTGACGTGGGCCTTGCCTTCTGCGGAGGGTACCTGTGCGCAACGAGTGCCGTGACGCATGAGATGGACGACGACTCAGTCGGAGCGGACGCTTCGACATCTACAAGCAGGATCGCGGAGTAAGGAGGCGAGGGGACATGAAGGAAGACATTAGGATCATGTGGAAGCCCTACGCCATCCTTTTTGGCATGGGTTTGACGATTGCCCTGGTCGCTCGGGTGGGTCTAGCCGCTGCTGCCGGTTTGGGGGTGCTGTCCTTTGACTATATTTCAGCGTCGGGAGTGGGCATCTTTGACGTGGTGTGCTCCATTTTGACGGGTTCGACCCTGCTGGGATTCATGTGCGCGGCAGGTCTTGCTTTGGTGGTCTCGACTGCGGGCGCCGCCCTCTACGGTCTGTTGTTTGCCCAGGGTAGAATCAAGGCGTCCCCGGGGACCGCGTTTTTGGCGGGCTGGGGGACGGCGCTTGTTGCGCTGGTGCTGCTGGTGGTTGTGGTGCTGGGGCTGCTGTCCGCTGTTCAGGTGGGGTCCATGAGCTCTAAGCTGCCGGGGACCCTTGTCCTGGTGATTGCCGTAGTGGCGTTCGCGGCGTTTTTGGGGACGTTGATTGCGGCGGCCGCTATGGTGGTGTGTGCCTGCGTTGCTCGGGCTCGCGGGAAGGCGGCTGGTTCCGTTGGTGGTTACGTGGGGAAACTGGGTGTGCAGCTGATTGCTGCCGTGGCGTTGTGCGGCGTGGTGGTGACCGCAATGACTGTGGGAACGTTGTCCGCGTTGCTCGCGCCGTCCGTGAACGCGATTGCCCTGCTGGGATGGTTTGCTGCGGATATTGCGGTTAACCTGGTGATTCTCGTGATCGCACACAGGATGGTCAAGTAACACAGGATGGTCAAGTAACTTTGCCGACCTTGGCTAAGGGTTGAATAATACCCCAGTGAAAGAACCAGACATGTGCCTGGTTTTTGAACTGGGGTTTTGTTTTTGGCGAAATGTCCTGCCCGTGGGGTGGCCAAAAAGGCCCTCCGCGGTGACGTTTTTGGGACACCGCTGGCCAAAAAGGGCTTCAGCGGTGACCTGTCTGGGCAAGCACTACGTGTCCCACCTGGGAGATGGTCAGGCGTTCCTGCGGCGTGAGTCCTGCCCACAGTTTCGTGGTTGCCAACTGGTCTATGCAGCTGCAGATGACCTCTGCCTGATAGGATCCTTCGGCAGTTAACTCCAGATAGACGGCCTTTTTGTCGGTCTCGGACGAAACCTTGCGCACCCAGGATCGTTTCGCAAGGCGATCGCCGCAGCGGGCCACGTTGACCGTGCTCATGTGGAGAATCTCCGCTAGGTCGCGAATGCGCAGGGGGGTCGTTCGCTCGCTGAGGCACTGGACGATTCGACATTCGTTTAAATTGGCGTTGACCAGGATTTTTAGCCGCTGCTCCATGGTTTGAGAGAGAACCTCCAGGGCAATCAGGGCGCGAGAGGCGGGGTAGCGGGGCTGGGTTGCCAGAACGGGGGAGATGTGGGCGCCCGCGATGATGGCGGCTTCGAGGATTTGCCGGTGGTTGCGGCTTTGGGAGGGGAAGATGCGGTAGAGGGCGTCGATGATTGCCTGGTTCACGGATGCCACGTGGGCTTCGCCTTGGGGGGTGATGCGCACGGTGCGAGTTCGTGCGTCGGCCTTGCCGGGGTTGCGCTGGGCGAACCCCCGGGATTCCAGGGCGTCCATGACCGAGGAGAGTACGTTGGCCTTCATGTCGCATGCGTCGGCTAGCTGGGCCTGGGCAACGTTTCCGTCAAAGGCGCCAAGGAGCGTTGCCAATACGCGGTACTGGGTGACATTAAGAGGGCTAGCCTTGGAAAGCCCCTGTTTGAGGGCGTCGTGGGCCATGCTGAACGCCACGAAATAGCTGGAGTCCAGTTTGAAATCCTGGGTGGCTAAGTCATTAGCGGGGTTTGTTGGCATCTGGTCGTTCATGGGTCTTCTTTCGGGGTGCTTCCCGTGGGTGTCTGGTATGCTTCGCGGGTATTAAAGCACAGCGACGGCCGATGGTGAAGCGTGGGGCGAAGCGTCCGCGGTGCTGGGATCGCGGCATCGCGACCATGGCCCGCCCGCGACCATGGCCCGCCCGCGACCATGGCCCGCCCGCGACCATGGCCCGCCCGCGACCATGGCCCACCCGCGACCATGGCCCACCCGCCGTGTCAGGCAAAACGGAGGATCTCATGCAGCAAGAACGAGCAGACTACATCCAGGCAATTCGGGACCTTGACGGCGACGTGTCTGGCCGGCAATCCGCCCTGAAGTTTGTGGAAGACTCGGACATTTGGGTCCACGGCCAGCCCGCGCCTTTCCCCTACGTGCCCTACCTCTTTAACGACCAAGACATGGACTACCTGCAAAACGTGTGCACCATGGCCCACGACATCCTGAGCAAGGTGATCGCCCATTACCTGGAAGACCCCTCCTATCAGGAGTTATTCCATTTCCCCCCAGAGGTGCACCGGCTAATTACCCTTCCTTGCGGCTACCGAGAGATGTTGCCTATGGGACGCTTCGACATATTTCTTGACGAAGCGGACGGATCCTTCAAGTTCTGCGAATTCAATACCGACGGCGCGGGAGCGGCCAGCCGGGACTTGATGCTCGGCCGAGCCCTGATGGGGACGCCGTCGTTTGATCGTTTCGCTCGAATCCAGGAGCAGCGAGGCATGCGGGTGAGGCAGTTTGAACTGTTCGACAGCTGGGTGGACGCGTTTCTGGAGGTATACGCCCAAGATCCGCTATCCGAGCGGTTCCCGGTGCCCACCATGTGCGTCACGGATTTTTCGGAAAGCGGCGTGTTCTCGGACTTCAACCGATTTATTCAGGCGTTCAACCGCCGAGGGGTGCCGGCGCGGTTCGTGGATGTTCGCGCTTTTGAGTTTGACGGGGAACGTCTGATAGATCCCAGTGATGGCACGCAGATTCACGCCATTTACCGCCGAAGCGTTACCAGTGAGATTATTCAGCATCCCGGCGAGTGCGACGCGCTCATCAACGCGGTGGCCGCAGGCAAAGTCTGCCTGATTGGCCACTTCCGCACCACCGTGGTCCATTCCAAGATGGTTAACGTTGCCTTGTTTGACTCTCGGACCAGGGAGTTTCTGACTGACGAGGAGTGCGCCTTCGTGGACGCTCATGTCCCGCGCACCTATCGGCTGCGAGCGGATGTGCTTGGCGAAGCGCCCCTTGTCGTTGGGTCTGGCGAGCCTTCGGCTGCTGACGCTGGCGCTGGGGCCGGGGACGCGGCCAAATGCGCTGGCGCCGACGCCGGGGCGGCCGCTGACGCTGTCGCTGGCTCTGTGACCTTGGCGAACATCCTCTCTAACAAGGATGCGTGGATCATCAAACCTGAGGACGATTATGGCGCTCACGGGGTCCACCCGGGCGTGGATTGCACTGAGGAACAATGGCGAGAAGTAGTCCTTGGCAGCATGGATCAGGGGTTCATTGTGCAGGAGTTTTATCCGCCCCGCCGCGTGGATATTGTATTGCCCCAGGTCACAGCCGAAGAAATTGCAGCAGGAAAAGCCGCGGTGAAGGTGGAGTCGTGGCAGTCTATGCCCGGGTTCTATCAGTACAACGGTAAAATTGCAGGTTTTTATTGTCGGCTTGGCCAGGAGGGGGTCATCGCCATCGACCACGGCGGGCTGTGTGCGAACTCGTTCAAGGTGGA
>JAQXQN010000067.1 GCA_029101185.1 Eggerthellales bacterium | reverse complement strand
GTCTAAGACGGGGTCAAGGCCATCGAGGGTAATCACGCAGTCATCCTCAAGGGATTGAAGGGATGCCAGGGCATGGTCCAGGATGGTGTAGACGGATGGGTATTGGTTAGGGACGTAGGCCGCGGTCTGGGTTGGAGTGGTGACCGCGCAAAGGTCCGTTTCGACAGGGGCTGCTTTGACAGAAACTCCGGTGTGCATGCGGGCTCCTTGGGCGAACCTCTGGGCGAAGCGAACCGGATCGGCGTCCGCCGCATCCAGGGTGATCCAGGTCGGCTTTAGGCCTCTGCGGGCGCACCACATGGCCACTGCGGTGGTCTTACCGCAGCCCGCTGGCCCATACACTAGGGTCACCGGATGGGAGAAGGCTGCGTCTATCAGGTCGAGCAACCGGGGGCGGGGGACCGTGGATTTTGGATCAACCACGGGGACGGTATAGTTGTCAGTTTCCAGAAGTCTGCTTCCGAAAGGCATCTGCAGCTCCTTTCGCCGCCAGATGGGCGGCTCTCAGCCCCAGGTCAAGGCAGCGTTGCCGAGCGCGCCCCACCTGAAGTCCTCCCCATGCATCCTGTAGGTGCTCAGCGCCGTAGGATACTACTTCCTGGGGCGTCTTGTCCTGCAATTCGTCTATGGCAAGGTCCGCGCTGGCCATGCACAGGGAGCATCCGTACCCTTCAAACCAGCCCCGGGTCATGCGCAGCTCTCCGTTGCGGTCAGGGGCGAAGGCCAGGGTCATGGTTATGGAGTCCCCGCACATGGGGTTCTCTCCAGGGGCGGTGGCCAGGATTTCCGTGGTTGTTTGGCCTGTGGGGGCGCCGTGGTGGACGAGGGCTTTGGAGCGTTGGATTACGCGCTGGTCGATTGCGTTCATGGGCGGGCCTCCTTGCGATGTCGACGAGGGTCGGATTGCTGGGCAGGACGTTTCGCCTGGGAAACCAGGGCAAGGACCTGGGCGTAGTCCTCTGGGGTGTCCACGTCAAAGGCCATCAGGGGGTCGTCGAAGGGCACAATGGCCACCTTTGGCCTGATGGAGGGGTTGCGTATCACCTGAAGGGCGCCACGGTCTCCCTGAAGGTCGCAGAGAAGCCTCATGGCTTCGGGGGCAAACAGGCAAGGCGCCATGGGTACCAGGGCGGGCCTGGTGGCCGATGCCGCCGCTATCATCCCTGGTCGGCGCAGGCCTTCTGCAAGGCGGGTCAGGTGCCCGGCGGTAAGGAAGGGCATGTCTGCGGGGATGATGCATAGCGAAGCGTACCCTCCGGCGAGGGCCAGGTTTGCCGCCATGCGCACCGATGCGGCCTGCCCGGTTTCGTACAGCCCGTTGTAGGCGCAGTCCACGGGCAGGTTAGAGACTGTATGGGAGATGGCATCGTAGTCTCTGCCGCAGATCAGAAATACCTCGCCAGGGTCGGCGTCTAGGGCAATCCGGCACGCCCGGTGCACCATGGCCTCTCCTGCTAGATCAAGGGTTTGCTTGCAGATGCCCATGCGCCGGGAATTTCCCGCGGCGATCACGGCGATACAGGAGTCTTTGAGGGGGGTGGGGCCGTGGGGGTTGGCGGGCATGGGGCAGTTGGCGTTCATGGCGTCTCCTTTATGGCACCCCGGCGACGGCCGGCTGTGGTGCGGTTGGCGCCGCCTTGCAGGCTGAAGAAGGCGTTGAGCACTGCTTCCGCCTGGTGGGACTGGTGGGTGGGGAGGTCTTGGGGCATGGTTATCCTGAATACCGCCAGGTGGCGCTTGACCGGCAGCACGTAGGGGAACTCAGGGTTTTCAGTGGCAGTAAGCTCGGAACGCAGCTGGGTGTCGGTGATGCCGTGAGGGTAGGCGCGGGTGCGGAAGAGGGAGAAGAACCGGCGGGCGGACTCTATCGAGGAAAAGGGCTGGTCAAGGGAGAGTGTCACATCGGTGGCTGAGGTCCTCAGGCCCAGGGAGCACAGATGCCCCACAGCCTTCTCCAGGTTGTAGACGATGGGCCTGTCCTCATCTCCCTGGGCTGGGGCCGGGTGCATCTTATTAATGACTACCAAGGACCTTGCCCCGTGCTTTCTACCACAGTCGAAAGCGTCCACCGCTGCGGCGGACAGGGAAAAGACCATGCGGTCGAAGCGTCCTGGTTCAAGGGGGGTCCTGGTGAAATCCGTCAGGGATGGCCGCACGCGACCCGGGGATAGGGACGCTTCGCCAAGGGAATTAGTTAGATACGCGATGGCCTGGGGGCTGCAGTCAAAGGCGTCCACTTGCATGCCTGCCCGGGCCATCTCAAGGGAGAGCTGGCCCATGCCGCATCCGGCGTCGCATACCCGGCTGCCGGCGGGCAGGTCCCGCAGGGCGATCTCGCTCAGACGGGCGAAATAGTTGCTGGTTCGGGAGGCGTCGGCCATGTAGGAGATGATCTCCGGGGTCCATGAGGACATGCGCACCGTCAGCACCTCCCTGGTCCGTTGGAGGCTATGGTGTCCGCGCCGCCCGATGCCGGCGTTGCTGGGGAGATGGAGGCCTGGGTGGCGGCGGACTTGCGCTGGACCTCAGCGGCGGCGGACTTGCGCTGGTCCCGGGCGGCGGCGATGCGCCTCACGGACTCCGGGGTGTAGAAGTCAAGGGTATGGCCAGGCATGTCTGGACCCTTCGATATGCGTCCGCATCTGACGGCCTGAATTTGGGCAAGGGTGGACAGGGCTATTTCGCCTGGGGTGCGCCCGCCAATCCACAGGCCAATTGGCCCCCAGATTCTATGGAACTGCCCGGGGTCCGCGCCGTACTCCTTAAGGGCGAAGGCGCGTTTGAGCAGGGTTTCGGCATGGCCTAGGCACCCTAGGTAGAAGGCGTTGGTTTCTAGGGCGCAGGCCAGGGCTGGTACGTCAATCTTCTCGTCATGGGTCAGGGCGCATAGGGCGGTTTGGGCGTCTAGACGCAACTGGGGGAGGATCTCCTGAGGCCAGCCAAGAATCAGCTTGTCTGCGTCCGGAAAACGCTCCTGGGTTAGGAACATGCGCCGAGGATCCACCACTACGGTGTCGTAGCCAGCAGCCTTTGCCATGGTGACCAGGGCTGAGGCGATGTGCACCGCCCCGACGCACACGATACGGGGCCGAGGTTCGTACCTGCAGCAGAACATTCGTGCGCCGCACGCCGTGACCACCGCCCCCGGGGCTTTTGGACGGCTCATGGACCATGCCTGGTTGCTGAGGGAAGAGGAGTCTTCGCGCGATTTCTCAAAGACCTCCAGGGTCTCATCAAGCAGGAAGGGCTCCATCCACTGACATTCCCGAGCGGAGGGGGAAATCACCGCCTGGGCACCCTGGAATGGGACGAACGTCCCAGGCCCGTTGAGGTTGGGTGAAAGCGGCGCTGCGGCCCCGTCCATCTGATGGGCCGTTTCCGGTCTAGGGGGGATGGTGCCCGTGGAGTTAAGGAGGACGCCCTCGGTCCCTCCCTGGTCCGCATGGCTGATCCCGTCAAGGCAGGCAATCAGCGTGACGGGCTGACCGTTAAGGATGCACTCCATAAGCAGGCGGTGAATCTCGTCGTCGTAGGGGAGAATGAGGGTCTCTATGTCGCCGCCGCAGGGCGCCCCGACCTCCCAGGCTTTCTCGTCAGAGGAGCTGAATCGAGTCAGCAGCGGGATGCCGCTGTCCATGACCGCCTGGGCGTCGTAGACGACGGAGCCCTCTATACAGCCTCCGGAAACCGACCCGGCCATGCGCCCGTCCTCGCATACCGCCATGATTGAGCCCACGTCGCGAGGGGAGGACCCCCAGGTCTCGATCACGATGGCCAGTGCGCAGCGTTTGCCAGATGCGCGCCATTCCAGCACGCGTTTTGCCGTGTCAATCATTGTCTCGCCTTCCGTGCCCTGGTCCGTACGCCAATGCCGTGCGCTTGCGCGGCTTTCATCCTTAGGGATTAAACAGGATGGGGCTGTGGCAATGGGTACCCGAACGGGTAATACATAAGGCGAAGCGTCCCGTGCGGGGTTACGAGGCGCGCCGAAGACGCGGGAGTGATGAACCGTGCCGTGAACTGGAGCCTGAGTGTGCGTTAATCCGCATCGAGCTCAGATGTCACCTTGCGGAGGTTTTCAGACGTGGACGTTTTGAACGATTGGGAGTCATTGGGTGGGCCTCATGGACGTTTCGAACGATTGGGAGACGTTTTCTGTCTCCCAATCGTGTAAAACGTCCAGTTTGATCTCCCAATCGTCGAAAACGTCCACTTGAGGCCTGAATTTCCAGTCTCAATCGTCGATTTTGTCCACGGGCGCCCCCTTTGCACTCCCAGACGTCAAAAACGTCCATGCCTGCTCTGGTCGGCCCGGTGCAAATCCGTCACCAAGGTGCCTTCGCCAAATGCCCAGTCTGCTGACGAGATAGGAGTGGAGTTCTGCTTCGCTCCTATCTCGTTACCCATGGTTGCGGGGCACCAACAAAAACACCAACAAAAGCACCAACAATAATAGCAACGGTCTCCTGCGGGAGTACCTCCCGAAAGGCGAATCCTTAGGCGACGTCAGCGAAAGGCGGGTGCTGGAGGTGTGTGATACGTTTAACCGCAGGCCGCGCAAACGACCGGACTGCCGAACGCCGTACGAGATCCACTACTCCGAGGTGATGCGTTTGAATTTGAAGATTCAAGGACAGGATTCGGGTGGTCATTGCCGCCCCTGTCTGGGGTGCGCGGCGCCGCTCTAATCTTCGAAAACCAGGCCTTTCTGGTCCAGGTAGACTTTCATCGTGACGTGAAGCAGATCCTTGCGGCTCACGGTCGCGACGACGCGGCTGGAGGAGTCAAGCACGGGGACCTTTTC
>JAQXQN010000066.1 GCA_029101185.1 Eggerthellales bacterium | reverse complement strand
GTAGGCGCATGCCGCCTGGATTGCGGCTTCGTCGATGACCTCGCCCTCTTCGGCAGCGGGGACCTCGATGGTGGTCACACGCTTGAGCTTGCCGTCTGCCTTGGCGAGGTAGACGCGGTACTTCATCGCGCCCTCGACCGGCTTCCAGCTGAGGGTGGCGCGATCGGTGCTGGCCTTGGCGTTGGCGGTGAAGAGCTTCTGGACGGGGGTGAACACGGGCTCGACGGTGATGTCGCTGGCGGGCATGGTGATGGAGTCCGCTTCGATGAACTCGTCGCCGATCATCCAGCCGCGCAGGTTGAAGCCCTTGTCGGCCGTGGCGCTGAAGGTGACGGCCTCGCCCTTCATGGCCGTGGCCTTGTCTGCCGTGGCGGTGCCGCCGGCAGCGGGCTTGACCTCGACGGCGTACGCGGGGGCTGCCGCGACGACGACCTTGGTGTAGGCGCTGTAGCCCTTGTAGCGGATGAGGTAGGTGCCCGCGGGCAGACCCGTGAGCTGCGTGACGTCGGCCGGGACGTCGGTCCAGGCGTCCGTGCCCTCGAGCTTGTACTCCATGCGATCGCTCACACCAGAGATCGTGCCGAAGTCATCGATGCCAGTGGGGGAGGAGGGAGTGACGGAAGGCGTGGGGTCGGGCTCAGGGATGTAGACGGGAGGAGCCGGGATGGGTTCGAGCACCACGGTGACGACAACATTGTGGTCGGGCGTGGTGAAGGAGTAGGTGTTGCCACTGGCCATTGTGGGAACCGTGGTGCCAGAGCCGTCAGCTCTCACGGCGACCACTGATGCGACCCTGTAGCCATCCTCAGGTCTTGCAGTGAAGGAGACCGTGGAGCCAACGCCCTTGCTGACTTCCTCGGTGGTGATATCAGTGACGTTGCCGTTCAAAGGTTGTCTAGCTAGTTTCACCGTGAAACCGACGCCGCTTGCGCCGATGATTGTGGTCGTGACAGAGGTGTTGCCCCCGGTTTCAGCGCTGGTAGTGTTTCTGCCAGAGTCGGCTTCAAAAAACCCGCTCACCTTTTCTTCTGTCGCGGTGCCCACGAGAACCGTCTTATTTCCAGCAGCATCGTTGTATGACATTGCGACCGCCAGATTCGAATCGCAATTGAAGTACGTAATCGTTCCGCCGCTTATCGCAGGGCCGTCGTCCTTCAATGGGGCGTAGAAAGCGTACGTACCCGACTTCGAGACGAGCACTGGATTTCCGTCTGACCTATAACTTGCGAATACGGGGCGGTGGTTTCCAAACGGTCGTTTCCAACTGTGTAACGTCAGTTTTTGCCCTTTTTCAGGGGACTACGTTCCACCTTGAGAATCGCCTGCTGGAACCCTGAATCTCGCTACGCTCCACTTTGTGGATCGCGTTGTCGAGCGAGAAATGTAGCTCCTCTTCGGCTCCCATTCTACCCTCCGCCGCAGCTTATCTTCAAAGCCGTGGCCCTCAGTCTCGCACCGCGCGATGATTGGATCGATCGTCTTCCTATTTGAAATATCGAACGAAGGCATCGATGAAGGCCTGGTCGATCGGGGACGTCTCGACCCCTATGCCCTTGAGGAAGCCGAACGAGCTGTAGGTCCCGTTCTCGAAGGGCTTGAACAGGAGCTGGTTGCCCTCGATCCTGAGCCTGGGGGCGATCAAGGGCAGCGTGAAGGAGTCGATCAGTATGGCAGAGCGCCCCTTCTCGAGGTTGCTCTCGATAACGCTGGGGTTCGACGACCTCAGGAAGACGTGCTTCAGCGGGTGGTCCTCGAAGAGCCTGTCGTAGATCTCGTTGGACGCCGAAGAGCTCATGGCGGAGATGGGGACCCTCTCCACGAGCTCCCAGGCAGACAGGCCCGCGTCCTGCGGGCCGAGCATCTTCTTGCTCAGCGCGATGCCCACGTCCCCGCGGCCGACCTCCGTCAGCGTGAACGAGTCGCGCAGGCCCGGGTACACCAGCGGGCAGAAGTCCCCGTACACGAGGCAGGTGTTCTCCATCGCGAGCTCGAACGCCTCGTCGATCGTCACCTCGACCAGGTTGACGCGCGAGAGCAGGTCCTCGTCGGCGAGGACCGAGAGCGATACCATGGCCGCCCTCGTCACCGCGAGCCTGCCGGAGTAGTCCCTCAGCACCTTCACGTCCTGGGTCTGGGTGCTCAGCTCCTCGCGCGCGGCGTTGTACTCGCGCAGGATACGCTTGGCGTAGCGCATGAACGCGACGCCCTCCCTGGTGAGCGTGGAGCCCTTCTTGCTCCTGTTCACGAGCACCACGCCGAGGTCGTGCTCGATGGAGGCTATCGCCTTGTTGAACCCCTGCTGGGATATGTGCGTCCTCTCCGCGGCCTCCGCCATGGACCTCGCCTTCGCCAAGGCGAGGAAGTACTCCAGCGTCTCGATCTTCATGGACATCCTCACTCGCGGTCTCGGCCGTATGGTACAGGTTACAACTTTTAGTTGCAACGACGCCCTCTTCCGCTTATTCCGGGCGCATGCCCGCGCCGCCTACCCTTGCCTCAGTTCCCAATATGGGAGAAGCGACAAGGAAGAGGAGAGGTAATGGATCAGGAACTGGCCTTTGCCGCACACGAGAAGCCGTTCAGGTACGACGAGGACGGCCTCCACGTCACGCGAGGCTCCGCGTGGTCCGGCCCCGGCTGCCATCTCGGCTGCGGCGTGCTCATGTACGTCGACGACGACGGGAAGCTGGTCAAGGTCGAGGGCGACCCGGAGAACCCCTACAACCAGGGCAGGCTCTGCGCGCGCTGCCTTGCGACGCCCAACGCCGTCAACAGCCCCCTGCGCATCAGGAAGCCGATGATCCGCGACGGCAAGCGAGGCGAGGACAAGTGGAAGGAGATCTCTTGGGACGAGGCGTTCGACCTCGTCGAGGAGAAGTTCAACTACTACAAGGAGAACTACGGCGCCGAGTCCGTGACGTTCTGGGAGGGCACCGGCCGCGACATCTCCGCGTGGATCTCGCGCCTGGCGTGGTCCTTCGGCAGCCCCAACATGGGCCCCTCCCTCAACGGCCTGGCCTGCTACGGCCCCCGCGTCTACGGCTGCTTCGTGCTCTCCGGCTCGTTCTGGGTCGGCGACTACTCCCAGCAGTTCGTTGACCGCTACGACAACCCCGAGTGGAAGTGCCCCGAGGTGATCATGGTCTGGGGCAACAACCCCATCGTCGCCAACTCCGACGGCGCGCTGGGCCACTGGGTCGTCGACTGCATGCAGCGCGGCTCCAAGCTGATCGTGGTCGACCCCAAGATCACCTGGCTCGCATCCAGGGCCGACGTCGTCATCCAGCTGCGCCCCGGCACCGACGCCGCCCTCGCGATGGCCATGGCCAACGTGATGATCGAGGAGGGCCTCTACGACCGCGAGTTCGTCGACTACTGGGTCTACGGCTTCGAGGAGTACGCCCAGGCGGTCTCCGAGTTCACGCCCGAGAAGGCCGCCGAGATCTGCTGGGTTGAGCCCGAGGTCATCCGCCAGGCCGCCCGCATGTACGCCGCCGCGGACGGCGGCCTCATCCAGTGGGGCGTTGCCCTCGACCAGAAGGAGGAGGCCATCCCCACCTGCCAGGCCGTCGCGGCGCTGATGATGCTCACCGGCAACGTCGACAACCCCGGCGGCATGATCAAGCCGCCCGAACTGCTCATGTACCTCAACGGCTGGGGCATGGAGCTTCTGAGCCAGGAGCAGTGGGCCAAGCGCCTGGGCGTCGAGAAGTACTCCTTCTACGCGTCCGGCGGCGTCACCGTCGCCTCCGCGGAGGTCATGGTCGAGGCGATGGAGACGGGCGAGCCCTACCCCCTCAAGGCCGCCTGGATCCAGACCACCAACCTCCTCACCTGCATGGGCGTCGACCCCGACCGCACCAAGAGGGCCTTCGAGAACCTCGAGTTCATCGTGATGGTCGACCCCTTCAAGAACCCGACGATGATCGCCCTGGCCGACCTCGTGCTGCCGGCGTGCATGTACCCCGAGCGCAACGGCATCCGCTGCGGCGACGGCTGCCAGCGCGCCGAGACCATCAACCGCGCCATCGACCCGGGCGACACCAAGTCCGACATGGAGATCAACCTCGAGCTCGGCCGCAGGTTCAACCCCGAGGCGTGGCCCTGGGAGACCGTCGAGGAGATGTTCTCCAGCATCCTCGAGGAGACCGGCATGACCTTCGAGGAGGCCCAGCAGAACGCCCCGGGCTACCTGCCCTACGAGTACTACAAGTACAAGAAGGGCATGCTGCGCCCCGACGGCCAGCTCGGCTTCAACACCCCCACCGGCCGCCTCGAGCTCTACTCCAACATCATGGCCAACATGGGCCTCGACCCCCTGCCCACCTTCGTTGAGCCGACCCCCGGCCCCGTCACCACCCCCGAGCTCTACGAGGAGTTCCCGCTCGTCCTGACCACGGGCGCGCGCCGCTGGAACACCTTCCACGCCGAGAACCGCGAGAACCCGCGCCTGCGCAGGATCCACCCGGAGCCCACCGTGCAGGTCCACCCCGACACCGCCGCCGAGCTGGGGCTCTGCGAGGGCGAGTGGGTCTGGCTCGAGGGCCCCAAGGGCATGAGCGGCGAGGTCGGCCGCTGCAAGCGCGTGGTCGAGATCACACCCGCGATCAGGCCCGACGTCGTCAGCACCGACCACGCCTGGTGGCACCCGGAGGGCGACCCCGAGAAGCTCTACGACATGCCCGAGCTCAACGTCAACAAGCTCATGGCGTGGGGAGCCGGCCCTTCCGGCATCGGCGCCAACTACAAGTCCCTGCTCTGCAGGATCCGCAAGATGACGGAGGAATAGACCATGACCAAACACGCAATGCTGCTCGACTACAACTGGTGCACCGGCTGCCACTCCTGCGAGATCGCCTGCGAGATGGAGTTCGGCTTCGAGCCCGGCAAGGGCGGGATCGAGGTCTGCGAGGTGGGGCCATGGCAGCTCCCCAACGGCAGGTGGCAGTACGACAACTTCGTCCACGTGAGCAGGAACTGCACCCTGTGCGCATCGCGCCGCGCCAAGGGGAAGAAGGCCGCCTGCGAGAGCGCGTGCCAGGCGCAGTGCCTGAAGGTCGGCCCCCTCGACGAGCTCGTCGCAGAGGCCTCCGCAGGCCCTGCCAAGCAGCTGATCGTCCCCTAGCCCCGTGCACAGTCCCACATCCCCCTAAGGAGTAGCAATGAACGACCAGACCAAGAAGCCGAACCCCTGGCTCATGCTCGTCATCATCTACATCGCGGCCTTCTCCGCCCCCCTCAACATGTTCAAGGTCGCCGCGCTGGCCCCCGCCCTCATTCCGTACTACAACATCGACCCCAGCGGCATCGGCCTGCTGATGTCGGCCTACACGATGACGGGCGTGTTCATGGCCCTGCCCGCGGGCGGCATCGCGCGCAAGCTCGGCTACAAGCAGACCTCCCTCATCGCCCTGCTGATCAGCCTCGTCGGCGCCGTCCTGGGGTGCTTCGCCCCCGACATCAACATCCTGTTCGCATCCCGCATCCTCGAGGGCATGGGCCTGTGTATGATGGGCGTCACCGGCGTCTCCATCGTCACCGGCTACTTCCCGGTCGAGAAGCGCGGCCGCGCGATGGGCATCTTCACCAGCTACATGGCGCTCGCCTCCTGCGTGGGCGTGCCGCTGCTGGGCGCCCTGGGCGACATGCTGGGCTTCAAGAACGTGTGGTACATCTGCGCGGCCTTCACCCTCGTCGCCACCGTCCTCGTCGTCCTCTTCCTCAAGAACCCGGAGCTGCCCGAGGAGGAGAGGAACGCCCCCAAGCTCAACATGTTCAAGATCATCGCGCAGCACAAGCAGCTCTGGATCCTGTGCGCGATCTTCGCGATCCACAACTTCGTGGTCGTGGGCGTCGTCAACAACTTCGCCACCACCTACCTGGTCGAGAAGTTCGGCCTGTCGATGACGATGGCGTCGCTCTTCGGCTCCGTCACCGCCATGTGCGCCGTGCTCTCCATGCTCGTCGCGGGCACGCTCTCCGACAAGCTCAAGACCCGCAAGCTCTTCATCATCCTCGGCCTGGTCATCGGCCTGTTCGCCGTCGCGTTCTACTACTGGACCGACAACTTCGTCTTCATCGTCATCCTGTCGATCTGCGCCGGCGTCGAGGGCGGCTGCATCCCCGCGATGTCCCAGACCACCGGCCCGGAGATCGTCGGCAAGGTGGAGCACGCTCCCGTCGCCCAGGCGTTCCTGAGCTTCGGCCAGAACGTCGGCCAGTTCCTCGGCTCCGGCCTCTTCGGCATCGCCGCGGCGACCCTGGGCTGGACCATCGCCGGCTGGGCCATCCTCGTCCCGCTGTTCATCGTCGCGCTGGGGTTGGGCTTCATCCTCAAGATTAAGTAGCCGGAACCCGCGCCACGTTGTGCTTCGGCCTCCCCGGTTCAAAGCCGCCGGGGAGGCCTCCTCTTTCCGGGAGTTGATGACTGTGTACTCTTGTTTTCCGTGCCGAGGCGAGGGATGCAACAGGTGCGGCCGCTACAGCGCGGACGCCAAGAGCGCCGCCTACGCTGTCAAGTGCCCGTCTTGCTCTGCGGCGGTAGGGGCCGACGGCTCGTGCCCCTCCTGCGGCAGGACCGTCGCCGCCAAGCCCGGAGTGTTGGTGAGGGGAAAGCGCCTTCCTCGACTGCGGTGACCCTTCCTGTGGGTCTTGTTGATTAGGAGGTCTGCTTTCCCTGCTTCCTCCCCACTAGAAACCAGCCCAGCACGGAGCCGGCGGCGACGAGGGCGACGCCGGCCCAGAACGCCGGGCCGGGCAGCGTCTGGAGCAGCACCGAGCTCATCGCGCTTGAGAGAACCGGCGCGAAGTACGAGACGACCGCTATCCTCCCCATGTCGCCCACCGCGGCCGCGCGGTTCCACAGCGCGTAGCCCGCGGCCATCGAGGCAGCGCACAGCAGCATCGGCACAACGCCCGCGAGGCCCAGGGGGCGCGGGGGCGCGGGCGCTCCGGCCGCGATGTAGGTCGCGAGGAGCAGGGCGGCCACACCGACGAAGAAGTACGCGGTCGCGTTGCTGCTCCCCGCGCAGCGCGACGCGAGGTTGCTGTAGACGGCCCATATGACGGCAGCTCCCAGGGCGAGGGCGTAGGGGAGGGGGTCTGCGCCGGCCCCGCCCAGCAGCGGCGCCCCTGCCAAGACGCTGTCTCCGCCCACCGTGAGCACCATCCCCGCTGCTGCGAGCAGCGCGCCGGGCAGCGCCTTGAGCAGGCTGGACACGCGCCCAGGCCCGCTCATGAGCGCCCACATGAGCATGGTGAGCGTGGGCCACAGGTAGTTGAGCATGCTGACCTGGATGGTCTGGGTGCCGCCGGCTGAGAGCCCCACGGCGAGGGAGAGGAAGACCTCGTAGAGCACGAAGAGGGCGCCGCATCCCAGCAGGAAGGAACGCGGGACCTGCCCCAGCGGCGTGGGGCGGTGCACGGCGAAGAGCATGGCCGCGCCTGCCGCGTACACGAGCACCGGGCCGAGCTGCGCGCCGAAGGCCTCCGTCGTCAGGCGCATGAGGCCCACCATGAGGCTCCACAGCAGTATCGCCGCGGCTCCCATCGCGGTTGCGCTTGTCTTCATGGACCCCTCTCCTCAAGCGGCTTTCACATAGGCTCTAGATGGTAGCAGTCTCTCCAGACCCAGAGGCAACGACATGCGTGGGGCAGCAGCGCGTGCGGATGCCGCGGCCCCTCTGTGCTCGCCTGGTCAGTGCTCGCACTGCAGCGAGCTGCGACAGCTTCCGGCGCTCCGTCCAACAGCGCTTTTCTGCAGCTGGGCAGGGCGTTCAGTGAAACGATAGCTCATCATATTTGAACTTCCATTTCTTATATGCGGGTATCATTTCGAGAAGAGCTTGTCGGCGAGTTGCGCTCCGCATTTCCAGATGCACTCGACGTGCCAGCGAGCTTACGCCGTGTCCAGCCGACGAGCAGGGGTTGCAGGTTGCCAGCTGTATTGAAAGACAAGCGCGGTTTCACAATGGCGGAGCTGCTGATTGTAGTGGCCATCATCGCTGTGTTCGTCGCTATCGCGATCCCCGTTTTCAGCTCCCAGCTCGAGAAGTCCCGCGAGGCCACAGACGCCGCGAACATCCGCAGCGCCTATGCCGAGGTTATGGCCAAGTGCCTCTCCGACGACAGGACCGGTGAGGAGTGGGAGCCAAGCGCCGAGCGATGGCAGAGGGAGGTCCCGCTCAAGCAGACAGTCGCGAAATGGGACTCCGAGCAATTCGAATCTGCACTGGACGGCCTCTGCACTGACGGCAGCCAGGACGGGCATCCCTTTCCCAACGGGACAGCCCATGTGCGGCGCTATGCGAGCGGGCGCGTCGAGATCGCATACGGCGGCGACTACATCAACCCGATAAGCGCTGAGAACTTCCTGCTACCAAGCATCTTGCAAAGCATCGTAGGGGACGGCTATTCCTACAACGTGCTCGACTCTGAGGAGAAGCATCCCGGGCAGGGGACAGCCAAGTTCAACAAAGAGATGGAAGCCGCCGGCTTCGACTTGGAAAAGCACGGCGCCGTGAGCTGGACCATCTACCTCAAGGACTCGAAGGGCGCCTACCTGAAGCAACCGGCGATCTATTACACGCCCGACAAGATTGCACAGGATGGGTCAATGCTCAACAAGCGGGTGCCCGTCATCGACTACCGCGACGGGAAGTACGACGTCTACGTGACCACCGTGGTCAAGTACAACGGCAAGGACAGCTCTCAATACGATTACTACGGCCTGCAACGACTCAACGCTCAGCTGGATGAGGGCACGGGGAGCGCGACGTTCCAGTACGACACCTGGGAAGAGGCGCAGAGGGCCTTCGAGTATGTGAAGCAGCGGGTCGCGGCAGGCTCGCAAGCAAGCGCAGACACGCTGCTCGGAGAGGGCGGCTTCAAAATAAAGTAGAGGTCGTTCCCAATCACAGAAAGCTCCTTTCGGGGCTCTACGTTCCGTCTTGGGAATTGCTCTAGGGGAGACCCCGCTCCCTACCGCTTGTCGCACATGTCGCGGCGTATCAGGTCGAGGATGTAGGCGTTCTGGCTTGGTTGCTTCTCGAGGTGCGCCAGCAGGTCCTCGTTGCCGGGGTAGAACTTCACGACCTTGCGCGTGACCTTGGTGGCCTCGTATTTCGCCTTGGCCCGCTTCTGCGCCTCGGTAACTGCCATGCTCGCTCCTTCTTTGTGGACTCTCGCCCCCTGCCGTTGGCACGACCTACCGTACACTCCAGAATCAATGTAGGGGGTGCGGTATAAAGCCAGATAGCTCTTGAGAGGTCTAGCCGCTGGCCGAATGCTGCTCAAGCGGCTTGTTGCTAGGGGAGGGGCCTGCGTTGCCGTGGGTGTTGCCGAGGGCACAAAGAAACCCCAGCTCTCGCTGGGGCCTTATGGGCGGTTCTCAGGTATCCGATCCTGTTCTCAGGCGCTTCGTGACATCGACCGCAACCGCAGCTGGCCTACCTGCAGAAGGAGGGGCTGAACTCGACGCTGCCGCTGGGCCACAACCACGTGCCGTGCGACCTCAC
>JAQXQN010000065.1 GCA_029101185.1 Eggerthellales bacterium | reverse complement strand
CTGCCTGGCAGGAAAGGGAAGAACATTTTCGCCTTTAACCAGGACAGGAGCGGGTTCTCGTTACGCGGTACGTCTGATGCGCGCCACAAAGAAACCCTCGTATTCATTGGTTGGGCATACGGTTAGAGTTTCTGGCAGGTCCGATGGCAAAAGCGGCAGGTCAAGTGTTCCATTGGCAATTATGTCGGCCGAGCCGGTCTTGTTATCGGCAGCCCTGCTAGGAACGTTCGTATCTGTGGCCACGTTAAACACCACGGGTTCAAGCTTGAAGGATCCCACGCCATCCCTGCGGGCCCGAGCAAGGGCGCTCTTTACCTGGTCTTCGTTCTCGCATTTCAGCACTGAACATGTGGAATACACCACCATCCCGCCTGGCTTGAGCAGCCGCAGGGCCTTATCAAGCAGGGCCCTCTGGGATTTGACGGATTTGTCAACCAGCCTCTCCGTGAAATGCTTAGCGGTCTTGGGGTCGCTGAGCCTCAAGGTCCCGGATCCAGAGCAGGGCGCGTCAAGCAGAATTCGATCAAAGCTGAAAAAATCGTCTAGCCTTCGAGCATCAGCCCGCATGACGGTCACGTTAGTCGCGCCCTGTTTGGCCAGGTTATACTCAAGTTTATCCGCCCTTGGCGCATGCATCTCGCAGGCGGTGATATGGCACCGAGGCCCGCCCATGGCCGCCATCTGGCAGGTCTTTCCACCAGGCGCGGCGCACATGTCAAGCACGTCGAGCCCCGCAGCCAGGCCCACCACCAGAGGCGGCATCATGGAAGAAAGACTCTGCAGGTACACGCCTCCCTCCTGGTAGATGGGCAGGTCCCACAGGTTGTGCTCCCTAGCGTCGGTAATCACGAAGGCATCCGGGTACCAAGGTACGCTTCGCCAGGAAATGCCCGCCTCATCAAGGGCTCGGCCCACCTGATCGCGGGTGGCTTTGATGGTGTTGGCCCGGAGAGTCACCTGTCGGCGCAGGTCGCAGCCGTCAAGAATGCGGTTCACATCGGAGCTGCCGTAGGTGGCACGCAGCATGTCCAGGAAGAATCCCGGGGCTTGGATAGGGACTGGCGAAGCGTCCTGCGCTGTCATGGAAATCCTCCTGATGCTCCGTTTGGGTCGTTTCTCCTTCATTTTGCCCCGTCAATCCCATTTTCGGTTGCAGGGACGGCGGCAAAAGCGATAATGCCACAAACAAAACGCTCCCCAAGCATGTTTTGCCGTGGAGCGTTGCGGCTTTTTGTCAGCTCGCTGAGGGGCAAACGCCGCGCCACGGAGCGGCAATAGCCGCTCCGCGAGGCGAAAGCCGAGCCACGGAGCAACCCTATGCCACGGAAATGAGAGTAGCGTCATGGTGAAGATAACCAAATTCGGCGGATCAAGCGTCAGCTCCGCCGAGCAGTTTAAAAAGGTGAAGGCCATTGTGGAATCGGACCCCGCTCGAGGGTTCGTGGTGGTGTCCGCCGCAGGTAAGCGCAACAGCTCCGACTATAAGATCACGGACCTGTTGTATCTGGTTAACGCCCATCTCCAGTACAAGTTCACCTGTGACGACCTCCTTGACACCATTGGAGGACGCTTCTGCGAGATTGCCCAGGAGCTTAACCTGACCTATCCCATCGAGCAGGAGTTCCAGGAGTTTCGGGACCAGGCCAAGGCGGGCAAGGTTTCCCCTGAGTACATCGTTTCCCGAGGCGAGTACTTCACGGCTCGAATGATGGCCGAATTCCTGGGCTTTCCCTTTGTGGATGCGGCGGACGTGATTTCTTTTAATCTTGACGGCAGCATCAACATGGAGCGCACTGGGCAACTGCTTCGGGCGACCATCGGGGCAAACCAGCGTTTCGTCCTGCCCGGGTTCTACGGTTCCGCCCCCAACGGCGCCATCAAGCTCTTTGATCGGGGCGGCGGAGACATCACCGGCGCCATTGTGGCCGCAGCTCTTGGAGCGGACCTGTATGAAAACTGGACCGACGTGTCCGGCTTCTTGACCGCGGACCCGCGTATCGTAGACAACCCCAAGGCCATCAGCCGCATTACCTATGCAGAGCTGCGGGAGCTTTCCTATATGGGCGCTTCGGTACTGCATGAGGAGGCCATCTTCCCCGTTAAGGATGCAGGCATCCCCCTGTGGATCAAGAACACCAACCGTCCCCAGGACGTGGGCACCATCATTTCCGAATCCGCCGCAAAGGACGAGGCGGAACCCATCATTACCGGCATTGCTGGCAAGAAGGACTTCGTGGCCATCCATGTTAAGCAGAGCCACATGTCCTCAGAGATTGGCTACATCCGTCGGGTGCTGTCCATCTTTGAGCGTTATCGGGTCTCCATCGAGCATATGCCCACGGGCATCGACTCCTTTGCCGCAGTGGTGCAGCACTCCGACGTGAAGGACTGCCTGTACAACATCATCGCCGACATCAAGACCGAGCTGAATCCGGACGAAATCAAGGTGGTGGACAACCTTGCCCTGATTTCTACCGTTGGCCGTAACATGGCAAGCCGTCCCGGTATCTCCGGACGCCTGTTTGGCGTGCTGGGCAACGCGGGTATCAACATCCGCATGATTGCCCAGGGCTCCGAGGAACTTGACATCATCGTGGGCGTCAACTCCGACGATTTCGAGCGGGCTATCCGAGTCATTTACGGGGCGTTCATCGATTCCGAAGACAACATCATCACCGTTGAGGAACTTGAAAGAAAGGGTGCGTTCTAATGAAGCTGTATAACGTTGCCATCCTTGGTGCCACCGGCGTGGTGGGCAAGCAGATGATGGAATGCCTCCTTGAGCAGGACTTTCCCCTGGGTGAGCTGAAGCTTTTGGCCAGTGCTCGCAGCGCAGGCAAGACCGTGGAGTTCAACGGCCAGACCCTCACCATCCAGGAGGCCACCCCTGAGGCCCTAGACGGAGTGGACATCCTCCTCGGCGCCGCAGAAAATGACATCGCAGAACGCTTCGCCCCCGTCTGTAGGGAAAAGGGCGTGGTGTTTGTGGACAACTCCAGCGCGTTTCGGCTTGACCCTGAGGTGCCTCTGGTGGTCCCCGAGATCAACGCTCAGGACATTGCCTGGCACACGGGCATCATCGCCAACCCCAACTGCTCTACCATCATCGGTCTGATGGCGGTTGCGCCCCTTGCCGCCATCGGCGGGCTCAAGCGCATGGTGGTCTCCACCTATCAGGCGGCTTCCGGCGCGGGCATCAGGGGGCTGCAGGAACTCGAGGCCCAGATGCAGGCCATGGGCCGCGGCGAGCAGTTGCCCGAGCCCTCCGCCTTTGCCTATCAGCTGTGCTCTAACCTGATTCCCCAGATTGGCGGCTTCGATGAGGAAGGGTACACCTCCGAGGAGATGAAGCTGCAAAACGAGGGCCGCAAGATTCTTCACATGCCCAACCTGCCCATCGGCTGTACCTGCGTGCGGGTTCCCGTCATGCGGTCTCACTCCGAGTCCATCACGCTGGAGTTTGATGACGAAGTGACCGTTGCCGCTGCTCGGGATGCCCTTGCGGCCGCTCCCGGGGTGAAGCTGGTGGATGACCCCGCCAACAAGGTCTACCCCATGCCGCTGGATTCCAGCGATCAGGACCTGGTGTACGTGGGCCGCATCCGTAGGGATATCTCCGCTCCGGAGGGGTCCTATGGCCTGGCCCTGTGGTGCTGCGGCGACCAGATCCGCAAGGGTGCCGCCTCAAATGCGGTGCAGATTGCCAAGCTGGTGGCCACCACCTACGCCCGCTAAGGGCTCATCTGGGGTATCATATGCCCCACGAATAATCGGCGTCATGTCCGGGGTAAATGAGCATCCGGCCCGCCTGCCCATTCGGAACCGCCCCTGTGGCGGTTCCTTTTTCCTGCCCCGCGCAGAAGGAGACCATCATGTCCGCACGCTTCGACAGCGAATCACCCGCCCCGGCTGGCACCATTGACTCGGCTAGCAACGGTGCCGCAACTGGCACCGCCGCTCCGGCCGGCGCTAACGCCTCGGCCATCATGTATGCCACCCCTGAACTGGTGATTTCCTCCAGCGCTCCCGCCTGCAGTCCTCAGGGGCGCAAGCGGGTGGTGGTACTTGCCACCGGAGGCACCATCGCTGGGGTGGGCGCTGCGGGCAAGAGCGTGGGCTATGAGTCCGGGCAGCTGACCGTGGAGGATCTCCTGTCTGAGGTGCCGGAGATCGCCCAGGTGGCGGATATCGAAGCGTACCAGGTCTGCAACGTGAACTCTGACGACATGACCGCATCCCTGTGGCTGGAGCTGGCCCGCGAGATTGAGGCCCTCTCCGCCCGTGAGGACGTGACCGGTTTTGTGGTGACCCATGGCACGGACACCATGGACGAGACCGCGTACTTCCTCAACCTGGTGCTTGACACCCGAAAGCCGGTGATCCTCACCGGGTCTATGCGCCCCGCTACCGCAACCTCTGCAGACGGTCCTATGAACCTGTACCAGTCCGTGGTGGCTGCGGCCGCCCCGGAAAGCGTGGACAAAGGGGTTATGGTGTGCTTCTCGGGGTGTCTGTACAACGCCCGCACGGTGCAAAAGACCAACACCCACTCCGTCACCACCATGTCCGGCGGTGAGTCCGGTTCCTGCGCTGTGATCAGGGATGACGAAGTGTTCTATTCCTCACGGACCACCAAGGCCCATACCGCAGGCACCGCGTTTCATGTGGGGGATTTCACCGAGCTTCCTCGGGTGTCGGTGCTTTACTTTAATGTGGATGCGGATCCTCGGCTGGTGCAGGCGGCGGCCGCCATCTCTGATGGTCTGGTTATCGCCGGTGCCGGGGCAGGGGAGTTCAGCAAGCTGTTTGCCGCCCAGATTGCCCAGGTGGAGATCCCCGTGGTGGTGAGCTCTCGGGTGGGAACCGGGGTCATCATGCCCGCGAGCATGCTGGTGCCCCACTGCATTGCCGCCTCGGATCTGCCGCCCCAGAAGGCGGCCATCCTGCTGAGGCTCGCATTGGCCCACGGCGCGTCCTCCGAGGAGATTGCTCGGATGTTTCGGGCGTACTAGCCTGGGTTTTAAGCGCGGGAGCCTTAGATCTCGGGCGCCCGCGGTCCCTTCGTCTTATTCAGGCATCACCAGGCGGAAATCCCCGTCGCGGTCCATGTCAACCTGGGTCATGAAGAATAGGGTCATGGCGTCAATCAGATACGCCGTGTCCCGCACCCCGCAGGTCTCATAGGGCGAATGCATGGCCAGCTGAGGCAGCCCCACGTCTACGGTGTTGAGGGACACATGAGCGTTGGAGATGTTGCCTAGGGTAGATCCGCCCAGGACATCGGAGTGGTTGGTGAACTCCTGGACTGGCACGCCCGCCTTCTGGCAGATGGCCCGAAACACCCCATGGCTGACCGCATCGGTGGTGTACTTCTGGTTTGCGCTGTGCTTGACCACCACGCCCTGGTTGATCCGGGGCCTGTTGACCGGGTCCGCCTTCTCGGGATGGTTGGGATGGACGCTGTGGGCGTTGTCGGCGCTTACCATGAAACTGCCCGTCATGACCTGGCGCAGAGTGTCGGGGGTGCCGCCAAGGGCCTGGTTGATGCGGGCGAGCACGTCGGCAAGGAAGGTGGAGTCCGCCCCCTGTTTGGTGCCGCTACCCACTTCCTCATTGTCGAAAAGCGCGCAGACCTGCACTTTGGTGGGGTTGGCATCAGCACGTACCAGGGCCTTCATGAGGGAGAAGGCGCACTGGAGGTCATCAAGTTGGGGGGATGAGGCAAACTCATCCGCCACGCCCCAGATGCATCCGGGCTGGTTGTTTACCACGAACAGGTCATGGGCGATGATGTCGCTGGTTTGCACGGGGCAATCGGGGGAGGATGCCGCGTGTGCCACCAGATTCATAAGGGACCCTTCGGTCTGGGATGTGCCAACCAGGGGCAGCATGTCGGTCTGGACCGAAAGGGCAACACCGTCGTTGGCGGCTCGGTTCATATGGATGGCCAGGTTGGGAATGAGCGCCACGTTTTTTTGCAGGTCAACCAGTCTGGTCCTGATGCCCTGGGGGGTGCGGACGACCACGCGTCCCGCTACGCTTAAGGGCCGGTCAAGCCAGGGGGCACACAGCATACCGCCGTACTTCTCCACGTTGAGCTTGACATATGTGTCTGCGAAGTTGATCTCGGGATTGGACTTGATCTTGAACAAGGGAGAGTCTGTGTGGGCAGCGCCAATCTGAAAGCCGGTGTAGCACGCGCTCGCCGCGTCAGTGCCGCGTGCCGTTCCCGCCGCCTCCGCGTTGTGTATCGCGGCCGCGGGGGTGCGAAACGCAATCACCGAGGATTGGTTGCGGGTCACGAAATACCCTTGATCAGGCTCAAGCTCCCAGCTTTGGCTCTCCTCAAGTCTGATAAACCCAGCGCCTTGGAGCATTTCGGCAAAGCGTGCCGTTGCCTGAAAGCAGGTGGGGCTTGCGGAGATGAAATCAAGCAGCTCCTGGGTGATAAGCCAGGGCCTCTCTTGGCTGTGATCCTGGGATTGGGATGATTCTGAAACGGCGGATGGCTGGGTCATGATTGCCTCCCTTGGGGCAGGTAGGTGCAAAGTATCTGTGCCAGTGTAATCCAATCCTGCGCCTTTCTGTCCCACAAGACCAACCTGCGCTACACTTACCCCTATCAATGTGGCATGTCTTGAGCCGAGAGGTTTCCATCAAGCAATTGTGGTGAGCTTTACGACCGCCCAAAAGCAATTCTGTCTTGTGCTTTGGGGCCATTGCCACAGCAACCTGTGTAGCATCATGAGGAGAGCCATGGCAAAGAACGCTTCGCCATTTCCCGCACGTCGTCTGATTCTGGGTGCCCTTGCCGTCATCTTGTGTGTTGCGGCCCTGGTGGTGGCATTCATGCCCTCGTCAGGCACCCAGGTCTCATACCCCCAGTTTGTCTCGGAACTACAAGCGGGGAAGGTGACCCAGGCACGAATCGGGGACTCTCAGGTCAGTTACTGGCTGGAAGGGGATGACCAGGAATACATCACCGACAATCCGGACTACGACGGCTTCAAGGCCGATTTGCTGCTGGCGGGGGTTGAGGTGGAGGAGGAAAGCGCTCAAGACACTTTTGTCCTGGTCACAGACGTGCTGTTCTACGGGGTGTTTTTCGGGGTCCTCATTTGGGGCGCATATAAGGCCCTTACCTTCCAGCGCTCCACCTTCAAGGTGGTCAGGCGCACCGGGGTGTCCTTTGCAGACATCGCGGGGATGGAGTCCCTCAAGCGGGAACTGACCCAGGTGGTGGATATGATGAAGAACCCCCAGGCGTATGCGGCCAGAGGTATCAGGCCTCCTCGGGGCGTGGTGCTTGAGGGGCCTCCGGGTAATGGAAAAACCCTGTTCGCGAAGGCCCTGGCCACCGAGTGCGGGGTGCGGTTCATTGCCACACGAGGGGCGGACTTCCAAAGCGCCCTTATGTCCCTTGGCGCCATGAAGATTCGCTCGCTGTTTAAGACCGCCCGCAAGAAGCGCCCCTGCATCGTGTTCATAGACGAGTTTGACTCCATCGGGGAGCGGCGCAATTACGCCGGTACCGGGGTGGATAAGGAGAACAACCGCATCATCACCACCATGCTCAACGAGATGGACGGCTTTTCCACCACCGACGGGGTGCTGGTGATTGCTGCCACCAACTCCTATGCCTCCCTGGATGGGGCCTTGGTGCGTCCAGGGCGCTTCGACCTGAAATACACCGTAGGGATGCCGGATGCCGCCACCCGCAGAGAATTGGTGCGCATCTATACCAAAGGTAGGGTTCTGGCTTCAAACGTCACGTCCGAGCTGCTGGTGTCCTGGACCGCGGGGCTGAGCTGTGCCGCCATCGAGGCATTGCTTAACGAAGCACAATCTCTTGCCCTGCTTTCCGAGTCTTGTGTGATTGACCGGGATGACGTGATTCGTGCTGCCGAAAAAGTCCAGGTCAAACTTAAGCTTCAAGGTTGAGGGTATGCCGGGATGAGTGCCTACTGCATCCCGCCGCTGGTTGGCGGCGGTGCGGGCTGGCGGTCTAGCGGTGCAGACCCTGGAAGAATACGGCCACGGCTCCGGGACCTCCATGGCAACCAACCACGGGATCCAGGTACTCCATGGAGAACTTGGTAGCGCCGGTCTCCTGGGAAATCATCTCACGAAGCTTCTCCGCTTCTTCAGGGCAGTCTCCATGGGCGATTACGATCTCGTCATCGAACCCTTCGCCAAGATGGGCTTTTACCTCGGCCACGATGTGCTTGAAGCTGCGCTTGCGCCCTCGGGTCTTGCCGTAGATGTCCACCTTGCCTTCCTCATCCAGGCGAAGGATAGGCTTAAGGTCAAGCATGTTTGCGGCAAAGGCGCCAGTGCGGGCCATACGTCCGCCACCAAGGGCAAAGCTCAGGTCATCCACGGTGAACCAGTGGTTGATGTGCATTCGCACCTCTGTTGCCCAGGCGGCAACCTGCTCCAGGCTTTCGCCGGCTAAGGCCTTCAGGGCTGCTTTCTTGACCAGCACGCCCTCGCCGTAGGAGGAAGAGGCGGTGCAGATGCAGCGGATGGTGCGCTCAGGAAACTCTTCCGCTAGTTGCTCGCAGACCATCTTCACGGAGCCGAATGTGCCGGAAAGCCCCTCCGAACAGCCAAGATAGAGCACGTCGCGGCCGGTTGCCAAAATGCCCCGAATGGTTTCCATACTCTCTTTGGGGTTGGGCAGCGAGGTGCGTACGGAAGATCCCGCCCGCATGCTCTCGTAGAAGCCCTTCAGATTGATGGGTTTGTCAGGGAAGAACCCGCAGTGTTCCACACCGTCGATGAAGTACGCCAGGGGCAGCACGGTCAGTTTCAGCTGGGCCGCCTTGTCAAAAGGGATGCCGCAGGTGGAATCGGTAACAATTGCGTAACTCATGACGTCTCCAGTCTCGAACACGCTTGGTGTCAGGTAGGGGGGTGGGGTGAGTACATACTGGCATATTTCTATTTACCATACAACGCATAGGGCAAAAAGGGACATGAAAAGCCGTCATCCTACATGAAATATTTCAATATCGCATGTTTAACATGCTATAGGTGAAGGGGGGAAGGATCGCAGAGGTCTAGGCAATTTCGCCTTGGACGCAAAAGTCGCATATGGGTCGTAAAAGGCGCCAATCCTGGTGTGTGGGGCGTTGTGCCACCTGGGTATTGTGTGAGAAAATATACGGGTTACACATAGGAGTTAGGCACGTAGCATGACCGCACAGTTCAAGGTGTCCTCGGTTAATGAGGATCTGGTTTCCGCCATTCAGCATGAATTCGCACTTCCCCGGTTTGTGGCCGCCACCATGGTGGCCCACGGTGTTTCGGACATCCAGTCTGCAGGCAGGTTTTTGACCCCCTCTCTGGAGCGGGACTGGCGCAACCCCTATGAGATTCCCCAGATGGATGCCGCCGTTGATGCGGTGGAGCGGGCCGTGAGGCAAGGCAAGCGCATTGTGGTGTTTGGAGACTTCGACCTTGACGGCATCTCTGCTACCACGGTGCTTACTCGGGGCCTGCGGGCCTTAGGGGCTGACGTGGTGCCCTTTATCCCCAAGCGTTTTGAAGAGGGTTACGGCATCACCTCTGCCGCCCTTGAGCGGGTTGCCATCTACCAGCCGGATCTGGTGGTTACCGTGGACTGTGGCATCTCCTGCGCCAAGGAGGCAACCGAGGTGCTTGAGAGGGGCTGGGACCTGGTCATTACGGACCATCATGAGCCAGGCGCCTTGGTCCCCCAGGGAATTCCCGTGGCAGACCCCAAGTGTGACCCTGATTGCGCCAGTTCTATTCTTGCCGGTGTGGGGGTTGCCCTGAAGATGGTGCAGGCCCTTGGCGCCCGTTTCGGTCAGCCCCATCTATGGCGGGAGTACACAGATCTTGCCACTTTGGGTACCGTGGCGGATCTGATGCCTCTGAGGGGAGAGAACCGCGCCCTGGTTGCCGATGGCATGCGTTTGATTAACGAAGCGCCCCGGCCATCCATTGCCGCCCTTGCCGCCGTGTGCAACCTAGGCGGGAAGGCACTGACCTCCACAAACTTGAGCTTCTCGTTGATTCCCCGGCTTAACGCCGCGGGACGCATGGGTAATGCGGACCTTGCCCTGGATCTGCTTATGGCCGACGATTTCGCCCTGGCCCAGGATAAGGCCGCCCAGCTTGACCAGGTCAACACGGAGCGCCGGGCCATTGAGTCCGATCTTGCGGAGTGCGCCAGCGCCCAGGCGCAGCGCACCTATACTGGCCAGCGGGCCCTGGTGGTTGCCGGAGAGGGATGGCACGAGGGCGTAAAGGGCATCGTGGCCTCCCGGCTTTCCAACACCTACGGGGTGCCCACCATTCTCTTTTCTATCGAAGGGGACGAGGCCCGGGGCTCCGGCAGAAGCGTAGGCTCGGTGAACCTGTTTAAGGCGGTGGAGTCCTGCTCTGATCTGCTCATCAGGTTTGGCGGCCATGAGGCGGCGGTGGGCGTGACCCTTCCCGCTGACAAGATTGACCAATTCGCCCAGCGCCTGTGTGACTACATGGACGACCTTCCCCAGGAGGACTTCCATCCCCTGGTCCATATTGAGTCTATGGTGGACCTGTCCGAGCTGACGGTTGAGGCGGTAGACGCCCTGTCAAGGCTTGCGCCCTTTGGCCAGGATAATCCCACACCCCGGTTTTTGGCCCACAATGTGCTGCTGGAGCGGTGTCGGGCTGTGGGGGCGGATAAGAGCCATCTTGCCTGCACCCTGACGGACGGGGTGAGCAAGGTAGACGGCATCATGTTCCATTGCGAGGCCATCTCTGAGTTGATGGCCTGCGGAAGCGTGATGGATGCCGCCTTTGAGGTGCAGGTTGACGAGTGGCGGGGCAGACGCAACGTGAAGTGCATGCTTAAGGTCCTTGAGCCTGCGGTGCGCTGTCCTGCCCTGGCGGCCTGCTTGCCCGCAGAGGATTTGGACTTTGTGGATGAGCTGGTGGACGAGGGGGACAGCCCCTCTGAGGCCGGCCTGTCAAAAACCGGCTGTCCTACCCTGCGCTCCTGCTGGAAGCAGATTGCCGCAGGCAGTCCGGAGGCCTTTACCCGAGAGCTGGTCAAGGCCATTGCCGGGGAGGATGCGGGTCTGTACCCCTCCCAGGCCAGGGCGCTCAGGCTGCTTGAGGAGGGTAAGAACACTCTGGCGGTCATGGCCACCGGCAGAGGCAAGTCTTTGGTCTTTCAGGTCCACGCTGCCCGGTGCGCCCTGTCCAAGGACCAGGCCAGCATCCTGGTCTATCCGCTGCGGGCCCTGATATCCGATCAGTTCTTCCATATGACCTCGGTATTCTCCAAACTGGGGCTTACGGTTGCCTGCCTGACGGGGGAGAGCTCTCGGCAGGAGCGGGAGATCGTCTACCAGCGGCTTTCCCAGGGCGCCCTTGACGCAGTGCTTACCACCCCTGAATATCTGGCCTTCCACACTGACGAGTTTGCCGCCTGCGGCCGCATTGGGTTTCTTGCCGTGGACGAGGCCCATCACATGGGCGCCTCAGGCATGGGCAAGCGGGAGGCCTACGCGCTACTCTCCGATATCGTGGCCAGGCTGGGTAACCCCTGCGTGCTCGCGGTAACCGCCACGGCCCCGGACAAGGTGGCAGAAGGCATCCGAACCACTCTGAAGGTGAGCGGGTACGTGAAGGACGAGACCTCCCGTCCAAACCTGCTGGTGGATGATCGCCGGGGTATCCGGGATAAGGACAGCTATCTGGCGGGAATCGTGGCTTCGGGAGAGAAGACCATCGTTTACGTGAACTCCCGGGTAGGGTCTGTGGACCTTGCCCGTATCCTCAGGTCAAAGGTGCCCCAGATTGCCATGCAGATTGGCTTCTACAACGCCGGTCTTTCCCGAGAGGAGCGCCTGCGGGTGGAAAGCCTCTTTAGGACTGGGGTGCTTCGGGTGCTGGTTTGCACTTCGGCTTTTGGCGAAGGGGTCAATATCCCCGACGTGTCCCATGTGGTGCTCTACGGCATGCCCTTCTCCGACGTGGAGTTCAACCAGATCTCCGGCCGCGCCGGCCGCAACGGCCAGAAGGCCTGCATACACCTGCTTTTCGGCAGGGACGACGTCTCTTCTAACCAGTCCATCCTGTTCAGGGGCGCCCCGGACCGCCAGACCATGGGGGCGGTCTATCGGCTGCTGCGGGACATCCAGCGAGACCACGCCCAGGCGGCCCAGGCAAGCACCCCGGGCTATGTCACCATGCAGCACGACGGCCGCACCTACTTCACCGTCTCCTGCCAGGAGCTCTCGAGCCTGTGCGCTACCCGCAACCCGGGGATGCGCATGAGCCCCGAGGTGTGCCAGTGCGCCCTGGCGGTATTTGACCAGCTTGAGCTTATCGATCTTCTCCCGTATTCCTCTGAGGGTGGAAAGCGTATTGTTCACGTGCGGGATTTTGATGGGAAGGTCGAATTGTCCAGTTCGGTGCTGTATCGTGAGGGGCTCGGCGAATTAGACGAATTCGAGGCGTTTGCCAACTGGGCTCTCTCGAGTGGAGCTGAGGTCCTCAGAGACCGGCTTATCCACCCCATCCTTCCTGGTTGGACCTGGTAGCCGCCAGAGGCGGTCCAAGCGGTGGGTACGCTTCGACAACCATAAGGAGATAACCATGGCTGACCAGGCAACTAAGGGGAGCATGCCCTATACCGACCCGGTCCTCAACGAGGCTATTGTGGCTGTGTCCGAAGAGATGCTCAACGACGCCATTGCCCCTTCAGCGGCGGCGGGGGATCGGACCTCGCCGGAGGAGCGGTTTGCCCGGCTTGATGCGAAGGCGGGGGCGTACCTGAGCCTTGAGGGTATGGGGATGGTGCGCAAGGCGTACCGGTTTGCCGAGGCGGCCCATGCCGGGCAGAAGCGCAAAAGTGGCGAACCCTACATCTCCCACCCCATTGAGGTGGCCCTGATCCTTTCTGATCTGCGTATGGATGCCCCCACTCTGTGCGCGGCCCTGCTTCATGACACGGTGGAGGACACTTCGGCAACCTTTGAGCAGCTCTCTCGGGAGTTCAGCGAGGAAGTGGCCCAGCTAGTGGAGGGCGTGACCAAGATTACCCAGGTGGAGGTGGAAAGCCTCACCGATGAGCAGGCAGCCACCATTCGCAAGATGTTCGTGGCCATGACCAAGGATATCCGGGTTATTGTGATCAAGCTGGCGGACCGTCTGCACAACATGCGCACCCTTTCCGCTCTGCGTGAGGACCGTCGCATCTTCAAGGCTCATGAGACCCTGGAGATCTACGCCCCTATTGCCCATAGGCTAGGCATCGGCTCCATTAAGTGGGAGCTGGAGGATTTGTCTTTCTACTATCTTGAACCGGCCAAGTTCAGGCAGATCAGCCGCCTTGTGGCTGAGACCCGGGCCGAGCGTGAGGCCTATCTTGCCGAAGTGATTAAGACCCTTGAGACGGAGCTGGGCAAGGTGGGGATAGCGGGCCAGATTGCCGGACGGCCCAAGCACCTGTACTCCATCTACCAGAAGATGACCAACCGGGCCAAGGGTTTTGCGGAGATTTACGACCTGATTGCGGTGCGGGTTATTGTGCAGGATCTGAAGGACTGCTATTCGGTGCTTGGAGCGGTGCACTCCCTGTGGCATCCCATGCCCGGCCGTTTCAAGGACTACATTGCCACCCCTAAGCAGAACATGTACCAGAGCCTTCACACTACGGTGATGGGGCCGATGGGTAGGCCGCTTGAGGTGCAGATCAGAACCGAAGAGATGCACCGGATGAGCGAGTACGGCGTTGCGGCCCACTGGCGCTATAAGGAGAAGGGCGCAAAGGCTGACGAGGCCTTTGACAAGCAGATTGCCTGGCTGCGGCAGATGGTGGACTGGCAAAACGAGACCGAGGACTCCCGAGAGTTCCTTTCTGAGCTTAAGGTGGACCTGGCCCCTTCGGAGGTCTTCGTGTTCACCCCTGCGGGGGAGGTTATGAGCTTAAGGGCTGGATCGACTCCGGTGGATTTCGCCTATGCGGTCCACACGGAGGTGGGCAACCATTGCGTGGGTGCGAAGGTGAACGGGTCCATTGTGCCCCTGTCCTATGAGCTGCAGATGGGCGATAGGGTGGAGATTCTGACCCAGAAGAGCGCCTCTCCCTCCAGAGACTGGCTCAAGATTGTTAAGACCCCCTCTGCTCGTAGCAAGTTGCGCAGCTACTTTAGCAAGGTGAGCCGCTCCGACGACCTGGTAAACGGCAGGGATCTCCTTGCCCAGGAGATGAAGAAGCGCAATTTGGGCCTGGGGTCTACCGCTTCTATCAGGGCTCAGAAATCCGTTGCCGAGCAGATGGGCTATCGGGAGGTCGACGACATGCTGGTAGCCATCGGCGCCGGCAAGGAGACGGTGCTGCATGTGGCAAACCGTCTGGAGAAGGTGCTGCGCCCGGAGCCGGAGGAGGAGAGCCTGCCGCTTTCGGTGATGGCAAATGGCGCTATGCCCCCCATGCTCACCAATGTGCGCAAGCCTCGGTACTCCCGTCCGGCCCATTCCTCTAACGGGGTGATTGTGGCCGGTCTTGATAACGCGCCGGTGCGCCTGTCGCGGTGCTGCAACCCGGTTCCCGGCGACGACATCATTGGCTTTGTCACCCGAGGGCGGGGCGTGTCCGTGCATCGGGCGGATTGCCCCAACGCGGAGGACTTGAAGCGGGACCAGGGTAGAATGATCCAGGTCAACTGGGCCGATGCCGCGGAGAAAGAGACCCTGTTTCAGGTTGAGGTGCGCATAGAGGCCCTTGATAGGATGAATCTGCTTCGGGACATCATCAGCGTGCTGTCCAACTTTGGGGTTAACGTGCTCAGCTCCTCTTCCGTGAGCCACTCCGATGGCATCTCGGAGCTGAGGTTTTTGTTCCAGGTTGCCCAGGTGCATCACGTGGATCTGATCCTTGCGGAGCTGCGCAAGATTGACTCTGTGTTTGAGGCCACCCGTATGCTGCCAAACAGCAACCGCAAGAAGTAGGCCTTCGTAAGACGCAGGCTTTTGCTTGGCGGGTCGCTTCGCAAGAAATGGGCCTCCCATAGGCGGGTCGCTTCGCAAGACGCAACCCTTCATAATTACGCCCCTTCTGCCATGGAGGGGCGTGGTAATTGCAAAATTTCTGCAAAACTTGGCGGATTGAGGGGGCAATTCCTGCCTCTGCCGTCTCATGTCCCTCTCGTGTTGGTTTATCCTTACTAAGTTGTACGTGAGCCCCGGTTTCTTGGCCAGGAGTCAAGAGTTCAATGCAGGGACGTTACGAGTCTGCGATGCGGTGTTTCCGTGAGAAAGGTTCATTGATGGGATTCAAGGACAAGAAAAAAAAGAAGCAGAAGTTTGACTACTTTGACGTCCTGTGCAAGCAAGCGGAGCTGGCTTCCCAGGAGGCTGCGCTTCTGATTGACATCATGGAGAACTTCGACGGTTCCGCCAATATGGAAAAGGACATTGCCCGGGCTCATGAGATTGAGCATCAGGGCGACGCTTTGTGCCATGAGATCTACAACAATCTTGCCACCGAGTTCATCACCCCCATTGACCGGGAGGACCTGGTTGCCCTTGCTCACGCCCTTGACGACGTGCTGGACTACTGCGACGGAACCGTGCAGTGCCTGTACATGTTTGACGTGCAGAAGCTGCATCCCGAGGCGCTGACCTTTGCCCGCCTGCTTTTGAAGGGCACCGAGCGGCTTGAGTCCACCATGAAGGAGTTCAAGCACTTCAAGAACTCCAAGGATCTGCGCACCTGCATCATCGAGGTTGGTCAGGTGGAAGACGAAGCGGACCAGCTCTACTTTGATGTGACCCGCAGCATGCATATCGCTGCCCATAATGGCGAAATGGACTTCCAGGAGCTCTACGTGTGGAGCAAGGTGTTCAAGCGTCTTGAGGATATGGCGGACGCATGTGAGAGGGTGGCCGATACCGCCGGCACCCTTGCCATCAAGAACGTGTAGCCTGCTGTGCCAGTTACCCGCGCTTTGTGCGGGCGCTCTTAATTAGTGTTTGTCCAAGGCCCGCTGTGCCACAAGCCAGCGGGCCTTTTGATTGAGCATCCACAGCTTGCCGGTCTGGGTTAGCTCCCCAACGGCCTCCTGGACCCGGGTCTCTCCCTGGGCATGAAGAGCGTCTGCCCGATCCTGATCTGAAAGGGAAACCCCAAGGGCTTGAAAGGTCTGCTCAAGGCATATGTCATGGGCGAGCCGCTCCTGGGCCTGCCCTTTGAGATATGCGTCCATGCCCTTGGTGTTCATGCCATGGTCGCTTCGCCATTGGGCTCGGGTTTTCTGCTGCCTGCGCAGGGTTTCGTCAAACTCTTGGATGGTCAGGTCAAGGGCGGCCTGCTCAAGGGCCTCTGATGGGCCGTCTTCCTGATGGGGTATCTCCCAGATGTCCACCTGGCATGCAAAGGAATTGCCCAGTTCAAGAGGGCTTAGGGCCTTCAGCCTGGGGGAGAAGAGGAAGGCTTTGGTGGTAAGGAGGGCATCTGCGGTTCTAGATAGGACAATGGTGGTGTAGTAGGACTCCAGCTCCGTATCGGTGAGCAGACGTGAGGCTTGTGTTCGAGCCTGGGGGATGTCGGTCTTAAGGGCGCGGGCCAACCGAGCGTCCGCCTGATCTAAGAGCCAATCCACCTGGGAGGAATCCACCGTAAGACGGTAGGTGGTAAGGCCCTGGTCAGTGCAGGTTTGAGTTATCTGATAGGGCAGGCGGGCGGTATGGTCCATAGGGCTCCTCCTTCAGGGCGTGTCTGCATTGTAGGAGACCGGAGGAGGCGCCAGGCATTGCGAGGGATTTCTTGGGGCAGGGTTGACAAAAAATGCAGCGGGTCTGGACGTTTCGCCAGGTGACAAATATGAGAAACTGTTGACCATCTAATTATTCGGGGAGCTGTTGCGTTCCGGATGCCCGGGTGCCGCAACGCCCCCAATTGGCCCTCTATGCAGAAAGGATTGACGCTATGGATTGGGTCCAGATAACTGGAGACATCAGCGGGTTCATGTACACCTACATCCTGGTGATCCTCTTGGTGTTTGTGGGATTGTACTTCTCCATTCGGACGGGGTTCGTGCAGATCCGCTTCATTAAGGACATGTTTACCAACCTGACCGAGAAAAAACACACCAAGGGGGACAAGACCATCAGCTCCTTCCAGGCCATGATGGTCTCGACCGCATCCCGCGTGGGCACCGGCAATATTGCCGGCGTTGCTACGGCAATCGCCACCGGCGGCCCGGGCGCCATTTTCTGGATGTGGGTCATGGCCATCTTTGGTGCCTCCTCTGCTTTTATCGAGTCCACTTTGGCTCAGACCTGGAAGGTGAAGGGCAAGGACGGCTCCTACCGAGGCGGTCCTGCGTATTACATCGAGCAGGCCCTGGGTCAGCGCTGGCTGGGTGTGGTATTTGCGGTGCTGCTGATCCTGTGTTTTGCCTTTGGCTTTAACGGGCTGCAGGCGTTTAACACCGCCTCCTCCCTTGAGTACTACATCCCCGAATACGCCACCAATGGCACTGCTATTGCGGTGGGTCTTGTGCTTGCGGTTATGACTGCGTTTGTAATCTTTGGCGGGGCCAAGCGCATTTCCATCATTACCTCGGTGATTGTGCCCATCATGGCTCTGGTCTACATCTCCCTGGCGGTGTTTACCACCGTGGCCAACCTGCAGGAGCTGCCCGCTGTGTTCGGGTTCATCTTTGCGTCTGCCTTTGACTTCCAGTCAATTTTTGGTGGCTTTGCCGGCTCCTGCGTCATGCTCGGTATCAAGCGAGGCCTGTTCTCCAATGAGGCTGGTATGGGTTCTGCCCCTAACGCTGCAGCAACCGCATCCGTCTCCCATCCTGCAAAGCAAGGCCTGATTCAGTCCCTGTCCGTCTACATTGACACACTGGTGCTGTGTACCTGCTCTGCCATGATGGTCATGGTGTTCTACGTCCAGGACCCTGCCCTGGCCACCACCCTCAACGGCATCCCTCTGGTGCAGATGGCGGTGAACAACTCCGTGGGTACCGTGGGCATCCATGTGATCACCTTTGGCATTTGGGCCTTTGCATTCAGCTCCATTATTGGCAACTATTTCTACGCCGAGGGCAACTTCCTGTTCATCACCAAGAACCGCGTGGCGCTGTTTGTGTTTCGGGTGGTGTGCGTGATCATCGTCTTCTGGGGCGCCTGCAATAGCTTTGACCTGGCGTGGAACCTGGCGGATATCTTCATGGGCTTCATGGCTATGGTCAACCTGGTTGCCATCCTGATCCTGGGCAAGTGGGCCCTGAAAATCCTGGATGACTACTCCGCCCAGCGCAAGGAGGGCAAGGATCCCGTGTTTGTGGCGGACACCGTTCCAGGGCTTCCTGTCACTCAGTGCTGGCACATTGATGCCGAAGATCTGGTGGATCAGCCGGGCAACCCGGTGATGGAGTTCATCGAGGAATCGGCGGCTGCCCCTGCTGAATAGGGATAGAAGCGAAACGTGCTACACGCGGGGTGCGCGCTGCTCAAGCCTGTGTACTGCCCAGCCAAAGGCCAGGCCCACTGCGGCAACTCCTGCCACCACCAGCATGACCACCCGCAATCCTGCCGCATCTCCTATGGCCCCAAGGGCGGGGGATGTGACGCCGCCGATGCACACGGCCACCCCAAAGGTGAGTCCGGATGCGGTGCCCAGGTGATTGGGGATCATGCTTTGACCCAATGCCACGGCAGGAGCGTTGTACAGGCTGATGGCAAAGGCTAGGGCCACAATCAAGCCCACGCACAGCCAAGGGCTTGGGCTTAGGGCAAAGGCGGCCAGGCATACAGCGCACCCTGCGTAGCACAAGACGGTAAGCCGGGTGGTTCCCACCCGCTGCGACACCGAGGCGGAGATGACGGTTGCTAGGGCGCCGAACATGCCAAAGGCGCTGACCAGGAGTCCAGCGGAGGATTCGCTGTGCCCAAAGACGCCCATCATGAACAGGGGTGCGAACCCGGTCACGGCGTAGTAGATGATGGATCGGGCGGACAGGGCGCCCATGACCAGGCTAAACCGACCCCAGTATTCTCGTTTGAGGTCCTGGGTGCCTTTGACTCCTGCACAACCGTAGCGGGAGAACACGGGGCAGAGCACCCCGAGAAGCACAGAGACCGGAAGACAGATAATCAGAAACGCCAAGGTCCCCGCTAGCCCGAAGGCAGCGCAGCTTGCTGCGGCGATAATGGGACCTACGCAAAAACCTACCTGCCCCCCTACGGAGAAGATGGACATGCCTCCAGCCTTGGATTTTGAAGCGGTCAGGTTTGCCAGTCGACCTCCCTCCGGGTGCATCATGGCGTTTCCAACTCCAGAGATCATGGCGCACAGGACAATCTGCCAAAACTCGGGGACAAGGCCGATGCCCGCCATGCCAAGACCCGCTAGCAGCACCCCGAGGCTCATAATCCAGGGCATGGGCCGCTTATCTCCCAGCCATCCGAACAGGGGCTGAATCACCGCAGAGACAACGTTGGCGGCAAAGATGAGCACCGCCACGTCGGTATAGGAATACCCTCGCAGGGCAACTAAGAACGGCAGCACCGCGGAGATGCCCCCTTGGCAACCGTCCACGCACACGTGCCCAAGCATGATGCAGTAGGACAGGGCGTTTCGCCTGAGAATGGCGGTGAGGGGCTCTTTGGCGGGTGAGGGTGAATTGGTGGTCATGGGGCGCTTTCTGTGGTCGAAGTGTGCAGGGCGGAGACATCCTGCCAAAAAGAAGGGCGAGCCAAACAGCCCGCCCATGATGGGTGATGGAGCCAGCGGCAGGAGTCGAACCCGTAACCCACTGATTACAAATCAGTTGCGCTACCATTGCGCCACGCTGGCGTGACTTGCGATTGTAGCACAACCCAGGACGCTTCGACATCAGATACTATCCCGTGGAAAGCCTGTGAACCCGAAGGGAAACGCCGGGCCGCGAGCTCGGGCCGCGAAGCTGGACCGCGAAGCCGGGCCGCGAGCTTGGGCCGCGAGCTTGGGTCGTGAGCTCGGGCCGTGAGCTCGGGCCGTGAAGCCAGCTACTTGCGCTTGAAGGGGTTGAAGGCATCAAAGGGGCTGGTAATGGTGCTTTTCGAAGTGACCTTCCACTTGTAGTTGGGATGGTGCTTGAGAAATTGGTGCTTGGCAAGGAAGGTGCAGCCGAGCATGATGAGCATGAAGGCCAGGCAGGTAGCAAAGAAATCCATGACAAACCAGTTGGACTCGATGACCGCGTAGAGGGTTGCAAGGGCAAACACACCGGAGAGGATGCCGTTTGTCCAGATGAACGCCTTGATCACCATCTCTTTGGCCTTGGTGTCCGTATAGCGCCAGGCCACGACCAGATACACGATGATGCCGATGACGGCAAGGATGACAATCAGGGGAATAAGACGGTAGAGGCGGGCGGCGATCATTGCGGGCATGGCGTCTCCTTGGTGGTGTGTGTAACGGGCATATCATAGCGCATGACGAAGCGCTCTCTGCTGTCTCTCCAGGCGGGGTAACGAATCGGTCATTATTGAATGCCTTGTTGAGGACTTTTATCCGGATGCTTTACACGAACAAACATTCGTATTAGAATACCGAAAAAATGTTCGATAATTACGAGGGTACGGGTGAAAAGGATTCCGTATGGGTGCTGCGCTGATAGAAAAACTGAGGGTGCTCGCAGATGCCGCTAAGTATGACGTTGCCTGCTCCTCAAGCGGGGTTTCCCGCGGCGGGCAGGCGGGAAAACTGGGTAGCACCATCGCTTCGGGGCTTTGCCATAGTTGGTCGGCGGATGGCAGATGCATCACGCTGCTCAAGGTCCTGTTCACCAACGTGTGCATATATGATTGCGCCTACTGCGTGAATCGGAGAAGCAATGACGTACCTCGGGCCGCCTTCACCCCTCGGGAACTGGCGGATTTAACCATAGAGTTCTACCGCCGCAATTATCTTGAAGGGCTGTTCCTCTCAAGCGGGGTTATCGGAAGTCCTGATTACACCACGGAGCTGTTTATTAAAACCCTTGAGATCCTCAGGTTGGAGTATGGGTTTCGGGGTTACATCCATGCCAAGGCGGTACCGGGCACTTCGCGAGAGCTGATAGAGCGGCTCGGCCTGCTTGCTGATAGGCTCAGCGTGAATATGGAGCTGCCAAGCAGTCAGAGTCTTGGGTTGCTTTGCCCTGAGAAGACCAAATCAAGCGTGCTTGCGCCCATGCGCCAGATTAGCCAGGAAATTCATCAGCAAGAGGAGTCGCGTGCCCTTGCTGCAAAGACCCCTGGACAGTTTAGGGCTATGGGAAATGGACGCGCATTTGCGCCAGCGGGGCAGAGCACCCAGATGATCATTGGCGCCACTCCTGAGTCCGACTATCGTATTTTGACCCTTTCGGCATCCTTGTATAAGACTCTAGAGCTCAAGCGGGTGTTCTATTCTGCGTATCTACCCGTTTCTGCTGATCCGCGGCTTCCTTCGGCGGATGCCATTCAGCTTGATCGGGAGCATAGGCTCTATCAGGCGGATTGGCTGCTTAGGTTCTACGGGTTTGACGCCACGGAAATCATTGACCAGGAGCATCCATTTTTGGATACAGACATTGACCCAAAGGCCAATTGGGCCTTAAACCACCTGGACGTGTTTCCTGTTGAGATAAACACCGCTCCTTATGACTTGTTGGTGCGGGTTCCCGGCATCGGGGTCCGAGGGGCGAAAAAGATAGTCAAGGCACGAAAAACCACTCCTCTAGGAGAGGAACAGCTCAGAAAACTTGGGGTGGCCTACAAGCGGGCACGATACTTCATTACTTGTTCGGGGAAGTACGCTGGGCAGGGGGTGTGCTTTGAACGAGAAGCCTTACGTGGTTTGCTTGCTGCGCCCATTGATGGGGGAAGGCATGGTCGGAGGGCTGATCGGGCGATTCCGGGCCAGCTGTCTTTATGGGAGGATACCCAGACTGCAAACGCACCATTGGTCAGCCCAAAGCGGGAGGCTTTGGCAGGCTCAAATCAGGAGTCGGTCTCCGGCGTGCTGCGTGGGGCCAGCGACCAGGCCTCACGCCCATGTGACTCCGCATTGGAGGGGCTTAGCCCTGAGAGGGTGTTTGACTTGCCTTTGAGGGCCGAGAAGGTGGTGGTATGACCACATCCATACGCCATTGCCTAGGGCGAAACTGTGGTCAGCCCACTGTGGCTGACGAATTTCTTGCCTATGTATACGATGGTACCCTTGAGGGCCTGCTTTCGGCGGTGTTTTACGCATATGAATACCGGGAGTATCCCGTTGACGTGGCAAAAGAGTCCTGTTTCCAGGCTCGGATTGGACAGCGGGTACGGGTGATTCAGACGGATGTTTCCAGGGCCCAAAGGGTTCGGGATGGTCTGATTCGCGTTTGTGGATGGCGGGTGTATTCGGCAGTGCGTGCCGTGTCCCTTTCCGATGAGCCGGATGCAGGTTTTGCCACGTTGCGGTTTATCAAGTACGCCATGGAACGGGGCGAGAGAGTGCTTCAGGATTTGGTCCATCCGGACGTGGAACGCTTCGATAGCATTCGGAGATTTGTGAGTGGGGAGCAGCACCAGATGCTGCAGTTCATCAGGTTCAGGAAGGTGGAAGGGGGCGTGTACGTGGCCCAGTGTAGCCCAAAGGCCTCGATAGTGCCCCTGATTATGGGAAGGCTGGCGGAACGCTTCAATGACCAGCCCTTTTTGATTCATGACCGGGTTCATAAGATTGCGGGGGTTTATGACGGTAGGAGCTGGTGGTTTACCCAGACCAAGCTTTTGCAGATTCCCCCTGACACTCTTGATGAGAAAACCATGGCTAGGGCGTGGAAAGTGTTCTATGACACCATTTCCGTTGAGGCTCGATACAACCCGGAGCTTCGCAGGAGCAATATGCCCGTGAGGTTTTGGCAGGATTTGACTGAATTGAAAGAGGACGTAGAGACCATTCGGGGACACGGGTCTGGTCAGGGGGTGTCAGACCCGGGCGATGGTGGCAATGCGGCTCTCGCACCCAGCGTCATGCAGGGCCTTTTGGGCGGCATACAGGGTTGAGCCCGTGGTGATTACATCGTCGATGAGCAGGACCCTTTGGGGGACTTCAAGGGCTTGGAACATGTGCTGAGCATTGACCATTCGAAGGTCCCTTCCGAATTCCCGCTGGTCTTGGGCGTGTGGCTCTGAGAGGGTGGTGATAAGGGGAAGGTTGATAGTGTGGGAGAGGTGCGTTCCAATCAGTTGCATGTGGTCAAACCCTCGTCTGCGTCGGGCTTTTTTGGTGGCGGGGATATAGGTGAGTGCTTCTGCCCAGGTTTTCCATTCAGGGGGGATTACTCGTGAAAGATAGAGTGCAAAGTATTCGGCAATACGCTGTTCCCCTTGGTCCTTATAGGTCTTAATCAGCCTTGATGAGTCCTGATCAAACCGAAACACGCTGACGCAGGGTGAAGGAGCGGGTTGTTTTGCAGAGATGACAGGATTACATCGGTCGCATTGGATTCTTCCCCAGGGCGCTCCACATCGGGGACATGCTTGATACGTATCAAGGTATTGCAGGGACTGCTCGCATTTCGTGCAGATCACGGTTGGTGAGGAGCGGTTGCATAGTGCGCAGCGGGTAGGCCAAAGGGTTTCAAGGATCACTGTGGCAAGGAAGGGTTCTTTCACATTATCACCTTCTGATTGGAGTTGTGGATGGGGCTTCGGGCCAGCGGAGGCAGACCAATGGAGGTTGCTCGTTAGGGGAGGGACAGGACTTCTCGTATCCTGACAGGTCAACCTTTACGTTTGATGAGCGGTTTCTGTCCAGTTCCTTTCAAAGTTTTCAAGGAGGAAGGGCATTGGCGTGGGGGTCGGGTATACTCATCCGACGAAGAAAGGATACATATGGCTCTTTTTGATGTGACGGTTGATGGCCAGTGCGGCGCTGCCCGTGCCATCAGCTTTGATACCGCCCATGGCCGGGTACACACTCCCATGTTCATGCCCGTGGGCACTCACGCAACGGTAAAAGGTATTCCTGCAGGTCAATTACCTGATTTAAAGTCCCAGGTGGTACTTGCCAATACCTATCATCTCTACATGCGTCCAGGGGTTGACATCATAGAGTCCGCTGGCGGCGTGCAGCGGTTCATGAGTTATGACGGGCCCATGCTTACGGATTCCGGTGGATTTCAGCTGTTCAGCCTCGATCACATGATGAAGACGGATTCCGACGGGGTGACCTTCCACGCTCGGGACTACGACGGCAGCAAGCATCGGTGGACCCCTGAGTCAAATATGGATATTCAACAGCGTATCGGGGCCGATATCGTTATGCAGCTTGATCAGTGCATCGGATATCCCAGCCCTCGGGAGGATGTGTATGCGTCCACAAAGCTCTCCTGGGAGTGGGCGGAGCGTTGCCTTGCCGCCCATACCAGGCCCGATCAGGCACTATTCGGCATCGTTCAGGGCGGCATGTTCCTTGATCTGCGTCTGGAAAGTATCGCAAAGCTGCTCGAGGCGGAGCAAAGGTCCCTTGAAGCGGGGCATAAGCGTTTTGGCGGCTTTGGAATAGGGGGCTACTCAGTGGGAGAGCCCCATGACGTGATGTTTGAAACTCGTGGCAAGGTATGCGAGGCGTTGCCTGAGGATAGGCCGCGGTATCTGATGGGCGTGGGGAATCCAACCACGCTTGTACGGGCTGTTGGTGTGGGTGTGGACATGTTCGACTGTGTCCTTCCCACCAGAACCGGCCGCATGGG
>JAQXQN010000064.1 GCA_029101185.1 Eggerthellales bacterium | reverse complement strand
GACCTGCCAGAAACTCTAACCGTATGCCCAACCAATGAATACGAGGGTTTCTTTGTGGCGCGCATCAGACGTACCGCGTAACGAGAACCCGCTCCTGTCCTGGTTAAAGGCGAAAATGTTCTTCCCTTTCCTGCCAGGCAGCTCTTGCCCGAGAGACTTCTTGCCCGCCTGAATTGCTTGACCTGTCGCACCTGTCCCGGATTGGCCCGCTTGACCTGTCGTGCCTATCGCTGGATTGAACTTTATGCCCCCGAAAGTCGCAGATGGTCAAATACGCGGCGGCGGAGTTGTGTAGAGTTGCCACCGCCGAGGGCAAAATGGCCCGAAAGGCCAAAAAGTGGCTCCGCGGTGACGGATTTGGAAAGACGCTGGCCAAAAAGGGCCTCAGAAGTGACGAGGGCTGGCCAAATAGTGCCCCGGCGGTGACGATTGCGAAGTGAATAATCTCCTCAACCGGGAATAATCCCTCAGTGACCTGGGCTTTTACCAGGCCATTGGCGAAGCGCCCTTTGTCGCCGTCACCGCTGAAGAGGTTTTTGGCCAGCGGGGTCCCAAGATCGTCACCGCGGAGGGCGTTTTTGACCACCCCTTCAGCCCAGCACATTTCGTCAAAAATGAAACCCCAGTTCAGAAACCAGGTATATGTCTGGTTCTTTCACTGGGGGATTATTCAGCCCCGCCAGGCACAAGGGCCAGAACGCATGTCGCGCAGCCAAATGGCACATGGGCCAGAGCGCATGTCGCGCAGTCTGCCTTCCGTGTAATAAGCCCTACTCCAAAGACTCCCCTGCACCAGGGTCAGTGCCTGGGTCGGGAGCGGGATCCACGCCTGAGCCGGAGCCTGAATCAGAATCGCCACCAGAACCGGAACCAGAGCCTGAATCAGGATCGGTGCCGGGATTGGTACCAGAATCGGGAGTAGGCTCGGTACCAGGGCTTTCACCGCCAGAATCGCCGCCGGAGCCAGAACCCGTACCTGAGCCAGCATCGCCGCCGGAGCCAGTACCGGAATTAGCCCCAGAGTCAGGATCCGTATACCCTCCTGTATTTGCGCTTCCGCCGGATCCGCCAATAACGCCGGAACCAAGGGCGGGCAGGTTGGTTCCCTCTTCAGCGTAGGTTTTTCCCGTCTCGGGATTGACCACGTTGGTGTAGTTTAGGCTGCCAGCCAACCCGTAGTAATCTCGAGGCGCAGGGGAATTGGACGCGGCGCCAAGCTTGGAGTTGTTCTGCTGGGCCGCGGGAATCACGGCGTCCTCGTCATCGGGGTCAAGGCCCGCGTCAACCCGAAGCATCAGGTCCCTGAACTCATTAAACATGGGGCATACGTAGCTGACACCGTCGACGCTGGTGGCATAGCTAGGACAGGTGTTGGAGTAAATGGTCAGTTCCTTACCCTGAAGCAGCAGGGCCATATCCACAATATCCGAGACCGACAAATCCGTGGTAACGCAGTTGGCCAGCTCCTGCACCACACCGGGAAGCTGGGTGGCGGGCAGAGAAAGCACCTGCTTGATCATGGCCTCCACCACCATGCGCTGAGCCTGAGCACGGCCGAAGTCTCCACCAGTAACGTTGTAGCGCTCCCGGGCGAACATCAGGGCTTCCTCGCCGTTGAGCCACTGCTCGCCAGCCTCAAGATACACGCTGCTCACGTTGGACTGGAAGGACTGGGGCACGTTCACATACACGCCGCCGATGCCATCAACCAGATTCTCCAGGCCTTCAAAACTCACCTCTGCGTAATGGGAGATGGGCACGCCGGCAAACTCCGACACGGTGGAAATGGTCAGGGCCGCGCCTCCATAGGCGTGGGCCGCATTGATCTTGTTGGTTCCGTACCCTTCGATATTGACCATCATGTCACGGGGGAAGGAAATCAGGTGGATAGTGGCGTTGTCAAGATCCACCCTGACCAGCATGAGCACGTCGGAGCGCTCCGTGCTGGCCGAATCGGCTCGGGAGTCCGAGCCCATAAGCAGCACGTAGAAAGGCTCGTGGGTGTCGCCAGTGACCTCGGGGGTGTAGAGGACCTCGGAGACCCGCTGGGCCTCTTCCTCATCCTGGAAGCCCAGGGAGTTGTTGATGGAGTTGAGGAACAGAGCCGCCGCAACACCGCCGATAACAAGCAGACCGGCCAGGAAGCAGCCGATGGCGATCAGCACCTTGGTCTTGGTGCTCATAGGCGCCTTGCCGTCTTCGCCCTGGTCAGAGCCGACGCCGCCAAAGCCGTTACCTCCGTTGCCGTTACCGGTGCCGCCAAATCCGCCAGCGTCGTACGAGCCGTTGCGCCCTGCTGCGGCATGGGAATGCCTTCCGCCCACCGAGACCGGCCTGACTCCAGATACCATGGCGGGGTCGATAACCTGGGTTTCGCTTGACGAAGCGTACGCGCCCGCACCAGAAATCACCTGGGTCGCGGCGGCGTGGGGCGCAGCGGCGTGGGGCGCAGCGGCATGAGAAGCCGCAGCCCGGGATGCAGGCGGCACTACACCAGCCGCCTCTGCTGCGCGACGGGCAGCAACCCTGTTGGGCTGCTCGGCCTGGTCAGCCTGGATAGCGGCTGCCCGACGCAGGGCCTCCTCCCTATTGGAGAGATGATGCTGACTGGCATGGTGCCCGTTGGCGGGAGACCCCACCACCGGATTATCCCTATCAGGGCCGGAAGCGTTCTGACCATAACGACGTTCATTAGGATTGGTGGGCATCTGCTATCCTCGTCTTCCGCATGGGTAGGCACGCACGCGGCCTACAAGCATCTACATATATACATTCATATACATCCGTGCCAGCCGATCAACCGCGCCCGCAAAAGGCGCGAGTCTATAGGGCACATACAATACACTGCTCGCTTTTCTCTATAAGCGGTTATTATCCCCCTTACACTCCCCCGCTATGCCCTCATACCAAATGTCCAGAAAAACTTGAGGGGCGCACCACCACTGCAGTCCCGGTTGCAAGCAAACTGTCGAAGCGCCCGCTGCAGCCAGCTAGTCGCGACCAGCCAAAGCGCCCACTGCAGACAGTCCCGCTCAACCCCTACCGCTGACGGATACCACAGCGCACGCTTCGGCATGCACCCCACAGCGCCACCAAATCCTGATACTATGCCCTGAATTATCCGCGACACCTCGACCATCCCAGGGGGATCACCCATGACTTCCATCTACCACAGCACCCGCAGCACAGACGTGACCTGCGGGGCAAAGCAGGCGGTACTTGAGGGCCTTGCCCCAGACGGAGGGCTGTTTGTCACCGATGCTCTCGGTGCAACCCAGATTGACCTGCAGCGGGTCTGCAACCAAAGCTTCCAGGACAATTCCGCCTACATCCTCTCCGTCCTTCTTGACGATTACACGCCTGAGGAGATTGCCCAGTGCGTACACGCCGCCTACGACTCCACCTTCAGCAGCCCGCAAGTCACTCCCGTGGTGCAGCCCGGCCCTGATTCGGACTACATCCTCGAGCTTTACCATGGCCCTACCAGCGCCTTTAAGGACGTGGCCCTCCAGATGCTGCCCCAGCTGATGAGCAAGTCCGCCGCCAGTTGCGACAAGCGCATCATGATTTTGGCGGCCACCAGCGGAGACACCGGCAAGGCCGCCCTGGCGGGATTCGCCGACACCCCCAACCTGGCAATCACCGTCTTCTACCCCTACAGGGGAACCTCCGAGGTTCAGAGACTGCAGATGGTCACCCAGCAGGGGGACAACGTGGCGGTCTGCGCCATCCGAGGTAATTTTGACGACACCCAATCCGCCGTCAAGCGGATCTTCTCCGACCAGGAGCTCCAATCCCGCCTGGCCGAACGCGGCGTGGTCCTTTCTTCCGCCAACTCCATCAACGTGGGCAGGCTTGCGCCCCAGGTGGTGTACTACTTTGACGCCTACTCCCAGCTGGTGCGCCAGGGCCGCATCCAGCTCGGAGACCCGGTGGAGTTCTGCGTGCCCACCGGCAACTTCGGCGACGTCCTGGCCGGATACTTCGCCAAGCGCATGGGGCTGCCCGTGGCCCGGCTGATCGTGGCCAGCAACGCCAACAACGTGCTCACCGACTTTTTGACCACCGGCACCTACGATCGCAACCGGCCCTTCCATAAGACCACCTCGCCATCAATGGACATCCTAATCTCCTCCAACCTGGAGCGGCTCCTCTACTACGTAAGCGGCGCAGACACCGACTACGTGAAAAGCCTCATGACTCAGCTCTCCCAGACCGGCAGCTACACCGTAAGCCCCCAGATGCTCCAGGCCATCCAGGATACCTTCGGCTGCGGATGGGCAACCGACGCCCAGGCCCGGGCCGCCATCGGTGAGGTATACGCCCAGACCGGCTACGTAATGGACCCCCACACGGCAGTGGCCTGGCACGTTTCGGCATCCGTGCCCAAGACGCCGGGAGCAACCCGAGTGGTCCTGTCCACTGCAAGCCCCTATAAGTTCTGTGGCGAAGTGTGCGCGGCGGTTGGCCTTGACGTTTCGGGAGATGAGTTCGATTGCATGGCCCGCCTCGAGCAGGCGTGGAACGTTGCCGCCCCGCAGGCCCTATCCAGCCTCAAGGACGCCCCGGTCCGGTTTACCGACGTCCACGATGCCTGCGACATGCCCGCATACGTGGAAGCAAAGTGTGGTGAACTGCTATGAGCGTGAAGATTTCCGTGCCGGCTACCTCGGCAAACGTGGGGATTGGCTTTGACTGCCTGGGTATGGCCGTGACCCTGTACTCCCATTTCACCTTTGACCGGGCCGAGGCGCTTACCATCACCGGCTGCCCGGAGGAATTCTGCAACCAGGACAACCTGGTCTATCGCAGCTTCGTGGCAGCCCTTGAGCATTGGGGCGAAGCGCCCTTCCCCATCAGCATCCACATTGACGCCCATATCCCCGTGGCCCGCGGACTGGGCTCTTCGTCCGCCTGCACCGTGGCCGGCATCATGGCCGCCGCAGCCCTAACCGGGCGCATCATCGGCAGGCAAGAGGCGGTCAGCATTGCCACCGCCATGGAGGGGCATCCGGATAACGTGGCCCCCGCCATCATGGGAAGCCTGGTGTGCTCCTACACCCCCGAGGGGGACCTGCCCCAGTGCATCCGCTACGACGTCAACCACCACCTGCACTTTGTCACTGTAATCCCCCCTTACGAGGTCCACACGGAAGACGCCCGCAAGGTGGTGCCCCATACCGTAAGTCTCCATGACGCCGTGTGGCAGATGGGACGCATCTCCGGCATGGCCCGAGGCCTTGAGACCGGCGACGCCAAGCTGATTGCCACCGCCTGCCAGGATAGGATTCAGGAGCCTTATCGAAAGGACCTGATCCCCGACTATGACGCGGTGCGGGATTTGTGCATGGCGGGAGGCGCCATTGCCCTGTGGATTTCTGGCTCCGGCTCTACCATGATGGCCGCCACCGACGACGGTCTTATTGCCGAAAGCCTCCGCGCCCGCATCCAATCCATGTTCCCGGACTTTGAGGTGCTTGTCCTTGACTGCGACACCAAAGGAGTTCAGATTTCCCTATAAGCCAAACGGGCGCCCCACTGCGGGGCGCCCGTTTTTTCGGAGTGCTCCTAAATCGTTGGGAGGGCGCCTGCGCCCGTCTGCAGACGCCCCGTTTGCAAAATGCTACGCCCCCGCCAACACCCGTCACATCTCCAGAAACATCCGATGGATGGACGTGTCATCGTCCAGTTCCGGATGGAAGGACACCCCCAGCTGGTTGCCGTTGCGCACGGCCACAATGTTGCCGTCAACCCGGGAGAGCACCTGAGTATCCCCCTGCACCCGAGTCACGAAAGGCGCGCGGATGAAGGTCATGGGCACCTGCCCGATTCCCTCTACCTGGCCAAAAGCGTGAAAACTTCCCA
>JAQXQN010000063.1 GCA_029101185.1 Eggerthellales bacterium | reverse complement strand
ACAGGGCCGCCACGATGCGGACAAGGCGCATACGCAGCTCACCCAGGTGGTCAAAAAGCGGCATTCGCGCAGGACCGATGGGCATTAGTTCTCCTCCTTATCCTGGGTGGCGTCAGCCGCGGAATCAGCGGATGCGGAAACTTTCTTCACAGTGCGCACGCCTACGGCAGGACGCTTTGAAAGCAGCTCATCCGCCAGGGCGTTGTCGGCGGCTTTGCGGGCGGCGTTTTCCACCTCTGCCTTTGCCGTTGCCTCCCTGCGGGCGACCATGACCTCCTCGTGCACCTTCGCGGCAGCGGTGTTGGCGGCGGTACGGTTTGCCCGAGCGGCGGCAGCGGCGGCAACTGCGGCAGGAGAGCTGGCGGGGATACCCTTTGCGGCGGATGCGCCCGCGGCGGCAACCACGGATGCGGGCTTAGCGGCGGCGGCAGCGGCACCAGCAGCGGCAGCAGTGCCGGCAGCAGCGGCGGCGGCAGTGCCAGGAGCGGCGTTTGCGCTGGCAGTTGCAGCGGCGGCCTTCTCTGCGGCGGCAGCGGCCTCCTTCTCTGCGGCGGCCTTGGCGCGAACCTCGCGTGCGGCCTCATTGGCGGCGTCACGCTTGGCCTTTTCCTCACGCTCCTTGTCGTACTTAGCCTTCCGGGCGGCAAAGGATTCCTTCTTTTCAGCCTTCTGCTTATTCTCCTTGTCGATGGACTCCATAGGATTCTTCACAGGCTGGGCCGCAGAGGCGTCAAACACCTCATCCTTCACGACCTTATTTACTTCTTCCTGAGCGCTGCGGAACTTAGAGATAATCTGACCCACCATCTTTGCCGCCTTGGGCAGCTTGTCGGGCCCGAAAATCAGAAAGGCAAACAGCAAGATCAGAAAAAGCTCGAAACCGTTAATACCAAACACGGCTTACCTCACATTTTTCACTCGCCAGTACAGGTAACTTGCAGATTCTAACACAGGCCAAATGCGGCCCCCCTCCTCAACGGAGCCGAAGACGACTTCATTTTTAATCTGTCTGGCGTCGACATCTGGTTCACATTTCCTCCATATTCCTCTTCCGCATTCATGGAGGAGCGCCCTTATCTTTAGATGACGAAGCGTACTGTGCGCTAGCACTTGAGACCCCGGGGCAAAACGTGCTGCACTTGCGACCCAAAGGCACGATATGCACGAAACCAGAATGTGATGGCCGGGCGCGCGCAGAGCCGCGCGAAATGCCGGTGCACGCAAAGCCGCCCCGGGTTGCCCCGAGGCGGCTTGGGTTACGGACTTGCTGGTCCCGTCAGGGTTGTGCCGCGATGTATGGTGCGAGCAGGACGCTTCATCAGGTGCGTACACTTCGACAGGTGAAACTACAGGGCGTTGGTCCCCCGCTCGCCGGTGCGGATTCTGACCACTTCGTCAACGGTACTGACAAAGATCTTGCCATCGCCGACCTCGCCGGTGCGGGCGATCGAGCAAATAAGGTCTATGACCTCGTCGGTTTTGGCGTCGTCGACCACGATGACCAGCTTGACCTTGGGCACGGTGTTGACCACCACTTCAGAGCCGCGGTAGTACTCCTTCCAGCCGTGCTGATTGCCGCATCCCTGGACCTGGCTGATGGTCATGCCACGCAGGCCGGCCTCGAGAAACGCGTCCTTGAGCGGCTCGAGCTTGCTCGGACGGACGATCGCTTCGATTTTCTTCATCTTGCTGTTCCTTTCTATCCGTGCGCTGCCGGCATTAGTCAAGGCCGTTGAACGCGGGGTACGCGGACTCGCCGTGCTGGCGGGCGTCAAGGCCCTCGCTCTCCTCGGAGGCGTCGGCACGCAGGCTGCCCTTGCAGCAGGCCTTCACGATCAGGCCAAGGATGGCGGAGGCAGCAGCCACAAAGACCACGGTGATCAGAATGCCTTCCACCTGGGCGATGAGCAGGGTGGGGTCTCCGGTGTAGAGCAGGCCGCCGAACTCGGTCCAGGATAGCTCGGGCACGCAGAACAGACCGGTGAGGATACCGCCCACGATGCCGCCCACGCAGTGGCAGCCGAAAGCATCAAGAGCGTCGTCGTAACCCAGTTTGGGCTTGAGCCAGGCGATGGCAAAGTAGCAGACGGGGGACACAATCAGGCCCATGACCACGGCGGCCCACACGTCCACGAAGCCAGCGGCAGGGGTGATGGCAACCAGGCCGGCGATGATGCCGGTGCAGGCGCCCACCAGGGTGGCATGACCGGTACGGATGCGGTCGATGATCATCCAGCACACCATTGCAGCGGCGGGGGCAACCATGGTGTTGATCAGGGCCAGGCCAGCAATGCCATCAGCGGCAAACGCCGAACCGGCATTGAAGCCAAACCATCCGAACCACAGCAGGCCCGCGCCCAGCACAATATAGGGAATGTTATGAGGACGGTAGTTCATCATGCCAAAGCCCTTGCGCTTGCCCAGAAGGATGCACAGAACCAGACCGGTAAGACCAGAAGAGATGTGAACCACGTCGCCACCAGCAAAGTCCAAAGCACCGATGGTGCCGCCAATAAGACCGCCGCCCCAAACCATATGGGCCAAGGGGGGATACACCAGAATGCTCCACAGGGCGATGAAGGCCACCAGAGCTCCAAACTTCATACGCCCAGCCAGGGATCCAGTAATGATGGCGATGGTGATCATGGCGAAGGCCATCTGGAACCCAATGTCCACGATTCCAGGATAACTTGCGTATTCGGACCCTTCGACACCAAGAGATTCCAAAACCCCATCCAGGGCCCCCATGCAAAAGAACTGGTCAAACCCTCCGATAAAGGGATTGGACCCGTCTCCGCCATAGGCCAGGCTCCAGCCCGCGACCATCCAAGAAACGCCGACAACACCAAGCACGGCAATTACCATGAACATGGTGTTGACCACGTTTTTCCGGCGGGCTAGACCTCCGTAGAAAAACGCCAACGCGGGCGTCATGAGAAACACCAGCATAGTACAGACGATCATAAATGCGGTGGTACCTTGATCGTACATAGCTACTCCTTCCAACTATTTGCGTACTCCAGTTCCTAGCGTGCTGGCAAGGCTCGGGGCTCGGGGCTTGGGGCTGCGAGCCGAACACCGCGCACGCCTGACGGATTGGCGCATGGGCGCCCTGCGTCATTACGAGATAGGATTGTCGGAAGGGATTGTTTCCGTCGTGAGTCAGACACGTTTCGTTAACTCACGCGTCGCACACCATTTACACTCATGTAACAGGAGACAATTGCAGGAGGAAGTGGCGAAGTGCCCAGGACGGTCCCAGACGTAAGTGCCTTTGCTTTGGCCAGGGGTGGTCAAATAAGTGACTTTGGTACCAAGTTGGGAAAATCGCTGGTCAAAAACGTGACTTTGGTGACGATGGGTGGTCAAAAAGAGGCACTTTGGTGACGATGACAGGGTGAATAATAGCCTCAACTGAGAATAATGCTTGCCGCGACCTGGGATTTTACGAATTTTCTGGCGAAGCGCCCTTTGCCGCCGTCACCAAAGTCGGCTTTTTGACCACGGGCTTTGGGAATCTGTCGCCAGATGCGGTTTTTTTGACCACCCCTGCAGGACGGCACATTTCGCCATTTGCAAAAGCCCAGGTCAGAAACCAGATATATGTCTGGTTTTTCCACCGAGGTATTATTCACGCCCGCGGAAACATGCTCCGCGACGCGATGGCACCAGCACCAGCGACTGCGCACGCTGCTCCTACTTGCAGAAAGAGTCCAGGTCAAACGCGTCTGCCAAAGAAGAGGGCGCAAGCACGAAGCCTCGGGAGTCCTTGGAGCTCTCATGGGCAAGGTTCATAGCGCGCAGCTGCAGGGCTTTGCTGCGATCCCCGTACACTTCGGCAGCCGCCACATAGGACTCGGAAATCTCCCGCTCGGTATCAGCAAGAATCAGTCGGGCGTCTCGCTCCTTGACCGCCTGGGCCTCCTTGGAAAGGGCGTCCTGCAGATCCTTGGGAACGGAAATGTCTCGGATTTCCACTGACACAATGGCGATGCCCCAGTCTCCGCACTTGTCCCCGAGGACCTCCTGGATCTCGTGGTCAATCTGGCGACGCTTACGACTGAGATCATCAAGGTTGACCTGGCCGATAGCGTCTCGCAGGGCGGTTTGGGCAGACCACAGCACCGCCTTAGGGTAATTACGCACCTCTAGGCAGGCGGATTTGGCGTCCCAGACCAGCCAGAAGAGTACCGCGTCCACGTCAACGGGCACCAAATCGGCGGTAAGAACCTGCTCGGCGGAAAAGGCGCTTGCCATGGTGCGCTGGTCCACCCGCATGGCGGTGTACTCGAAGATGGGAACCACGAAGTACAGGCCGGGGCCCGCTATCCTGCTGAAATTACCAAACCGCAGCACGGCAACACGCTCCCACTGGGGACAGATACGCACGCACATGGCCACCAGCAGGCCCGCCACCAGGCAGATGCACACTGTAGGGATGCTCCAAGCTTCTCGGGTCAGATAGAGCAGACCCCCAGCCACCACACCAAAAAGCGCCAGACTGAATCCGTATACGCCCAGATGAGAGGCCTCCTTATTGGCAATAGCACCCTCTTCTTCCGCGACGAAGCGCTCTTTCTTGAAATCCTTATGCTCTTCCTGCGCCCTTCGCAAGCCCATTACTGTCCCCCTTGTCGGAGAAGACGATCCTCATGTTGCGCCGCGCCGCATCCTCGGGGTGGAGCACCCGAGCCACCAGGTCAATCACCTCGTCGCCCTCGACGCCCATCTCCCGACACTGCCTGATGAAATCCTTGGCCAGTTCCTCTACCTCAGAAGCCCTGCTCATATTCTCAGGAAGACGCGAGACGAAGGTTCCCTTCGCCCGCCGCGACACCAGGTATCCGTCATCCTCCATGTCGTTGTAGACCTTACACACAGTGTTGTAGTTAATGTTCAGGCTTACCGCCATGTCTCGCATGGTAGGCAGCCGGTCGCCCTCCTGGTAGTAGCCGCTCCTGATTAGGTAAATCAGGCGGTTGCGCAACTGCAGCCAGATGGGAATACCGCTGCTTTCGTCTATCTCGATTACCGGCACGGTATTTCTCTCTATCATGACTCCTCCAATTTGCCTGACGGCATGCGTGCGTCGAGCGTGCGTCCCGCAGCGTGCGTGCGTCCCGCAGCGCGCGTGCGTCGAGCGTGCGCCGAGCGTACGTCCCGCGGCGTGCGTACGTCCCGCGGCGTGCGTGCGTCGAGCGTGCGTCGAGTGTACGTTCCACAGCGCGCGTGCGTCCCTCGGTGCACACCCGCCGCGCACGTTTCCCCGCAAAGCACAACAATCTTGAAAATCACAGGGAAGTGTAGCACAGCAGCGCCACGTCAAGGGCACGCACCGAAGCCATCACGATCACCGCCCTCAGAAGCAACGCCCCAGATAACTCGCATATCGAAGCGTACAAGATCGCCCCATTCTTGCGCATCCCCCGGATATGGACGTGACTGGCCAAAGGCGCAATCAGCCCAAGGACCACCACTCCGAGCAAAAACAGCGGAGCCATGTCCCCCACCACCAGCCGACTCACCGAGGCTTGGGATGCGGGCGTGCCATGCAGCCAGCCCACAGCCACAAAGGCCCCGAGCACCAGAAGCTCAATAAGCATGAGCACCGAAAGCAGCCGCCAGAACCAATCGTCTGCAGGAGATCGGCCGCCAGGCTTTGCAACCAGACCGGCAATCAGGCACGCACTGATTCCCGAGCACAGGGACGAAACCAGAAACAAAACGGGCAGCAGCGGATTGTCCCAGAAGGGATGGGCCTTCAGCCCCATCAGAAGAAAGCCCGTGTACCCTATGGTGAACAACGCCAACACACAGCCCGCCGCCTTAAGCAGGCCCAGGCCGAGCCCCGGCATCTTGCACACCAGCAAAACCACCAAGGTAGCCACGCTGGCCAGGGCAAACCCTGCCAAGCTTGCCGCACCGAAGCTACTCAGGGACGAAAAGGGGCTGATGAGCACTTGGGCGACCCTATCCGCCCGCCCCATGTCCGCAAGAAGAAACGCCCCCGCAAAAGCCGCCGCCACCGGGGCCACCGCGTACCCAGTCTGCATGAAGCTATCCACATGGCGCAGTCCCGAGCGTTTTGAGTACGGTCCGCCGAAACGTGCTGGGCCAAAGAGCACATCGTAGGCGGCGGCGGCAAGATACGCCCCACCAGCAACACCTGCGAAGAACAGGTAAAAGATGATACTCGTTCCCACGATGACGCTCCTTGGGGATGAATCAAACCGCTACGACCCAGCGCAAATCGCCCTAGTCTAAACCACTATCCCAGGCCGTGAACCACGCACCCAACCTGCCAACGGCTCGATACAGATCCGTCAGGGCGTTCTCCTCCACCGCCTTAAAGAAATCCTGATCCCACCTGCGGAAATATCTGGTTGTGAAATCCGCAGCAGTGCGATATGCGGCCTGGAAGCTGGACTCTTCGCCAGACTCTAGAACCGCGCCTTGACTGAACCTGATTGCCTGCATGAACTCAAGCTGCACGCCCATATGGTCCGTGCGCTCCTTGGGGGCACGGGCGCTGGCAAAGCCGGCAGCAGCGAACAGACGGCTGGTGCCCTTAGGGATGGCGCCCCGGGGCTCCATTAGATCGGTTTCCTCCTTAAGGAAGCGGGCCTGGAAGGGAGTCATCACGCTGATCTTGGGATTATAGAATAGGTGGGTGTAATCGCGCCTGACCTGATGAAATAGATGGTTGCGAGCCTCGTCTGGAAAAGCGGGAGCCACGGCTTTCTTCCACTTGGGCTCTGGTTCGGAATCCGTCGCAGATGCGGGTTCAGATTCCGACGCGCTCGCGACGAGAGCAGCCGTGGCGGGCTCGGAATCCGCTTCGGGTGTGGGCTCCGCGGCATCCGCGGCAGGCTCGGAATCGGCGGAACTTGAAATCCTTAGACCCTCGAAGGGTTCCACCAAAGGCCTCCGATCCTTGGGGCTTACGCCCAGATCAAACAGGATTGAATCCACGTCCTGAGCCAAAGAACCATCTGCAACGGCAGCGATCAGTTCAGGCGTGGTCAGAAACAGAAAGTTACTGAGCAACTGATACATATCGGACGAAGCGTAGTACACCTGGGGCGAAACGGGCGCAGGCGCCACAGACGCTCCAGCCCCAGAGGCTTCGACGGGCGCGGACACTTCGTTTTCATTCTCGGCGGAAATTGTCATCTGTCCTCCTTTTTCGGACGAAACAAAACAGCCATCGGTCAATGGGAAAGGCAAGCTCCACATGAAAGCGACGAGCTTCGGGTGCAGCTTAAGAGGCCAATGGCTGCTTGATTGATTATAATAGATTAAGCAGTAATAGCCATATACTACGGCGCCCATCAGAAAGGTTGACCATGCCCAATACCTCTCGAGCCGTCTCTCCCCAGCCTGCCTGTACGCCTATCGAGAACACCACGTTTTTCAAAGGCACCGCGCCTTTTGCGCGTAGCCCATTCTTCGCACGTAACCCTCTTTTGGCACGAGCTACGCTGACCGTGGTGCTTGCCGCCCTCCTGGCATTAACGGCAGCACTGACGGGCTGCTCCTGCTCTACATCTGAATTTGACCAGGGCGCTTCGACATCCGATGAGACCGCCCAGCACGAGTCAGCCGACTCTGGCGAGGATGAACCTAACAGCGAAACGCCCAGTTCAGGAACGGATTCTGATGCGAACGGCGCGGGCAACGAAGGGACAGGCGCGGGCAACGCGAACAGCACGGGCTCCGGCGCGAGCAATACTGACAACTCAGGGGCGCAGCTTGACCCAGCCCACAGTTCCGCTGCCATCGACGATCCCAACGCCGGCGCACTGGAAAACCTGCCCGATGGGCTGCTGGTGGACGCCCAGGGCATCAGCAGCATTGTGAACGGATCCGAGCCCTACCTCTTCCTTGACGTGCGGTCCCTGAAGGCCTTTGAAAGTCAACAGGTGGACGGGTCCATGGGAATCCCCATCAATCAACTGGAGTTTCGCACGGACGAGATCCCCAGGGACACCCTGCTCGTGGTTATTGCCGCCAACGCCATCAACCTACAGAAGGCTTACGATATCCTGACTGACAACGGATTTGATACCGCACAGATTCGCGGCACCGCCACTGGACTTGACGAGCTATGGCACGTTGACGAAGTGACCGTGGTCACTGCCATCGTGCTGGTGCCCTGCTAGTTCCGTATTAGTTCCCTACTGGGGCTTTGTTGGGTTCCTGATACAGCCCTGATACCTCTCTGTTGGTTCCCCGTTAAGGAGTACGCATGGTTGACAATCTGCATGCACAGGACATTTCCCG
>JAQXQN010000062.1 GCA_029101185.1 Eggerthellales bacterium | reverse complement strand
CTGCTCGAGACCGGCGTCGCTATGATCCCCGGTACCGAGAATTGGTTCCCGGACGGTTACGCGGACCAGGTCTACGGCACCTCTTCCACCAAGATCGAGCTCTACACCGAGCAGCTGATTGACCAAGGCCACGCATGGCCTGTCTACGAGGAGGCCAACGAGGCCTTTGAGGGCAACCCCTTGAAGGAGACCTACCCGCTCTATTTCACCCAGGGCAAGACTCGCTACCGTATTCATGCGTACTATTCTGCGAGCCAGTGGTTCGCCGAGAACTACGAGCCTTGTGTGAACATCAGCCCGGTGGACGCCGAAGCCCGCGGCATTTCCAACAACGACGAGGTCCGAGTCTTCAACGACCGCGGCTCCTTTGTCTGCACTGCCCGGGTCAACGAGGGCCTCAAGCCCGGCGTGCTGTTTATGGCGGAGACCACCTACACCAGCAAGTACATAGAGGGCTTTTTGCAAAACGTCACCAACGACGCCCGCAACCAGCGCTGCTATGTGATGCTGCACGGGCCTCAGATTCCCTATAACGACACCCTGGTCCAGGTAGAGAAAGCGTAGGTGAGCGAAGATGACCAAGCTCGGAATAGTAATCGACAAGACCCGCTGCATCGGCTGCCAGACCTGCTCCTACGCCTGCAAGATGCAGAACAACGTGCCCAACGGGATGCGCTGGAACCGCGTCATCACCCAGGGGTGCGACATCGAAGACGGCGCTTTGGGGACGTTTCCCAACTTGAGCCGCTCCTATCTGCCCATAGCCTGCCAGCACTGCGAGAACCCCGCCTGCCTGCACGTGTGTCCCACCGGGGCTACCTACAAGGACGAGTCCGGCAGGGTGCTCATTGACTACAGTCGCTGCATTGGCTGCCGCACCTGCATGGCCGCTTGCCCCTACAACGCCAGGTCCTTCAATTGGAACGAGCCTGTCCGCGACCCAGACTTTAACTGGGGAGACAAGGAAGTTCCTGTGCGTGGCAAGGGCGTGGTGGAGAAGTGCACCATGTGCAAGGAGCGCACCGACCGTGGCCAAGTGCCCCAGTGCGTCAACTGTTGTCCTGTGCGCGCTCGTCACTTCGGCGACCTGGACGACCCCGAGTCCGAAGTCTCCAGGCTCATCCGCGACAAGAAGGCCCGTGTGCTCCTGGAGGAAAAGGGCACCAGGCCTCAGGTCTATTATTTCGAATAGGAGGCGAGCGCAATGACTGCTTCTTCCAAATATAAGGTTGCCCTGGGCGCCCTGGCCGTCGTGGTGGCGGCAGGGCTGGTGGGCTGGGTTATCCAGCTGTCCTCCGGCCTGGGAGTCACGGGTATGAGCAACGGGACCTCCTGGGGCCTTTATATCGCCTGTTTCATGTTCTTTGTGGGGTTGTCCGCAGGCGGTCTGATTGTGGCCTCTTCCGCTTCTGTGTTCCATATCAAGAAGTACAAGGTGGTGGCGCTCCCAGCCGTGATTCTGTCCACGTGTTGCATCTGCGTCGCGGGCATTCTCATCTTGGTGGACCTGGGCGGCATTCAGCGGTTCCTCAATATCCTGGTGCACCCCAACTTTATGTCACCTCTGCTGTGGGACGTGCTGGTGATCACTTTGTATCTGGTCATCAACATCATTGACCTGGTGTTCATGACCAAGGGAAATGACCGCGGCGTGGAGGTCCTCTCCCGCGTGGCGCTTCCCGTGGCCATCCTGGTCCACTCCGTCACCGCCTGGATTTTTGGCCTGCAGATTGCTAAGGCAGGATGGTACTCCGCTATCCTGGCCCCCATCTTTGTGGCCTCCGCCATGGACTCGGGCCTGGCACTGCTGATCATCGTTCTGGTGGCCCTCAACGCCGCCAAGGTGATGGAGGTTTCCAAGGATCTGGTCGCGTCCCTTTCCGGCCTGTTGGCCGTGTGCATCGCCGTGGACGCCTTCTTCATCGGCTGTGAAATTCTGACCATGGCTTATCCCCAGGGCGCAGACCTGGCCATTTTGAGCCAGATGTTCACTGGCGCCACCGCCCCCTTCTTCTGGTTCGAGGTGCTGGTGGGGCTGGCTGTCCCATTCTGCATCCTGGTCTTTTCTAAGAACCGTCAGAGCACGGCCCTGGTTGTAGGCGCAAGCGTATGCGTGGTGCTTGGCGTGCTGTGCAAGCGTATTTGGCTGCTGTTCACCAGCTTCATCATGCCTAACGTCTACGGCGGGCTGGGAATTGCGTCAGGATCCACCGCGTCTCGTATGTCTGAGGGGTATGGTATCTGGACCACCACCAGCTCCTACGCCGTACAGCCCCTTGAGGTGCTCATCGTGGCAGGCGTCATCTGCTTGGGTGCAGCGGCCTTCATGCTGATGGCCAAGAGGCTTATCAAGTAGCGCCTGTATTGCGCGTATGGTCTGCCTGCGGCGCGCGCTTCGCGCGCCGCAGGCCTTGAAGCGGATTGCTTCGACTTGAAAAGGAGGTTCACATGAACATCAACGACCTTGCGGACGGCATCGCATTTCTGGGGAACTCCCTTCTCAAGCCGATGAACCTGTCCAGCGACGCCGGCCTTGATCCCCGGGTGTGGGAAGGGTTTCTGACCTTGGGTAGCGATGCTTTGTCGGATGCGGCGCGGGAGTGCGGCGGATACGTCTCGCGTCTTGTTGAACAGGTGGGTCGGGAGCAGGCTGCATTGGAATGCTCCGCGGAGCACACCAGGTTGTTTGTAGGTCCCCGAAAGCCCGAGGCGGCGCCTTGGGAGACCATGTACAGGCCTGGCGCCAACGAAGAGACGTGCGGATTCGGCCAGGCAACCACAGAGATGCGTGCG
>JAQXQN010000061.1 GCA_029101185.1 Eggerthellales bacterium | reverse complement strand
CGGCTCGGCCCGAGGTTCGAAAAATCTCACTTGTGCGCCTGCCGGGCTCCCGCCCGGCCGGCTTGACCTCTGCTGTACTCGGTATCCGGTTCTCAAGGTGCCCTCCCTCGGGGAGGTCGTGTCTCTTGCGAAACAACAAGCCGATATGATATCGAGCCCTGGACACTTCGTCAAGAAAGAATTTTCAGAAATCCGAAATTCATTCTTGACCTGCGTGCGCATCTGCCGTTCGCAAGCGGCAAGTGGTTAGTATACGGACTTCTGTCAGTTTTGGCTCGAGAAAGCCCATCTTCCATATTCCTACAACACTTTCTTTTTGCGGGTGTAGGTGTATTTGGATACTAGAATCCCCTCAGAGTGTTGGGGCATTCTGCGTATGCATCACTAAAGCCTTATGGTTCAGGCGATCTTCCTGATCCGCATAGGCTCCATTACATGCGCTGATCCTCTTACATAGATATATGTGTGTAAGGGACGGGCATGGGTTAGTGTCCAATGGCGCAAAAGCGAAGACCTGAGGCTAGGCTCCTGCGGCGTGGTTCTTTACAATCGAGGTCCTGCGTGCGGCTATTCATAGACGCCCCGCAGGCTGTACCAGCCGTCCCGGTGCTCCACTGCTATGGGCACCCCGAACATCTTCGTCATAACCTCGTCTACCAGGATCTCATCCTTGGAGCCGTCAGCATAAATGGCGGCGTCCTTGATAAGCAGCACACGTTTGACAGCGGGAATGATATCCTCGGGATAGTGGGTAACCACGATGATGGACTTTCCGGCGGCGGCCAGCTTGCGCATGGTCTCCCTCAGGTAATACATGCCCTCTGGGTCAAGGCCAGTGCAGGGCTCGTCGAATATCAGGGCCTGGGGGTTTGATACCAGCTCTCGTGCCACCAGAACCCGGCGCAACTGACCAGAGGACAAGGTAAGCACGTCTCGTCCAGCCAAGGACCCGATGCCCAGTTCCTCCATGACCTGCATGGTCCGACTCCACTGCTCCTGGGTTGGTTTCAGGTTCATCTCTGCAGGCACACCAAGAGTGCCAAACAGGCCTCCGCATACAATCTCTCGGGCAGGCAGGTGCACGGAGACCTGGTCTTGCATGGTGGCACTCACCACCCCAAAATATCGTCGAATATCAACCAAGGAGGGTCGGGGGTTTCCCATGAACCGCACAGGGGGATTATCCCTGTACAGAGGCAGGACTTCTCTGGTCAGCAGCTTGATGAAGGTGGACTTCCCAGCCCCGTTTGGCCCCAGCAGCGCAATGTGCTCCCCTTGGTTGAGCACGAAATCATCAACCTTGAGTATATCCTTGCCCTCTCGCCTGACCCGGGCATCATGGATGGCAAACAGGGGCGTGGAGTCAAAAGGGTCAGAGTCGTGGGACATGGGACCAGGGGATACGGAGATTGATTCCATCTGTCCTACCACGGTCTACTCAGCCTTATCCTCTGCGGGCACCTGAGCAATGACCTCCACCTCCACCAGGGCGGCTTTGGGAAGATCCTTCACCGCCACGCAAGAACGGGCGGGAAGGCCCTGGCCAAAAGCCTTGGCGTATTCGGCGTTGAAGGCTGCGAAGTCGGCAATCTCTGCCAGGAAACAGGTGGTTTTAACCACGTGGTCAAAATCCGTACCTGCGGCGCTCAGCAGCGCACCGATGTTCCTCATGACCTGGGCGGTCTGAGCCTCCACGGTCTCTCCGGCAAGGTTGCCGGTGGCGGGATCTATGGCAATCTGCCCCGAGCAGAATAGCAGACCGTTCACGATATTACCCTGCACGTAGGGTCCGATTGCGGCGGGTGCCTGGGTGGTAGAAATGGTCTTCATACTCATGCCTCCTTATCGGGAATATTGAATGGGGGCATTGTAACGCGGGCATAGACAAAGGAACGACCCGTGCAGAAAAAGGGCATTTGGCTCCGTCTACGGAATATCCAGACCCACCCGCGTTTCACATGGTGCCGCTCGCGGGACGACCTCCCTTGCTCACGGACTCAACCTCCCTTGCTCACGGGGCATGCATACCGCAGACGGGTCCAATGTGCATTCGGGATGCAGTTGGAATAGGGTCTGCTTTTTCAGGCGTATAATCCCGCCCATTATTCAGACAACCTAAGCACCGCGCAGGAGCATCCCATCACGCAACGGAGGTCTATGCTAGCAGGGGCTTGGCAACCAGCGAGTCTCGCCGCGGGCGAGACACGGGAACGGACGGTTCGACATGAAAGACATGCTTACCCTTGACGCCTTTGAAGAGGCGTCCCGCAAGGTGAAGGAAGTCACCCTGCGAACTTCGCTGATAGAAAGCCCTACCTTGAGCGAATCCACCGGCAACAAAGTGTTCCTCAAGCCGGAGAACATGCAGCGCACCGGCGCCTATAAGGTCCGCGGCGCCTATTACAAAATCAGCACCCTCACCCCCGAGGAGCGCAACCGGGGCCTGATCACGGCCTCTGCGGGAAACCACGCCCAGGGTGTGGCTTTCGCAGCTCGCAGGTGCGGCGCCAAAGCCGTGATCGTCATGCCCACCACCACGCCGCTTATCAAGGTGGAACGCACCAAGGACCTAGGAGCCGACGTGGTGCTTCACGGGAACGTGTATGACGAAGCGTACGAGTACGCCTGCCAGCTGTGCGAGCAGGAGGGCTACACCTTCATTCACCCCTTTGACGATCTTGCGGTGGCAACCGGACAGGGCACCATCGCCATGGAGATCTTCCAGGAGCTGCCTTTGGTGGATTACGTCCTCGTCCCTATCGGAGGGGGCGGACTTGCCACCGGCGTCTCCACCCTATGCAAGCTGCTCAATCCCAACATCAGGGTCATTGGCGTAGAACCCGCCGGCGCCGCCTGCATGAAGGCCTCTCTTGAGGCCGGATCCGTGGTCAAACTTCCTTCGGTCTCCACCATAGCCGACGGCACCGCGGTGCAAAAGCCTGGAGAAACAATCTTCCCCTATATCCAGCGCAACCTTGACGGCATCATCACCGTAGAGGACGATGAGCTCATTGCTGCCTTCTTGGATATGGTGGAAAGCCACAAGATGATTGTGGAAAACTCCGGTCTGCTTACCGTTGCGGCTGCCAAGCACCTGCCCGCCGAAGGGAAACGGGTGGTATGTATCCTCTCTGGTGGCAACATGGACGTGATTACCATGTCCTCGGTGGTGCAAAACGGCCTCATCATGAGGGACCGTATCTTCACCGTCTCGGTACTGCTGCCTGATAAACCCGGCATGCTGGTAGGAGTGGCGTCGTGCATCGCTGAGCACCAGGGCAACGTCATCCGCCTTGACCACAACCAATTCGTCAGCAGCAACCGAAACGCCGCAGTTGAGCTGAGGGTCACTATCGAGGCCTTCGGCACCGCCCATAAGGAAGAAATCGTCTCCGCCCTAAAGGAGCGGGGCTTTGATGCCAAGGTTATCCAGGCGCAACTGTAATATAATGTAGGGTTACGCTAACCCGGCCCCTAAGGGCCTGAACGAAACGGAGCTTACTATGTCAGGAATGGCCAACCACACCAAGTACCAGCGTGGTTACTTTATGCCCCCACAGCCCTGCTTTGACTGGGTGCAGAAGGACCACATCGACAAGGCACCCAAGTGGTGCTCTGTAGACCTTCGCGACGGCAACCAGGCACTGATCATACCCATGAGCCTTGATGAGAAGCTAGAATTCTTCAAAAAGCTGGTGGCCATCGGCTTCAAGAAGATTGAAATCGGCTTCCCCGCCGCATCGGAGACCGAGTACGAGCTGTGCCGTACCCTGATTGAGAACAACATGATTCCAGAAGATGTGACCATCCAGGTTCTCACCCAGGCTCGAGAGCACATCATTCGTAAGACCTTTGACGCCCTGCGGGGCTGCAAGACCCCGGTGGTCATCCATGTGTACAACTCCGTGTCCGTCGCCCAGCGCCAGCAGGTATTCCGCAAGGACAAGGAGCAGATCAAGCAGATTGCCATCGACGGGGCCCAGTTGCTCAAGGATCTGACCGAAGAGGGCGGATACCCCAACTTCTACTTCCAGTACAGCCCTGAGAGTTTCACCGGCACTGAGCCCGAGTACGCCCTTGAGGTGTGCAACGCGGTGCTCGACGTATGGCAACCCACCCCTGACCACAAGGCTTCCATCAACCTGCCCGCCACCGTGGAGATGAGCTCCCCCCATGTGTATGCCTCCCAGGTTGAATACATCCACAAGAACCTGAAGTACCGCGACGCGGTGGAAATCTCCCTCCATCCCCACAACGACCGGGGCACCGGCGTTGCCTGTGCAGAACTGGGCGTGCTTGCCGGCGCAGATATCGTGGAGGGCACACTCTTTGGCAACGGCGAGCGCACTGGAAACGTTGACCTGATCACCCTGGCCATGAACCTGTTCAGCCACGGCGTTGACCCTGAGCTGGACTTCTCCGATATGCCCTCCATCGTGGAGATGTACGAGCGAGTCACCCGCATGACCGTCAACCCCCGTCAGCCCTACGCTGGACAGCTGGTCTTTGCCGCCTTCTCCGGCAGCCATCAGGACGCCATCGCCAAGGGCCTCAAGTGGCGCGAGGAGAACGATCCTGAGCACTGGACCTGCCCCTATCTGCCCATTGACCCCACGGACGTGGGCCGCAGGTACGAGACGGATGTCATCCGCATCAACTCCCAGTCTGGAAAGGGTGGCGTAGGCTACGTCCTTGAGCAGAACTACGGCTACGTGCTGCCCGCCAAGATGAGGGAGGAGATGGGCTACGCCACCAAGAGCGTCTCCGACCACACTCATGCGGAGCTCTCCCCCGAGCAGGTACGGGATCTCTTCCTGGAGAACTACGTTAACAAGACCGGCCACGTGGAACTGGTGGACTTCCACTTCACCCATGCCGACAACAACAAGGCCTTCAAAGCATTCGTCACCGTTAAGATTGACGGCAATGAGGACGCCACGGTGGGTAACGGCAATGGTCGTCTGGACGCGGTGTGCGACGCTCTGAACAAGCTGGGCATCAAGGCCCACGTGGAGACCTACTCCGAGCACGCCCTCACCAACGGCTCCAAGTCCGAAGCCGCCGCCTATGTGGGTATCACCGGAGAGGATGGCAAGATGGTCTGGGGCTGCGGCCAGCACTCCGATATCATCACCGCTTCTATCCTGGGTCTGATCTCCGCCATCAACCGCGCTTAAAGGCCAAGGGCCAAGGAGGGCTACTACAGGGGCTGAGACTGGGGCCGGAACCAGGACTGGAACCGAGATTGGAACCAGGTCTAGGACCGAAACTAATCCCGGCACCCCTGAACCGTCCTTCACAAAACCTCTGGTTGACCCCAGGTCCAAATCGTGGATAATGGGCAACCGTATTAGGCATGAGCCTCGATCCACGTCTGTTAGGGAAAACCTCTTCTGAGGGAATGCACCTGGCAGACGTGGATTTTTTTATGCCCTCAGGCACCGCCAGGCTGCGGCGCGCCATCACGCCGGAGTGTGCCGCCATGCGAAAACGCACCAAAGGACACCCACGCCAACCGGATCAGGAAAGGAGCACCACCGTCATGTCCCAGAGTCATCAGCAGTCAATTCAGAACAGGGCGCTTCGCCTTATGCAGGAGATCAAGGAGTGGGCAACCCCCGAGAACCTGCGCAAAGAGGCCGGGATGCTTATCTGGATTGTCCTGGGTAATCTGGTCTACACCACCGGCATCGTACTGTTCGTGCTGCCGGCGGATCTGATCACGGGAGGCGCCACTGGTATCGCCCTGGCCGCTAACGCCGCCTTTAACGTTCCCGTGGCCATATTCGTGGCGTGCTTCAACGGGATTATGTTCTTCCTGGGTCTGACGGTGATGGGCTGGCGGTTTGCCGCCACCACCGTGGTCAGTACCGTAATCTACCCCTTCCTGCTCGGGCTGCTACAGAATCTGTTTACCGGGGTGGTACTCACCGACGACAGGCTGCTGTCCGCCATTTTCGGCGGCCTGCTCATTGGCATCGGCCTTGCCCTGGTGCTGCGCATGGGCGCATCCACCGGCGGCATGGACATCCCTCCGCTGGTGCTCAACAAGCTCTTTGGCATCCCCGTTGCCACCATGATGTACGTCTTCGACTTCTTGATCCTGCTCATGCAAGCGATGTTCTCCGACACCCACGGCCTGCTCTACGGCATCCTTCTGGTCATGACCTACACCATCACCCTTGATAAGCTGCTGGCCATGGGTGAGCAGCATGCGTGGCTAGACATCGCAAGCCACCAGGCCCATGAGATAGCGGCGGTGCTTAAGGAGACCTTCGGGTCCGACATGCTCGACCTCTACGAGCACCACAACTTCCAGGGCGAGCCCACCGTAGGCTGCGTGGTCACCACCCGTCAGGCCCATCGGGCTGCCATGATTGCCCTGGACATTGACCCTGAGGCCATCATTGTGGAGTCCCGGGCAACCCGCATCCGACGTCGGGCCATCTCCGGGGCAGGCAAATAGGCCCGCTCTGGCATCCCCCTGGGCACACGCAGGCACATGGCGAAGCGCCCTGGCTCCAAGCCGGGTCAAGGGCGGCGGGCTGGACGCTTCGCCATGCTGCAATCCACCTGCATTTTTGGTCAGTCACCTGTACCTTCACCACGATTATGGCCAGGTCAGGGTAAACTATGCGGTTACAAAACGATGCTCCGACACGCAGAACCCGGGCGCGATCCCGGGCGGAGATCCTTGGCCCCCGGGCAGAACCTCGGATGGGCTTGAGGCTTCGAGGCTGCGGGTGCGGCGCGCGAACGCACCATCGCAACCCAAGCAACCACATAGGCTGAAGGAGAATGCAGACATGGGTATGACAATGACCCAGAAGATCCTGGCCGCCCACGCGGGCCTCGACTCCGTGGTGGCGGGCCAACTCATCGAGGCGGATATTGACCTGGCCCTGGCCAACGACATCACCGGTCCCGTGGCCATCCGCGAGCTGAAAAAGGCGGGCCTGGACAAGGTCTTCGACCGCACCAAGGTGGCCCTGGTCATGGACCACTTCACCCCCAACAAGGACATCAAGTCCGCCGAGCAGTGCATGGAATGCCGCAACTTTGCCAAGCAGCACGACATAGTGAACTTCTTCGACGTAGGCAACATGGGCATCGAACATGCCCTACTTCCTGAGAAGGGCCTGGTGGTTTCAGGCGACGTGGTCATAGGCGCAGACTCCCACACCTGCACCTACGGCGCCCTAGGCGCATTTTCCACCGGCATGGGCTCTACTGATATTGCCGCCGGTATTGCCACCGGCAAGGCATGGTTCCGCGTGCCTCCTGCAATCAAGTTCTACCTCACCGGCGAATTGCAGCCTTGGGTCTCCGGCAAGGACGTAATCCTCTACATCATCGGCATGATCGGCGTGGACGGCGCTCTCTACGAGTCCATGGAATTCCAAGGCCCCGGCGTGGCGTCCTTGTCCATGGATGATCGCTTCGCCATCTGCAACATGGCCATCGAGGCCGGCGGCAAGAACGGAATCTTCCCCGTTGACGAGAAGACCCTGGCCTACATGAAT
>JAQXQN010000060.1 GCA_029101185.1 Eggerthellales bacterium | reverse complement strand
CTTGACGAGAAAAAGATGGCGGGGCTGTCTGCCTATGTGTCGGAGGGGCACTTTAGCCAGGCCGGGGTGGAAAAGGCTGCGTCGGTGCTGACAAAACACCTGACCAGGGCCGAGTATTGCGGCTGCGACCGGGTGGACGTGTTTGCCACGGCGGTGTTGCGCAACGCCGAGAACAGCACCCAGGCGGTCGCGGACATCCAAGATCGCATCGGAGTTGCCGTCCGTGTGCTCTCCGCCGAGGACGAGGCTCACCTGGGATTCGTGGGCGCTAGTTGCGACTCGGCCCTCGGAGACGCGGGGGCGCAGGACGCGGCCGGGGGGCGGGGCGCGGGGGCGCGGGGCGCGGCCAACGTGGCGACCCAGCCCACCCACGCCACCCTGATTGACATCGGCGGCGGGTCAACGGAGCTCACCCGCATCTGCCACGGCCAGGACCTGGATAAGATCAGCATCCCCCAAGGCAGCGTGTCAAGCTACGCCCAGTTTGTGGAAACAATCCTAGCCACGCCCCAGGAGGCTGCCCGCATTGCCCAGGCGTTCAGGGACAACCTAGGCAGCGTCCCTAACCTGGAGGCATTTCGCAGCCCCATCCTCTACGGCATCGGGGGAAGCGTGCGCGCCTGCGCCAAGATGATTGCGGCAATGGACGCTTCGCCATCCGCCCCAAAGCCTCGGGTCCTCACCCGCCAGGATCTGTGCAGCATTCTTGACTTCGCCCAGAACGAGCCAGGACGCTTCGCCCATACCCTGATTCGGGCGGTGCCGGACCGTGCCCACACCCTGATTCCAGGCACGGTGATCCTTGAGGCCCTCATGGACCAGCTGGAATCAGAGCGCATTCAAATTTGTGCCTACGGCTTGCGCGAAGGGTACCTAATTGAGCGTATGATGAACATGTAGGGCTTTTGGCGCCCGGTGTTGCCTGCGGGCCCAAAGCCAAGAACGCGCATCCGGCCTTGAGGGGATTCGGCGCGGATGCAGAAAGCGAGCGTTACCATGATGACCACGCCTACCATCACCGTACCTCCGTACATGCAAAACCGGGAGCTGTCCTGGCTGGAGTTCAACAAGCGGGTGCTTGACCAAGGGTCTGATCCCAACGTGCCGCTGCTTGACAGGCTGAATTTTGTCTCCATCTTCTGGAGCAACCTGCAGGAGTTTTTCATGGTCCGTGTGGGCAGCCTCACGGACCTGTCCCTGGTCAAGAAGTCCATCATTGACTTGAAATCCGGCATGACCCCCGCGCAGCAGCTCGACGCCATTTACAAGCGCTGCCATGAGCTCTATCCCTACTACCAGTTCATCTACGAGGATATCCGGCAGGAGCTTGCCGCCGAAGGCGTAGAGAATCTGCGGGTGGAGGACTTGGACCAGGAACAGCTTGAATACCTGGACGGATACGTCCGGGCCAATGTGGCGCCCTTCCTTTCGCCTCAGATTGTCAATTCCCGCCACCCCTTCCCCCATCTGGAAAACGGCGGGCTGTATGTGGTGGTCAGGCTTGACGAGACCCATCCCGTAAAGGACGCTGGCAGGGACGGCAAAGCTGGCAAAGACAAGGACGGCAAAGGGAAAGCCGGCAAGGACAGCAAAGACAGCAAGGCGGCCAAGAACCTTGGGGCCGAAGGCGTCACCCTTGGACTGATTCCCCTGCCCCGCCAGTGCGAGCGGGTCATCAAACTTCCGGGCAAGGGCCTGAAATTCGTACTCCTGGAGCATGCCCTGGAGCATTACGCCCCCATGGTATTTAGCATGTACAAGGTCAAACACACCAACATCATCTGCGTCACCCGCAACGCGGACCTTGACGCCACGGAATCCACCGATGAGATTGACGACGACTACCGCGAACACATGAAACGCATTCTCAAGAAGCGCTCCCGGTTGGCCCCGGTCAGGCTCGAGTCCGAGCGACCTCTGTCCAGTACAGTCAAGCGGATGCTTCTTGATAAGCTCAACCTCAAGGATCACCAGTCCTTCGTGACCTCGGTGCCCCTGAACATGAGCTACACCTGGGGCCTTGCGTCCATGTGCTCCCCGAAGCGCAAAGCAACCCTGACCCAGCCGCCCTTCACCCCCCAATGGCCCGCCTGCCTTGAGCGGACCCGGCCCGTCATGGACCAGGTGGCCGAAAAAGAGGTGCTGCTCTCCTACCCCTATGAGTCCATGGACGCCTTCGTTCAGTTACTAAGAGAAGCGGCAGTGGATCCTTCGGTCATCTCCATCAAGATCACCCTCTACCGGCTGGCCAGCCAATCCCATCTGGCAGAAGCCCTCATTGCCGCGGCGGAAAACGGCAAGGATGTCACCGCCCTCTTTGAGCTGCGCGCCCGCTTTGACGAGTCCAACAACATCCAATGGTCCCAGCGCTTTGAAGAGGCTGGATGCCACGTGATCTACGGCTTCCGCAACTTCAAGGTCCACTCCAAAATCTGCACCATCACCCGCCAAACCCCCCAGGGGCTGCAATACATCACCCAGCTGGGCACCGGCAACTACAACGAGAAAACCGCCAAACTCTACACGGACTACTCCTTCATCACCACCGATCAGGAGATTGGCAAGGATGCCGCCCGCTTCTTCCGCAACATGGCCCTGGAAAACACCTCCGACCAGTACTCCAAGCTGTGGGTGGCGCCACTGCAGATCAAGCAGAACATCATGGTCTGCATCGACCAGCAGATTGCCCTGGCCCGGGAAGGCAAGCCCAGCGGTGTGGTGTTCAAGACCAACTCCGTCACCGATGCGGAGATTATTACCAAGATTGCCGAAGCGTCCCAGGCCGGTGTCCCCTGCATCCTGCTGGTGAGGGGCATCTCCTGCCTGCTGCCTGGAGTGGAAGGCTTCACCGACAACGTGCGAGTGGTCTCTATTGTGGGCAGGCTGCTTGAGCACAGCCGCATCTACTGCTTTGGCCCTGAGAACGACTGCCAGATTTACCTGTCCAGCGCCGACTTGATGACCCGCAACATGAACAAGCGCATCGAGATTGCCTGGCCTATTCTTGATCCGCAGCTTCGCGATGACGTGGTGGAATACATTAAAACCTGCCTGTCCGACACCGCCAAGCTCAGAGAGCTCAAGGCAGATGGTACCTATACGCCGCTGTATCATTTTGCCGGTGCTGGAGCTAGCGCTGGTGCTGATGGCGCCGCTGCCGCGGGTGCGAGCGATCCTGCTAACGCGGGTTCCGACGGTGCCGCGGGTGACGCCGGGCCCTTCGACTCGCAGAACTTCCTAATCGAAAAGGCCGCCAATCCTGCCTCTACCGCATTACCCGGCGAGGGATACAAGGTCATCCTCAGGTCCATTGCCGAAAGCGCCGCTGCTGCTACCGCTACGCCCGCCGCGGATTCCGTCGCTGCCAAACCCGAAGTCGAAACAAAACCTGAAATGGAGCCCATGCCTGAGCCTGAACTAGATTTTGATCCTTCGCCAACACCCGAGCCGAATCCGACTCCAACTCGCGAGCCCGAGCCGGAATTGGAACCGGAGCCCGAATCGGAGTCCGAGCCCGCACCCGCACCCGAGTCGGAGTCCGGGCCCGCACCTGCGCCCGAGCCCGAGCCGCAACCTCGAAGGGCCGACGCTCCGCAGATTGAAGTCATCCAGGAAGCCGTGAACGTCCATGGCGCCGATTCCCCGCATGCGCAGGTCATCGCCAAGATGCCCGCCAAACCGAACCTCGGTTCCACGGCAAAGAAAGCCGCAGGATTTGCGGGAACGGCCCTGCTCGGAGTCGCGAAACTGGCGGGGACGGCAGCCGTAGGCGCTGCGAAGCTTGCCACCGGCGCAACCAAACGCGCCGCACGCTTCGCTAGGGAGCAGAGAAACCGGTAGCCTTTCGGATCGGCATCCCCACCAATCCGACGCCCTCTCGGCCCGACATCCTCTCGGCCCGATTCGGGGTCATCTGTGAAGTGGATCCGGCCTTGAGCCGCGGGTTCATCATCTTGCGACGACGACCGTACGAGTGAATAAAGCCCCAGTAAAGAAACTAGACATATGCCTGGTT
>JAQXQN010000059.1 GCA_029101185.1 Eggerthellales bacterium | reverse complement strand
CGGCTTCTGCAAGTTGGGCCAGGCCGCTAGCAATCGAAGGGTTGCCGTAGCGCATGGCCAGCACGACCTTCACGCCTTCGGTCTCAACCACGGCACCCTCAGCCTCCGACGCATCAAGCAGCTCCTGGAGAATTTGTGCCTGCTCCTTGCAAACACGCATGAAAGGACTCCCTTCCGGGGTCCAAAACGCCTGGTAGTTGGCGACAGTTTTTTCGGGCCGCCGTAGCACGATATGCTCGAGAATGGGCTTCCAGATAATCGGCGGGCAGTTGACAATCCGTCGGTCAGAAAGAAACTGTCGCAGGTATGGCCTGATAGCCTCGGTGGTGGGGGCGTCGGGGGTCCCCGTATTCATCATGAGCAGTCCAATCATGCAAGCTCCTCGGGATATGAAGGATATGACTTGGTCAGCAGAATGCCGCACGCAAGACCCGCAACCACAGCGGCTACGGAGCTAAGGGCGGGTACGCCGGAGACAAATCCGAGCTCCAGCCCTGCGGCAAACAGTATGGTAGCCAGCATCACGGCCGCGGCGATCACCACGCCCGTAATACGCAGGAAACGCTTATTGTATCCGCCAAACCAGCCACCCACGCACCCGCCGGCCACCCATCCAAGGGCAAGGATCCAGGTGGAGGGGGACGCAATCAGCCCAAGGGCCACCGCGTCCGCGTTATTCCCCAGGCATCCGCCGAGCGCGCCCAGCCCCAAAGTCACAGGCCCGCTAAGCGAAAGGTTCCAATTCAGCAGTTCCCCCGAACCGCTGCCCGCGCACAGATCCACCGCCACAACCAGGCTCGCCAGGGCGCTTAGGGCCATCTCCCGCATGTCGCACCGAGGGCTGATGGCAAGCGTAGCTCCAGGTCCCAGCCCCGCCAGCCCCAGAATTCCCTGGGTGGACAGGGCAACAGAGGATAACTTGTCGAAGCGTCCTGACAGCACCAGCCACGGTATTGCCACCCCTATGGTGATGACAGCCAGTGCATGTCCCCCGGAATACCACAGCCCCAGCGCAAGGGCCATCATGGCGGCCAAGGTGCCAAAACTTGGCAGGGCTGCTCCAAGAGCCATGATTGCAAGTATGGCCAGGTAAGCAACGGAAGAGGCGCTTCCGTCCGCGTACATGAGGAAAGGTACGTTGCTTAGGGCGACTGCGGATAGGAAGCCGCATCCAATGGCGGTTGCGGCGCGGGTGAGGATTTGCTCCGCTGCGGCAGGGCTCAGCCGCCTGTCATCCTTGGGGCCCAAGAGCCTGCGCCAACGGCTTTCGCGGGGGGCATCGGCGTCGGGCTGCGGATCGTAGGCGCTGGACCGCGCAGGCTCGTAGGTGACTGACCGCGCGGGTACGTAGTTGCCGGCTTGCGCGGGTGCGTAGTTGCCAGCCTGCACGGGCTCGTGTGCGTCGGCCACCGCCGGCTCGCAAGACGGCTCGTACGTATCACTCTGTGTCAGCGTCGGGTCGTTCTCTTCATAATCAAAGGCCTCGGTCTCTCCGACCTCGTACCCTGCGGCAGACCCATATCCTGCGGATTCTCCGCGGCCGGCAGAGCCCGGGCGGCCTGAGGCGCCCTCACTGTCTTCGCCATCCATGACGGGCAAGGACGCTTCGCCATGGGCCACATCGGTAATCTGCTCCACCAGGGTCATCAGCTCTTTCTTGCCCTTGCGGGTGCCCCCCAGCAGGGGCTGCATCTCCGCGGCAAAGTCCGCCACGGATTCAAAGCGTTCGTCGCGGTTGATGGATAGCGCGGTGAAGAGGACCTCGTCCAGCTCCTCGGTGACGTCGTCGCGGATACGCGAGGGGATAATCACCTCCGCCTCCGTGATCGCCCGCTGGGCCGAGGCCAGGTCAGGGGCAAGAAACGGGTTCTCGCCCACCAGCATCTCGTAGGTGAGGGCGGCCAGGGCCCACTCGTCGCAGCGCTCGTCAAGGGGGCGCAAGGCCATCTGTTCAAGGGGCATGTAGCCGATGGTGCCACCGGCGGCTTTGCCATATCCGGCCTGGCTAGACAGTACCGCCATGCCAAAATCCGTGACCTTGACCACGCCTTGGCGGTCGATGAGCACGTTATCCGGCTTGATGTCCAGGTGCAGCACCTGCTTGCCGTGGGCGCAGCGCAGCGCCTTGCTGATCGCGGCGAAAACCCGGGAGACAATGGACAGGGGCAGCGGCCCGTCGAACTCCTGAATTAGTCGGGAAAGGGTGATTCCATCCACCAGCTCCATGATGATATACGCCTCTGGCCAGGCAGTTTGGAAATCGTAGACGCCCACAATGTTGGAGTCGGACAGTCGAGCCGCCGTGCGTGCCTCCTCAAGGCCGGGTATGGCGAAGGGTTCTGGGGCGTTCGCTTTGCCGTTTCCGTCAACGCCGCCGGACAACCCTTGGCCGTCGGGGATGTCGAAACGCAGAGTCTTGATGGCTACCCGACGCTGGATCCGGGTGTCCCAGGCTGCGGCGACGGTGGCGAATCCGCCCCGTCCTGCCTCTGTGATAAGGCGGTATCTGTTCAGAATGAGGTTTTGTACCACGGTGGGCCTTTCGTTTACAATGGGTCCTTATTATATGTCTAATATGTCCAGAGCTACCTAAACCATAAACGCAGAAAGGCTTGGCGACATGGGATTCCTCTCCAAATTCGAGGGCAGGATGGAGAGCGCCTTTGAGGGCGCTTCGTCAAAGCTGGGCGGTTCGTCCATTTCGCCCGTTCAAATCATTCGTAAAGCCGAGCGCCTTCTGCGTCGCGAAAGCATGGTCAGTGCGGGTCGTGAGTACGCGCCTACTCTTTTCACCGTGCTGGTGAGCCCAGAGGATGACCGCAGGCTTTTCGGTTTCTACCCCACGCTGGCCTCCGATTGCGAGTTGAGCCTTCTATCCGCCGCCGCCGCCGAGGGCCTGGAGATGGACGGCCGGCCCCTGGTCAGGTTCATGGAGGAGCCCACCCTCAAGAGGGGCCGCCTGGAGGTGGTGGCCGAGGTGGTGAGCTCGGATATCGTGGAGCAGCTGCGTGAATCCGAGATGGTCCGCTACGGTCTGGCTCCTGCGTCCCCGTCACCCAGGAAGCAGGACTTTGCCGGCCAGCCGTTCGGGCAGCCCGCGTCCGCCGGCCAGCCGTTCGGGCGGCCTGTAGCCGCCGATCAGGCCCCTGCGTACGACCCCAGTGACCCCTTTTCCCCCAAGCCGCCTGAGGCTTTTGCTGCCGC
>JAQXQN010000058.1 GCA_029101185.1 Eggerthellales bacterium | reverse complement strand
GGGCGGTGGTCTCATGAAACTCTTTTGTGGGCTTCTTAAACACCAGCACCGTAAAAGACATTCCGTTTCTCAGGCGCACCTCAGCACGGTTCGCGCAGAGAAGCTCCTTTATCCCCCGTTTTTTAGGAGTCCTGAAGTTTGCGGGGATATAGTCCTTGCCATCCATAGAATCCCCCATCAATGATTTCAGGGGAGTCGTTCTGTCCAGGTATCCCGCCAGGGATTGTTCGCCGTAGGGAAAATCCTCAAAACCTGGCACGTAAGGTTCCATGGCCTTATTAGCCAGGAGGATATTGCCGCGCTGGTCAAGAAAAACCACAGGATCAGGCATGATATCCACCAAGGGGCGGAAGAACTCCGCGCTGCGTAAATGGGACCACATGCTCCGCCCAATGACAAATAGCTCATTTGCCAGCTCCACACCGGCCACACACATGTCCAAGGCGTAATCGGGTAACATCCCAAAAGGATTGTTCAGATTTAAGGCCCCAAAGAACTCTCCGTCCACATCCAAAAAGGGACAGCTGACACCGGAGTATCCCTGGGACACGCTGCGATACCCCTCAAAGCCCTCAACCCGCACGGGACGCTTCTCGTAGGCAACCACGGTGGAGTTTCCCGTCCCAAGAAGATTCTCGTGCTGGTAGGTGCCCATAGTACGAGGGTAATAGGACAAGGGCGTCATGAACATAAACACGAAGCCCTCCTGATCCATAAGGGAGACGTTGCACTTCATCAGAGCCATAAGTACCTGCATCACCGGCTCATTGGCCTCCACAGAATGCCCGTAAGCCCGGCGCTTCTCCTTAAGCAGCGCATCATTGGCAGGAGGGAAATCCGAAGACCAGGGGCTCAAGCCCGCTGCCCGACACCGTCTCCAACTGCGAGCGATCATGGGCCTTACCACAGACTCGTCTACAACCCCCGTGTTGACAAACAATCGCCAGGCTGCAGCCATGGCCTTTTCGTCATACACATATCCTGCGTCCTCGGGGTTTTCGGTCGTTATGCATCCCATCCGATACTCATGAGTCATGGATTCTCCGTTCACGAGTTGCCCATTGCGGCACGATTTGCCCATTTCCTGCCCGATTGAGAGTCTATACCCAACGCGTTGCGGTACTTTGCCACCGTCCGACGCTTTACTTCTATTCCATATCCGTTCAATATATCGCAAATCCCCTGGTCACTATAGGGATCTTCCTTTGGCTCCGAAGCTACGATGTTTGAAATCATGGACTTGACGTCGCTGGAAGACACCTGCTGGGTTGCCCCTTGAGCGCTGGTCTTTGGCAGTGCCCGAGTAAAAAGGGATTTCATCGGGATACACCCCCAGGGCGCCTGTAGGAATTTCCCGGACACGGCGCGAGACACCGTACTCACGTGCACCCCCAGCTCATCGGCCACATCCTGCATGGTCATGGGAACGAGCACCCGTCCTTCGGTCACGAAGAACCGAGCCTGCCTGCGCAGCAGCACGGCGGCCAGATGCTCAAGCATTCCCTTTCGGGAATCCAAGGATTTCAAAACCGCCTGGGCCTCCGCGTTGCTTTTCTGGAGGTACTCCCGAGCCTCTTTGGGCAGAGAGCCATCCCTAAGCATGCGGGCGTATTCCACGTTGATGCTCAGCGCAGGTGTCGAAGCTCCCAGCACCGAAGCTTCAAAGGAGCCGTTATTACAGGTGATCACAATATCCGGCACCACATACTCATATTCCGGACGCTGGTAAAACTCCGACCCAGGCCGAGGATTTAAGGACTTTAGCACCCCGAGAGCCCCAATGACGGTCTCCTTCGGAATTCCCAGCTCCCGGGACAGCAGGCCAACCCGCCCCTCTGCAAGATCCGAGAGGTGGCGCTCTATCAGCATGACAACGGTCTCGTACAGCGGCTCAGTAGACTCTACCTGCCTGATTAAACAGTCGGCAAGGTCATAGGCGGCCACGCCAACGGGCTTAAACCCCCTGAGAGTCTCAAGCAAACTATCTACCCTATCTTGCTTTACCCCCAGGTCAAACGCTACCTGAGCAGAAGAACAAACAAAATACCCGTCCTCAGAGACCCCTTCGATCAGCGCGTCCATGATGGCCTGATCTTGCGGTTTCAGACAAAGCGCACTGGCCTGAAGATGTAAATACGCGGCAAGGGTCTCCGTTTCCATGCACTGGTCCTGGATACGTGAAAAGTCCCACTCAACCGCACCGGCAACAGGACCTTGACTAACCCGGCCTCTGCAGTACTTTTCAGGACACTCCACCCTATCATCGGCGAACGATTCCATCGCCCTTTCAAAAGCCTCCTCCGAGGGCATGGGGGAAAACCCAAACAGATCGTTTTCAAAATCCACCTCTAGCATGGGATTTTTCTCCGCAGCATCAAGGATGTACTCCTCAAGATCAGCCGCTTGCATCACGAGGACTTGAAGACTCTGAACCATCTCGGGTGCAAGTCGAGCCTTTGTTTTTACCTGCTGGGATACGGTGGTCTGGCTTTCAAACCCGGTTTTTACACTCAATAGGAGCCACACCCCCTCATAAGGACCACGCATACGTGTTTCTTGCGGGGCTTTCACGAGCTTCTGGCAGAGCCCGCAAAGACCTGCCTCTGGTTATCTACATCCAACAACCATGATGCATTGGGAAAATCCCGCATATATCTCAATAATTCATCATATTGGCACGTTTTATGCTGTGATGAATTGTATCATGTCTACGTAGCATCACCCAGAAGAGATGGGCGATCATGCGAGAACATTTGACTTGTTTTAAAGTCTTCTCCCAACTTCCCACTATCCAACAGGAGCGTTGTATGAACCCCTATCAGCGCCAGCCTCTCCCGTCCTGGATTATTTGCCATAGCACCCCCCAAGACGAGCCTGAAATGATAAGACTGGCTACTCTTGAGCATATGGAGGGCCTTCGGGGTTTTGATTCCACCTTGGTGGCACGCACGCCAGATGGACATGTGGCAGGTTTTTGCCGAGTGCGAGAGTTTGATGGCGTGGCCTACGTAAACCCCCTGGTCACCGCAAAGGAATACCGCAGGCAGGGGTTAGGTGCCGCCCTGATGCGCGAAGCCTTCCTCACATGGGGAGAGCTGCGCTTTGTGGCACGGGGGTATGCGGTAGGCTTCTATCGCAACATTGGATCGGTTCCTGCAAAATGGACGGACATCGCGCCTCAGATTGCCTGCGACTGTAACGAATGCGAGATGCTGCCCGACTGCAATCCCCTACCCATGATATATCACCCTAAGCAATAGGCCCAAGCAACAGGAGGGCCCAACTGACTCAGGAGAGCCCAAATGACGCAGGACGCCCCATCACCACATAGGCCCGAGCTCCTCAGTGGACAGATAAGAAACGCGCCTGGAAAATCCAGGCGCGTTCTTTTCGTAGGCGAGTCGAGTCTCGTCGCTGTCAGACAGCGTATGAATACAGAGCCTTACCGAGGGTTCTTGGCCTTGGGGGCAGGATCGGCAGGACCCGCATAGGTCTGGACGATGGACGCGTAAGTGCGAGCCTCGTCACCCACTACCTCAAGGCCCGTGTCCATCCAGTTTCGTCTGCGGATGGCAACCAGCGCCCAGTCCTTGGCGGTTCCCTTAATGTAATTGGGGCTGGTGGGATCTCCCTTTGCCCAAATCTCCCCAGAAGGAAGCGTCAGCTCCAGATACATGGGCACCTCGGGATCGAAGGTTAGCCCGTTCACGTTGTACATGTTGGGACGACCCTGCCAGGACAAAAACAGGGTAGAGGTGATGCGGTCCTTCACCACCGGGTCAATGCCCAGGGCATCGTAGATATCCACGCTATGGGCCCACAACTCCATCAGACGAGCAGAGGCCAAAGACCTGTTGGACATGGGGGGAATGCCTGCGGCCCAGGGCACTCGGCTCTTAGGACCGCCCTCCATGAAGGCGGCATTCATGATGGTACGCTGCTCGCGCCACCAGGATAGGATTTCCGCACCAGTCATATCCTGGCATTTCATCACATGGTAGTGGTCATCCTGCTCGGAGAAGTCATCCGCAACCTGGTTGACGCTCTCGCCCCGGCCGTTCAGCAGTTCAGCGGCGCAGTAGTCAAAGAAGGCAATGTGGGCGATGACGTCCTTCAGCTTCCAAGTGGTGCAGTAGGAGGCCATCCTGTTCCAGTCCTCCTCCGTGAAGTCCTGCACCAGGCAGTCCACTGCAGCCTGCTCAGCAAGCAGGTCGCCCATGGGATCAAAGATTTCGGCCATGATGATTCTCCCTTTCTTGATAGTCTCTTATTAATCGCGATAGAGCTTCTGGATGGCGCGGCCCGCAATGTGGATCATGATCTCGTCGGTGCCGGCGCCAATGCGGTACACGCGCTGGTCACGCCACAGGCGGGAGATACGGCAGTCCTTGGAATAGCCAATGCCGCCCATGACCTGCAACGCGGTGTCAATGACTCGACATGCGGCCTGACCGCAGTAGAGCTTGGCCACAGCGGAGTCAATCTGCACGGGCTCGCCGTTGTCAATCTTCCAGGCGGTCTTGTACACCCAGTTGCGCATGTTCTCGATCTCCATGTACATGTTGGTGATATGGGCCTGGATCAGCTGATTGTTGCCAATGGGCTTGCCAAACTGGATGCGCTGGGTGGCATAGCGGGTGGCATCCTCAAAGGCGCACTCGGCAGCACCCAAGGACTGGGCGCAGGCCAAAAGGCGCTCCACCTCAAAGTTCACCATGGCCTGCATAAAGCCGTTGCCCTCGATACCCACCAGAGCGGACTCCTCCACGCACACGTTGTCGATGTGCATCTCGCAGGTGTTACCCATGTTCCAGCCAATCTTCTCCAGAGGCTCCACGGAGAATCCGGGCATCAGGTTCCCTTCGTCATCATGCAGCTGCACCCACCACATGCTGAACTTGGAGCGGTTCTCCCTCAGGGTGGGATCCTCGTCCGCATTGCGGGCCACCAGCAGGATGTACTTGGAGTTGACGGCGTTGGTCATGAAGGACTTGGAGCCGTTGAGGTAAACCTTGCCATTTTCACGCTTGTAGGTGGTGGCAACGGCACTGGAGTCAGAGCCAGCTCCAGGCTCGGTGAAGCCCAGAACAAAGCCGGGATTGCCCGCCATGACCTCGGCGAAGCACTGCTCCTGCTGCTCAGGGGTGCCGTACTCGGTCATGTCCTTCAGGGCACACAGGTTGCCGTAAACGTAGATGGGCACACCATTCTTACACAAGCGCTCGGAGACCCTCATCAGGGTCTGCACGTCAACGGGAGTGCCGCCAAAGCGCTCATCCACGCCAAGCATCTGGAAACCGTTTTCTAGCAGGGCATCGGTGAACTCCTTTGGCCAGCGATGGGCCTCGTCACACTCCTTGAAGTACTGCTCGGTGCCGTAGCGCTCGCACAGCTCGTCTACAGCCTCAAGAAGCAGCTGCTGCTCATCGGTGATCTGAAAATCCATAACGGTCCTCTCACTTTCGTTCTCGGATCTTGTTTGTCATATATCTTCACTGGCAACGTGCCCGCTGCCTGTAAAGCCAATTCATCTGGCGAAGCGTCCTGGTTTGACACGATCACCGCGCGCAGCACCCTTCGCCATGGTTAGCGGGCCAGCTCAGCAGGAGCCACGCTGCTGGTGGAAGTACTCCACCATGCGGTCTAGTCTGACCTTTCCCGCGTCATTGCGGCCAATGTCGTCGCAAAACACCACGTAACGGGGCTTCTTATAGCTGGCAATGAAGCTCTTGCAGCCCTCCTGGACCTCCTCCTGGGTCAGCGTGCATCCCGCCTTGGGTTGCACCACAGCGGCAACCGCCTCCCCAAGCAGGACGTCCTTCACCCCAAAGACCACGCAGTCGGCCACCTTGGGGTTACGCAGGATGGCGGTTTGCACCTCCCCCACAAAAACGTTCTCGCCACCAGACTTGATCATGTCCTTCTTGCGGGAATGGAGATAGAAGAAGCCCTCTGCGTCCCGGGACATGATGTCGCCGGTGTGCAGCCATCCATCGGTGAAGACCTCCTGAGTCAGCCCCTCCTGCTGCCAATAGCCCTCCATCACCGCCGGAGTCCGCACCACGGCCTCACCGGGCTGGCCTATGGGAAGGTCGTTGAAATCATCATCCACGATGCGCACTTCAAGGGTGTCCATGGGCGTGCCGATGCTGGCCAGCTTAGGGTCCTTAGCGGCATACATCTCCCGAGTCATGCGCATGGAGGTGCCCACGCCGGACTCGCTCTGCCCCCAGCCGTAGTTGATATCCGCGTTGGGGAAGGTATCAAAGATGGCGGATACAATCTCTGGCGTGATGCCCCCGGCGGCAGACTGGATAATGCGCACGCTGGAGGTGTCGAAGCGTTCCGGGTGCCCGTCCTGCACCAACCTGAGATAGGTGGTGGGCGGAAGTAGAATCACATGAGTGGCCTGGTTGTCCTGGATCTGGCGATAGATCTTGTCCGGATCAAACTTCCCACAGATAACCACCGTAGCCCCAACCGCCAGGCAACTGGCAAACCAGCTATGTCCGCCATGGTGCTCAAGGGGGCACTGGATCAGCGCCACCGGATGCTCCATCCCGGCCATGCCGTTTGAAGAGCTCACCGCAGCAATCTCGCACAGATCTGCCGCATGGGTGCGCACCGCGCCCTTAGGGATGCCGGTAGATCCTCCGGTAAACTGAATACGAGATGGGCCACCGTCCACATACAGGGCAAGCTCCTCGTTGCCCATTTCCTTTTCCATGTCGTATAGGCGCTTGCTGAACTCGGTGGAAGTTCCCACGGAAATCAGCCCCACACCAGGGCCC
>JAQXQN010000057.1 GCA_029101185.1 Eggerthellales bacterium | reverse complement strand
ACGGGCAGCCTGGTGATTTCCGGCATGACCAGGGAGGAGGCCGGCGACAAACTGCGGGCCATGGGGGCGAAGGTCTCCGGCAGCGTGTCCAAGAAAACCGGCTACGTGATCTGCGGCGAGTCCGCGGGAAGCAAGTACGACAAGGCGGTAAGCCTTGGGGTGCCGGTTCTGTCCGAAGAGGACTTCCTGCGTCTGCTTGAGGCGGGAAGCCTTGAGGGTGCCGGACTGGCCTAGGCGAAGCGTCCTGCGCGCCGGCTTTCAACCAGACGTCCCTCTATGGGTTTTTGCGGCGAGGGGTCCTTCTGGGAAACCGATTGCAAACGAATCGGCTATACGTTGGTATACTGTCGGTATTATTTTTTGCACACTACAGACGCCCGGCCTAGGGTCGGGCGTTTTGGCATATGACACAGCATGTGAAGGAAGGCACGAGGATGCAAGAAAGACTCTGCATATATGACGAGAAGGTCCTGCGCCGCTTGATTCAGCTTGAGGCCCAGCGTCGTCAGGAGCAGGCCCAGCGTCCTTTGGCCTACGTGAAGTGGAACACGGACGCAGGCGCGGCCATGCGCAGGCTCGAGCAGATGGGCATGATTGGTGCCACCTACAAGGACAACAACCCTTACGTGGTTGAGGTTCTGGCGAAAGGGTACAGCTACATCAGCTCTATAGACGCCGAGCGTCAGCGGATGTCCCAGATGGAGGACAGCCGTCGGGCCGATCGCAGGCACGACTGGCTGATTACGGTGTTTACCGTGCTCATGTCCATGGGCGGCGTTATCGCCGGCTTTATGATCGGGCGCCTGTTCTAGTTGCCGCGGGTGCGTACTCCGCATCGGGCGCGAGGCTCTGCCACAGGGGCGGCCCTGTTACAGCCGCGAGCGCGGCTTGCGTATCGGTCTTCGCTGCGGGTTTGGACTATTTTGTCATTAGATCAGGTCAGACACTACTTTTATAAACAGGATGACCAGCACCCCGATAATCAGCGGGCGTACCACCTTGCTGCCGTCTCTCATGACCAACCCCGAGCCAATGTAATTGCCGGCCATGCCAAAGACCGCCGCAATCAGCCCCAGCTGGATGTTGACCACCCCTGCGGATAGAAACATCATGAGCGCGGCCACATTGCTGGCAAGATTGGCACACTGTTTCTCGCCGGCGGCAACTCGCACATCAAGGTTGGCAAAGGCCACGAAGGCAAGCAACATGAAGGTGCCGGTTCCTGGTCCGTAAAACCCGTCATAGCACCCGATGGATAGGGAGATGGCCCCCACGATGGCCAGCTGTTTGGCAGGCGAAATTACCTTGCTGGCATCAGGCTGCAAATCCGGTTTCCTCATCAGGGCAACGGCCACCACGGGCAGGGCGCCAATCAACAGTATCTGAAAGATACCTTCGGGAGTGAACAGGGCTAACTTGGCTCCTATGGCAGATCCAGCCAATGCTCCCACCACGGCGGGTAGGGCAAGGCGGGCGTGTACGTAGCCGTTGCGTGCCAGCCGGAAGGTGGCCACGGCGGTGCCGATGGCGCTCGAGAGCTTGTTGGTGCCGAGGGCCTGATGGGCGGGGAGTCCGGCAATCAGGTATGCGGGTAGGGAGATGAGCCCTCCGCCGCCGGCAATTGAATCCACCAGCCCGGAGAGAAACACCAGGGGGCAGACGATAAGCAGGGTGATGGAGTCCATGGGCATCCTTGGCTGGTTCATGCGCAGGTTCGCGCTGGGGTGAATTGGTGGGTATGCGGGTCGGAAGGGGGCTGGTGGCCTCGGGGGATTATAATACTCGCCATACGAAATGAACCAAAACCCCGTGCAGGGGCAGACACAAGGCGGAAATAGCATGGCGGATAGCAAAGAGCGGACGTACAAGAAACTGGGCATCGTGGGCGGATTGGGGCCGGCGGCCACGGCTCACTTCTTCTCTCGGGTGGTGGATCTGACTGATGCCGCCTGTGACCAGGAGCATCTGGACGTGTGCATCGTCAACGTGCCGCGGACCCCGGATCGCACGGCATACATCCTCGGTCAGAGTCAGGAGTCCTTCGTCCCCGTGGTCAACACCGCCGCCCATCAGCTGGAGGATATGGGCTGCCAGGTGCTCTGTATTACGTGCGTGACTGCTCACAGCCTATTTGACCAGGTGTTTTCTGGAATCACCAACGCAGTGCCCATCCATATGCCTCGAGCCGCCGCGGAGGAAATCGCCCAGGCGGGCAAGAGGCGGGTAGGCATCATGGCCACCTCGGGCACCTGTAAGACCGGGGTGCTGCAGCAGGCCATGGAGGAGCAGGGCCTTGAGGTCCGTCTTCCTGACCAGCGGCATCAGGATATGGTCATGAGCGTCATCTATGACGATATCAAAGCCGGCCGCCCCGCCGACATGCGCAAGTTCGCCGATGTCTGCGGCCATCTGCGGGAGCAGGGCTGCGACGCGGTGGTCCTTGGATGCACGGAACTTTCCCTGATCAGCGTTCCGGAGGACTATGCGGGCATGCTGGTGGTTGACGCCATGGAGGTGCTTGCCAAGCGCTGCATCCAGGCCTGCGGCGCCCGGGTGAGGGCGTAGCGCCATGGGGCTTTGCGTCCTGTGGGCGCTGGTGGCGGTTCCCTGCGTGGCTGTTGCCCTGTATCAGTTCATGCGAGCGCGAGAGCTGAGAAGCAGAAGGCTTAGTCGTACCATCGTCAATGCCACGTCGCGAAAACTAGAGCGTGTCGAAGCGTCCCGTGCGCGGCTTGCCTCCCGGCGCGGAGCGGCGTTGGTTGCCGCAGTTTTGGTGTGGGGCGTGCTGTGCGCCGGTGCCTCCTTTGTTGATGTTCCCGTAGATGAGGGCTCCGCGGGCCAGGAGGCCGAGGCCACCGCAGGCCAGAGCGCTGAGACTGCCGGTCAAGAGGCCGCCGCGGAGCAAAGCGCCGCTGGGCAGAATGCTACGGAGCAGAATGACGCGGAGCAGGAGGGCTCAGAGCAGGAGAACGCCGCCGGGCAGGGCGCTTCGACATCTGAAATTGAGGGGCAAGCCCGGGTACATTTCATCGATGTAGGGCAGGGGGATTGCGAATTCATCCAACTGTCTGATGGGAGGACCGTGCTCATTGACGCCGGTACCGCATCTGGAGGTCAGGCGGCGGTTGAGTATATTCGGGCGCTGGGGTGCACCCGCATTGACGTTGTGATTGCCACCCATCCTGACGCGGATCACATTGGCGGCATGGTGGCGGTGTTTGATGCCTTTGACGTGGGCGAAGTATGGATGCCCAACGTGGAGCACGATACCCAGACCTTCTTCAACTTCCTTGACGCCGTGGAAGCCGAAGGCTGCGACGCGTACGCGGCGTGGGCGGGGGATGTGGTTGTAGAGGGCGAAGGATTTGTCCTGGAGGTTATCTCGCCGGTGTCTGATGAGTATGAGGACATAAATGATTGGTCTGTGGTATGCAGGTTTGTGGCAGGCCAGAGGGTGTTCCTGTTTACCGGGGACGCATCGTCACAGGTCGTCCTTGATGCGCATCCTGGGCACGCGGATGTGCTGAAGGTGGGCCACCATGGGTCAAGCACCTCTACTAGCCCTGGATTGGTGGCGGAGGTTTCGCCGGCGTACGCGGTGATTTCCTGCGAGGCGGACAACTCCTATGGGCATCCCCATGAGGAGACCCTCGCTGCCCTTGAGGGGGTGGAGGTGTTGCGCACGGATCTGCTGGGGACCGTGGTGATTTCCACCGATGGTCAGGAGATCATGGTTGAGTAGGCCAGGACGCGGCGCCAGAGTGAGGCGTCGGAGAGAAAGGACGCAAGATGCGGCTGATTGTGGACGAGATTGAAGGCTCCATTGCTTCCTGCGAGCGGGAGGACGGCTCTTTTGAGAAGATATCCCTGGCTGCTCTGCCTGCGGGGGTGAAGGCGGGATCTGTGCTGCAGCGCGAGGGCAACACCTATCGCATTGATGCTGATCAGCAGCGGGCTCGCACTCAGGAGGGCCGCAGCCGGCTTTCTGGTCTGCTGAAGGAAAAGAAATAACCATGGCGAAGCGTACTGCTCCCAGTCAGGCCACCCTGCTCTTTGACGGCAAGGAGTGCACAGACTTCGCGGTGGCAAGCCGGCTGGGGTCTTGGGCTTTGGACCTGGGCCAGGGTGGCCTGGTGCTTGAACAGGACGTCCCCTGCGGCATGAAGCCTACCGGGGCGTGGTTTGTGTTTCGGCCCTTTGACGTGGTGGATAGGCTGTTAAGGGATTGCGCCGCCTGCGGATGCCCCCTGTCTCTGTCTGCAGAGCGCCTTTCTGCCCAGGTCATGTCCGTGGCATCCGCGGGAGCCGCGCTGGTGGAGGCGGATCAGGGGACCTCGGGTATCCAGGGTGCGGTGCGCATGACCGCTCTGCTGACCCCGGCGGATACCCATCTGCTTGTCCCCTGGGCGCCGTTAGGCGACGCGCAGCCCCAGCCCCAGGATCAGGATCAGGCCCAGCCCCGTGCCCAAGCGGCGCCCCTGACCATGGGATTTTCTTCCTGGCGCACCCCGGAGGACTTCAACGATCTTGATTGCAGGGGCGGGTCGGTACGCTTCGCCATGGAAACCGAGGCCCGAAGGCTGGGTCTTGACGGCATGATTGCCCTTGATAGCGCAGGTCAGGTACGGGGAAGCACCCGGGGCGAGGTCTTTACGATTCGAGACGGGGTGTTTGTGGCGGGCAGGCCCCAGGCGGGGTCCGGTCTGGCTGGCGAAGCGTCCCTTGCGGGCTCCGGTGCCGGACCGGTGGGTTCCGTCATGCGGGAGAGTCTGCTGAGCCTCGGGCTTGACCTGGACATTCCGGTGCTGGAGGGTCCTTTGGGACGCTCGGGGGTGTATGACGCAGACGCGGTGCTGGTGCTCGACCGGATGGGCGGTCTGACTCAGGTTGCGTCGGTGGATGGCAGGCCTGTGGGCAGGGCGCTGGGTGCCGCGGCGCGCAAGAAGGCGTGCAAGCCGGTGGATGCCCTGGTCAAAGCATGGATGAAGGTGATGGAGGGAACATGTCGCGAATTCGCAGACTGGGCGGTGGCCTTGGAAGCCGTCAAAAGAAGTGGCTCCTAGGGGCAACCATTCAGCCTCTGACCCGCGTTGAGCTCCTGGGGCTATCCCAGTATGTGGAGGCCATGTACGAGGGGGAGCCTTCTGGCCAGCAGGAGGAGAATCCTGTCGCGAGCGCCGCGGCCGAGGAGGCCCCAGTTGGCAAAGTCCTTGAGGCCCCGCGAGTGTATGGAGGGGTGGCTCCTATGGCCCGCGGGGGAATGCATGGCGCTGACTTGGCCCCGTGCGAGGATTGGGATACGGGCAGCATGCCCTTCGGGACCGAGGAGCCGGATCTTGACCAGCTGCTGCGAAGCCTTGATGAGTCCTTTGTGACCACCCTGCTGCACCTGATTGACGCTCGGAGCATGAGTGATGCCGAAGTGTACCGACGAGCTGGTTTGAGCAGGCAGCTGTTCTCCAAGATTCGCAGTGACGAGCATTACCGGCCCAAGAAGCATACCGCCATCGCCCTGGCGCTGGCCTTGAAGCTTGATTTGGGCCAGACCCAGGATTTGATTGGCCGGGCCGGCTACACCCTGACCAATGCCAGTAAGTTTGACCTGGTCATCAAGTGGTTTATTGGCAGACGGAACTGGGATTTGCGAGTGATCAATGACGCGCTCTACCGGCTTGACCTGCCGGTGTTTGACCTGAAGTAGCCTGGCCGCGGCAGGCGCGGGCGCCCTGGTGGCCGGGTCCCGCCGCTCCTGGGCGCGGGCAC
>JAQXQN010000056.1 GCA_029101185.1 Eggerthellales bacterium | reverse complement strand
CGTTCATGCCGTGGTCGCCGGAAGTCCCGGACTCCTGCAGGCTCACCCCGGCGGAGGCCGCGGCCCCCGACCCGCTCGGGGTCCCGCTTGTGGAGGTGGACCCCCATCTCCTAGACGAGCGCTCCTGTTTCCCACGACGTGCGGATGCGCCGGCTCAGAGAGCACAGGACGCCCCCGATGTCCAGATGGGTGATATAGACCGCTTACGTTTCTATCTTAGAGGTGCTGCTAGGATTTTCAGAACCTTTCTTTGCGCTGTTCCACCAGCTGTTCTGGTGTCATTGTGTAGACCCGGACGTTTCGACGCCGTATTTACGTATCGATGACCAGCGGATTTTTTTGTTTTGCCACCGCAGCGCTGGTTGAAGTGGTCTGGAACGTGGCTTAATTCTGGAACACGCCTTCGGTCCACAGGCTGATGTCCTCGATTCTGATGATGGATGCCACCTCGGCCACGGAGTCCATGGACGCTAGGGCCTCCTGGGCATGCTGCATGGCTTCCTCTTTGGTGTCATGCGTTAGGTACACCAGGGTGCATACGCCCTCTTCAGGCTCGGTTTCCCGCTGGCTGATGTGGGAGATGGAGATGCCGCACTCCGCGAACACGTTGGTGCAGGCGGCCAAGGTTCCAAGCCGGTCCTGGACCTTGAGACGCACATAGAACCGGGTGGTGTGATCGGATATGGGGCAGATGGGCTCGGTGCGGGCGAAGGGCTCGTTTTCGGCAATGGGCCGCTCCCCTTTTGCGATGGATTCCGCAAGGGCCATCACGTCGCCAAGGACGGCACTGGCGGTGGGGAAGGATCCTGCGCCAGCACCGTAGAACATAGTCTCACCCACGGCGTCGCCCACCACGTATACCGCGTTCATGGCGCCGTCTACGTTTGCCAGGGAGTGGTTCTTGGGGATCATGGTGGGGTGGACCCGCACGTCGATGCCCTCGGAGGTCTTGCGGGCGATGGCCAGCAGCTTGATGATATAGCCGAAGGAGTCCGCCATCTGGATATCGGTGGCGGAAATATTGCGGATGCCCTGCATATACACGTCATCCGTGGTGATCCTGGTCTTAAAGCCGATGGAGGACAGGATGGCAATCTTGGAGGCGGCGTCGAATCCGTCCACGTCCGCGGTGGGGTCCGCTTCGGCATAGCCTGCCTCCTGGGCGGCCTTGAGCACTTCCTCAAAGCCGAGGCCCTCGTTGCGCATGCGGGAGAGGATGTAGTTGGTGGTACCGTTCATGATGCCTGCGATGGTGAGAATCTCGTTGCCCATCAGGTCATGCTCGATGGCGTGAACCACTGGGATGCCTCCTGCCGCCGCTGCCTCGCAGCGCAGCTGGACGCCGTTTTGGGCGGCAAGGCTGGCCAGATGTTCCACATGGCGGCCGAGCAGGGCCTTGTTGGCGGAAATCACATGCTTGCCGTTGGCGAAGGCAGTCTCGAAGATCTCTGTTGCGGGGTGCTCGCCGCCGATGACCTCAATGACGATGTCGATATTGGGGTCGGTGCACACCTCGCGCCAGTCGGGGGTGAATACACCCTGGTCAAGGCCAAGGCGCTCAGCCTCTGCCTGATCTCTGCTGCACGCCTTGATAATGGCAAGGTCGATGTCGTATTTGGCCACGTAGTCGTCATGATGGGAGTTGATCAACTTGACCACTCCGCCGCCTACGGTTCCAAGTCCGATAATTCCGATGTTCACGGTGCCCATGGGGAACTCCTGTCTTACGTTGGTTGCTTGAGCAAGTATACACATTGGGTGATGCTGGGGGTTAGACGCCGGGCGTTGGGGGCCTGCGCGGGTGCTTTAGTCGGGGAAAGTGCACCGATGAGGAGGTTTGGCGTATCTGGGGGAGTTCGGATGGAGCCAGTCCAGGTATACTAGACGAATAGCATATAACCTATCATACTAGTAGGTAATTGATGCAAGGTGCCCACATGACGCGGAAGGTATCGCCGCGAGGGGCGTCCTGAGACGGGTCGTTCGGGGGTTTGTCTCCGGGGGTCTTGGTGCGGGAGAGGACGCTTCGCCAGGTATGAGAACGGAGTGGTTGGTATGAGCAACGAGTTTATGGAGGACGTGGTCGGCCGGATCGCCAAGAATTACGAGGCGCCGGAGATTTTCGTGACCAAGCCCGGTCACCATTTTCCCGACCGTGACCAGATCATCCGCATCATCGAGGAGATCCGGTGTCTGATGTTTCCTCGGTACTTCAGCTCAGACGTGCCTGCGGACATGGACCCCGAGTATTTCATTGCCGGTGAGCTGATGAAGATCCGCGCGGATCTGCGGGATCAGGTGTTTGAGTCCCTGGCCTTTAGGGATTGCGGGCCTCAGACCCACAAGGAGATCCACCAGCACGCCGACGAGGTTGTGGACCGGTTCCTGGCCAAGCTGCCGGATATTCAGGCCCTGCTGCTCAAGGACGTGCAGGCGGCTTTTGACGGAGACCCTGCCGCCCAGAGCAAGGAGGAGATTATCTTCTCTTACCCCGGGTTCTTTGCCATCTTCGTGTATCGCCTTGCCCATGAGTTCTATCTGGAGAAGGTGCCGCTGATGCATCGCATCATGACCGAGTACGCTCACTCTGCAACCGGTGTGGATCTGAATGCTGGCGCCACGGTGGGGGAGTATTTCTTTATTGACCACGCCACCGGTGTGGTGATTGGTGAGACCACCATCATCGGCGACCACGTGAAGATTTACCAGGGTGTGACCCTTGGCGCCCTGTCCACCCGCGCAGGCCAGGCCCTGGCGGGAAAGAAGCGGCACCCAACCATTCAGGACAACGTGACCATCTACTCCAATGCGTCGGTCCTTGGCGGGGAGACCGTGGTTGGCGAAGGGACCATTATCGGAGGCTCTGCCTTTGTGACCAGCAGCATCCCTGCCGGGTCCCGAGTGAGCGTGAAGAATCAGGAGATCAGCGTCCGTGGGCCGAAGGTGTGCCCGGGAAGCTTTGAGATTTAAGGGTTTTCGAGCTCTGTCGTAATGCAGTGTTGACGTGTATGCGCGCCGGCGTGAACGATGTGTTCCGCTGGCGCCTGTGTTGCATAGGGCGCCTGGGCCCTACGGGACTGCGGGGGTGCGGAATGGAGTTCCCTGAGCCAGCAAGGGACACATAGGGATAAAAAAAGAGCCGCCTGAAAGCGACTCGAGTATTTGGTGGTGCGGGTGAAAGGACTTGAACCTTCACGGGGTTGCCCCCATATGGACCTGAACCATACGCGTCTGCCAATTCCGCCACACCCGCATGTGTGAAAACATCTATGATGTCTGCAGCAAGTGGATATATTACACGTTTGCTATTGAATGTGCAAGTGGAAATTTGGAGAAAGTTGGAACGACTTAATCCTCATCATCGTCATCGTCGAAGAAGGTGAATTCGTCATCGCCATCATCCACAGGGCCCCGATCTACAAAGGTATTACGGGTGCGGCGCTCCATGATGACGCAGGCAATCACAGAGATCAGCAGGATGCTCAGGACCAGGATGCCCAGGCCCGCGAAGCTTTCGAAAAGGAAATGGTACAGGTTGAGAATGAAGTCCATGGACGTCTCTTTCGACAGGATGGTGTGTTGCATGGGGCATTATAAGCGAAGGAACCCCTCAAGTGGCCTGTGTAGCAATATCCTCCCGTGAAGACCCGATAATGTCCCGAAAACAGAGGAAAACGCCCTTAAGCCTCTGTACGTCCTCGATTTTTAACCGAAATCGCCCCAATAATGCCCAATGCAGCCGTCCGCCCAAACCGCACGGGCACAGGTGGAGCGTTGGGATATAATCCCCTTCTTACATACGGCACCTTATGGACCGTTGGTAGAAGCAAGATTAAGGAGTGAAGATGCTGGACATCCGCTATGTTCGTGAGAACCTGGACGCTGTGGCCGAGAATCTCGGCAATCAGAACTTCCGGTGGGATTCTGAGAAGTTCGTGGAGCTCGACGAGCAGCGCCGTTCAGCCATTGTCCAGGAGGAGGAACTTCAGGCCTCTCGCAATAAGTTGACCAAGGACATTTCCGGTCTGATGAGGGATGGGAAAAAGGAGGAGGCCGAGGCTGTTAAGGCCCAGGTCCGCGATATTAACGAGCGTTTGGCTGAGGCCTCTGCCCTGCGCGAGCGTGTGGATGGAGAACTGCACCAGATGCTGTGCAGCACCCCTAACCTCACCGACCCGAGCGTTCCTGTGGGCAAGGACGAGAACGACAACGTTGAGGTTAGGCGCTGGGGTACCCCTACTGAGTTTGACTTTGACTACAAGGCCCATTGGGACCTTGGCGCAGATTTGAATATCATCGATTGCGAGCGGGGCGTGAAGCTCGCCGGCAGCCGTTTCTACGTGCTTGGCGGCGCCGGAGCTCGTCTTGAGCGCGCCCTGATTAACTTCATGCTGGATACCCACACCTCTCGTGGCTACAAGGAATGGTGGGTTCCCGCTATGGCTAATGGGGACACCCTGTTTGGCACTGGCCAGTTGCCTAAGTTCGAAGAGGACTTGTACAAGACCACCGAGGGTATGTACATGATCCCCACCGCCGAGGTTCAACTGACCAACCTCCATGCCGGCGAGGTGCTTGATGCCTCTGACCTGCCCTTGAAGTACTGCGCCTTCACCCCCTGCTTCCGCGAGGAGGCGGGTTCCGCCGGCCGCGACACCCGCGGCATTATCCGTGTGCACCAGTTCAGCAAGGTGGAGATGGTCAAGTTCGCCACTCCTGAGGACGGCTTCAACCAGCTTGAGTTGATGACCGAGGATGCCGAAAACGTCCTGCGGCTTCTGGGCCTTCCCCATCGGGTAATCACCCTGTGCACCGGGGATTTGGGCTTCTCTGCGGCAAAGACTTACGACGTGGAGGTCTGGATGCCTAGCTACAACGCCTTTAAGGAGATTTCCAGCTGCTCCTGCTGCACGGACTTCCAGGCCCGTCGCGCCAACATTAAGTACCGCGACCCCGAGAACTTCAAGGGCACCCGCTTTGCCTACACCCTCAACGGCTCGGGTCTTGCGGTGGGACGCTGCATGGCGGCCATTATTGAGAACTACCAGCAGCCTGACGGAACCATCAAGGTGCCCGACGTGCTGGTTCCCTACATGGGCTGCGAGTACATTGGCAAGTAGCCGCTCATCGTAGGGCGCTTTGCCATAGGGCGCTTTGTCATGGGTCACTTTGCGGAATTGCTCTGCTGAGGTGCCTGCGGCGGGACTTGGGGCCCTGTGCTTGGATAGAATGACGTGGCGGTTCGGTTTTGCGGGCCGCCACGTTTATTACACCCCTGATACGTCGGAAACCACCTGAAAGGCTCCCATGTCAAACAACAGGCCCACACAGCGCAGAAATGGCGGGACGGTTCAGCCCGGCCGTAGCGCAGGTCCAGGTCGCGCTGGGGGTTCCGTTTCCGCTGGGGGCCCTGGTTCTGTCGGAGGATCCGCCTCCGCCAGAGGCTCTCGGCCCAAGTCTGGTATGCCGGCAAGCCTTTATCAGGTTTCGGATGATCTGGTTCCTGCGGATGATTTCTCCCTCGGGTCCTTTGAGCCAAAGCCTCAGGAGGTCCCACGGTTTCGCCTGATCAAGGGCGGTCGTGCTGATGATCGTGGCGAAGCGTCCAAGGCGGCGCCTGCTCCTTCTGGCCATGAGGGGGCTAGTCCTGCCACTTCTGCCACTTCTGGTTCAACCTCGACGTGGCCTGCGGCGGCTGCCCCCGGGGCACCAGCTGTCCCCGGGGCACCATCAGCCCCAACAGCCGCCCCTACGGCTGCCCCCGGGGCCCCGTCCGCTTCGACCGCTTCGGTGCCTCCTGCTTCCCTGGGCACTTCGACATCACCTGTTGCTCCTGGTCCGGGCGCTGCACGGCCTGATTCCGCGGCTCATACGGGTGCCGCTTCTCGGCGCCCGAGCGTGGGAGACAAACGGGTTGCTCGGCCACAACGCAGCCCTCAGCCTCCTTTGGCGGAAGACGACGGCTTCTCCGCCGACCGTTTTGGTCAGGACGGCATGAACGCTCGCAGGGGAGAGGCGCATTTCATCTCTCGTCCCCTTACCCCCGAAGAGCTCATGGGGTCGGATGCAACGCCCCGCGACTCGGGGAGCACGCCCCGCGACACGGATGCTGGGTCCCGCGATGTGGGCGCTGAACACCGCGGCACGGGCAAGGCGTCCCGCAAGCCTCGGGCCTCGGTGTCGGGTAAGCGTCCCCGAGCGGGCGTTATCATCGCATGCCTGCTTCTTGTGGTGGTGCTTGCGGCGGCGGGCGCGGGCCTGTACGCATGGGACAGGCTGTGGCGCTACGACGACGCCGCGGACATCCAGGGCGTGTGGCGTACCACGGACTGGTCCATGACGGTGGTGATTACCGATGACGAAATCCAGTTCCCCGCCCATGTGACCTGGGATTACACCCTTGATCAGAAGAGCCGCACCCTGGATTTCACCTTCACGGACCTGCAGGGGAAGGCAACCTATAGCTTCTCCTCGGACAGAAACGTGCTCACCATCGTCCAGGGCACCCAGGATTCTGCCCAGGATACCGTGCTGGTCAGGGTGGATGACGAAGCGTACATCCAAGACGCCCCGGCAAACCTCAGCGGCCCTCCTCATGGAGACAAGTCCGCCTCGGATACCCAGGAGGATGCCTGATGCCCATTGTTCCCGAGCGGCATGAGTCCATGGGGCAAAGGGCGCTTCGCCGTCATATGAACAGGCTGCTTGATGAGGAAAACCTCGGGTCCCTGCAACAGGCGGGATTTGAAACCCCCATTGGGCCTTTGCGCCCCATTGTGGAGGTGACCCACATCAGGGTGGCGCGAGATCGGGTGATAGTTGAGGTGCAAATCACCAACCCCCAGTGCGCGTTTACCACCAAGCACCTGGTTGACCTGGTGGAACAGAATTATCCATACCTGCGCAGACACGCCTGCGTCAATGACGTGGGATCTGATTTCGGGGCGGTGGCAAACCATACCTCGCTGCTGCACCTCCTTGAGCACATGGTGATTGAGGGGCAGGTGCGCGCTTCAAGGCTTCGTGATGCGGGGCGGGTCTTTGTGGGCAAGTCCTACTGGACGGATAGGGCTTGTCTTGTCGGCCGGGTGGAGGTGAACTACCTCAGCGATTTGGTTGCCCTTGGTGCCATTAAGGATGCGGTGGATTTCCTGAATGGGCTGTTCGTGCAGGAATAGCGCAGGTCGGGTTTGGGGAATTGTCCAGGTCTGGTGTTGCGGCAGGCCTCCTTTTGCGTTTCCCCACGGTCAAATTGCAGCAACGCAAAGGTAACGCGCCTCTGATTAGGTGGGGGATTCTTCTATAATGGCACGGACGTGAATGCTCTTTCGATCCGTCTTTGGACGGAGGATCGGAGGTAATAATGGCAAACAAGGCATCTCTTCTGGTGGTCGGAGCCCTTATTGGTGCAGGCGCCGCCCTGCTGTGCGCCCCGCGCAGCGGTCAGGAAACCCGTGCTGCAGTTGCAGAGAAGGTCAATCAGGCATGGGGCGAGGCCCAGAACATGGGTGAGCAGGTGAAAACCGCCGGTCAGGCAGCAGCCAATGATGTTGCCGCCGCTGGTGAGCGGGTATACAGCCAGGCAGTCAACAGCCAGGTAGCCGCGAAGGTGCAGCCCGTGTATGAGAGCGCCGCCGCAAAGGTGGCCCCGGTCTATACCACGGTGGTGGAAAAGTCCAAGGAGCTTTTTGCCACCGCCACCGAGCAGGCAAGTAAGATTGCCGGCCGCGCCTCTGAGGCGGTTTCTGCTGCTAGGCCCGTGGTGTCCGACGATGACCTGCGGGCAAAGATTGACGCCGCCAGGGAGCGCATTGCCGCCCAGGTTGCCAAGAACGCTCAGGAGGCCCAGGCATCCGTAGAGCAGGTGGCCCCTCTTGCTGCTCAGAACCTGGCTGAGGACGTCCCGGCTCCCGAGCCCGCCGCGGAGGCTGTCACCGAAGTTGCGGAGCCCGTAGATCAGCCCGCTGCCGATGCAGGGGTTGATGAGGGGGCGCAGGATCAGGCAGCCCAGTAATCCGCCTGTCACATGAAACCTATCAGGGCCGGCATCGCGTCGGCCCTTACCGTCATCCAAGGAGAAGCCATGGCCAATCTGGCAACCACCAAAGAGCTGCGCAAGCTGCGCGTCATCGGAGGTAAAAACGGTCGCAAACGTATCGGCAAGGTGCGGGATTGCGTGTTCCATCCTTCCGAGCGTCGCTGCATTGGCCTGACCGTCAGGCGTCCTGACTTTTTGTGGATGTTCCACAGAGCCGACTGGTTTATTCCCCTTGGTGGGTTTGACCTGGTGGATGGCCGTATTGTCATCAAGCCTGGGGTGCAGACCAACGGTGCTGCCGCCTGTAGGAAGATGGGCATCGATTGGGACTCCTGCATCATCTGGGACGGCATGCCCCTCATGACCGATGACGAGCAGGTCCTTGGCCGAGTGGGCTATATCAACCTGGACCTGGATACGGGCCAGATTGAAAGCGTCCAAGCCTCCAACGGCTACACCGCCCAGTACTTTCTTGGGGAGCTCAATGTTCCTGCCCGCATGATCCGGGGCTTTAAGAAGGGAATCGGGGATGCCCTGTCCATCAAGCAGGACAGTAGGGACCTTGGCGAAGAGTACCAGTTCAGAGGCGCAATCATGGTCTCTGACGAGGTATGGGAGCTGGAGCCTGAAGGAGGCTGGGCCGCGGCTGCCGGAGAGATGACCGCAAAGGCCAAGGCAAAGGCCAAGGAGATTGGCGCGAAGGCGGAGGAGAAGGTTGACGCCGCCGCCCATGTTGCCAGCGAAAGCGTGCAGCAGGGCGCCTATCTTACGGGTAAGCAGATTGCCTCCACCCAGGGCATGTTCTCTTCCTTCAAGGAGGAGTACCAGGCCGCCCGAGACGGTGAGGAAACCGAAGTGGGGGCCCAGGTTGCTCAGGAAAGTTCCCAGAAGGGCATGTTTGCCGCCTTCAAGGAGGAGTATCGCAAGGCCGTAGAGGGCGATGCGGAGGAAGACGCCGAGGACACGGACGAGTACGAAGCGTATGAGGATGACGAAGCGTACGAGTACGAGGATGCGGACGAAGAGTACGAAGACGAGTACGAAGACGACGATGAGGACGAGGACGCACCTCGCAAGTCCGCTTCCCGTAAGGACGAGGATGAGGACGAGGATATGAGCGACATGCTCAAGCGGGCCGTGTCTGCGGAGCGCATCGGCGGCATGTTCTCCTCCTTTACCGAAGAGTATCGCAAAGCCCGTGACGGCAAGTAGCCCCAAAGCGTAGAGCCTCTAGGGGCCGAAGGGAACATAGTGGAACAGCATACCAACACGCGACGCGCATCCCGATCGGATGTGGTCAAGCTTGTCGCCCTGGTGGCCTTCATCGTGATGCTCGGGGTGATTGCCGTACTGATATGGCCGTACCTGTCTTTCCTCGGCCAGAAGGACGGTATAAACCTGTTTGTGGAAAAGATCCAACAGGCAGGTGCTGCAGGGGTGGGCATCCTGCTTGTGGTGCAGCTGATCCAGGTCATCATCGCCCTCATCCCCGGCGAAGTAGTCCAGATGGCCGCCGGTATCATGTACGGCCCGGTTTTCGGAGCCCTGATCATCTTTGTGGGCTGCGTCATCTCAAGTGCCTTCATCTACTTATTGGTCAACCGACTCGGCGCCCCCTTCGTCAGGGACATGATTCCCCAGGCCTGGGCGGAGAAGATGGACGTGTTCGAAAAGTCCGAGAAGATGGACGTGACGGTGTTCGTGCTCTTCCTCATCCCGGGTCTGCCCAAGGACCTGTTCACCTACATTGTGCCGTTGACGGATATGTCCTCCCTTCGTTATCTGGCCATATCCAATATCGCCCGCATCCCCGGCATCGTCATGTCCACTAGCGCAGCAAGCGGGCTTGCCACGGGCAACCTGGTCACAAGTATTGTGATGTTTGCGATTCTGGCCCTTCTCGCGGTCCTGGCGCTGGTGTTCAACGAGAAAATATTCAATGCGCTGCGGGCCAAGAAGCAGCGCAGCGGGGCCAAGGATTCCGATGACGAAGCGTCCAGCCCCCAGGAGTAACAGCCTGTCGTTGGTGAGGAGACGCCGGTGAAACTGGTCTCATGGAATGTGAATGGTCTGCGGGCCGCAGTGGGCAAGGGGTTTGTGGAAAGCATGCGCTCCCTTGATCCTGACGTAATCTGTCTTCAGGAAACCAAGCTGCAGGAGGGCCAGATCCAGCTTGACCTGCCGGGGTATCGGCAATACTGGAGCTACGCCCAGAAGAAGGGCTACTCGGGAACCGCGGTGTTTACCAAAGTGGAGCCTTTGCAGGAGCTGCATTGCGTGGGTGTTCCGGAGCTTGACGATGAGGGGCGCATCTGCGCGTTGGAGTTTCCCCAGTTTTGGCTGGTGGATGTGTATACCCCTAATGCCCAAAACGGGCTTGCCCGCATCGATCATCGCCTTGCCTGGGATGAGGCCTTCCGCAATCTGCTTAAAGGCCTTGAGCAGGGCGTGGTGCCTGAGGGCAGCGGCTGCTGTGCCACCACTCCAAAACCGGTGGTTACCTGTGGGGATCTTAATGTGGCCCATCAGGAGATAGACCTGAAGAATCCTAAGTCCAACCGGGGCAACGCGGGTTTTTCCGATGAGGAGCGGGAGAGCTTCGGACGGCTTCTTGACTCTGGGTTCGCGGATACCTGGCGAAGGCTCAATCCTGAGACCGAAGGGGTGTATTCCTGGTGGAGCTACCGGTTCAAGGCCCGGGAGAACAACGCGGGATGGCGCATTGACTATTTCTTGGTCAGCGAGGATATGTTTGGCCGTGTGACGGGTGCGGACATCCATACGTCCATCTTCGGCAGTGACCACTGCCCCGTATCCCTTGAACTTGACGTATAATTAACCAATTTGACAGACGTCGGTGGAGCATCCAGAAGGACCCATGGTCAGGAAAAGCGTAAAACAGAGCACCTGGTGGCAGTCGGTACGCATGCCCTTTATGAGCATGTTGCTGCTGGTGCTTTACTGCGTCCTGTTTCTGATGTTTCTTGCCCTTATCGTGGTTGCGGTTAGTGGCTTTGTGGGACTGTCGGGGTAGCGTATGTGGCAGCGATTCACCATTGAGGACCTTCGGGTCATCTGCCATTATCTGGGACTGTTGATCATGGGTATGGCTGCCCTGGAGCTGGTGCCCATAGCCGCCGGCGTGATTATGGGGGAGTGGACTCCGGTCTCCCACTACCTGCTGTGCGCAGGCGTCACCCTTATCGTGGGCAATTGCCTGCGGATGGTGATACCCATTCCTGGTAAGCTCACCCAGAAGCGCGCCGTGGCGGTGACCTGCCTTGCCTGGCTGGTCCTGGCGGTGGGCGGGGCCTTTCCTCTGTATATGTCAGGACACTTCGCCACGCCTCTTGACGCCCTGTTTGAGGGGATGAGCGGCTGGACTACCACGGGAGCCTCCCTAGTCCAGGACCTGAATCACTTCTCCACGGCGGACAACATGTGGAGGTTCACCATGCAGGGCGTGGGTGGCCTGGGTGTTGTCGTGATTGCCCTGTCCCTGGGCATGTTCGGGCGCAACGTGGATGCGTCGCTGTACTCCTCGGAGGGAAGAAGCGAGCACGTGCTGCCCAACATCATGCAGACCACCAAGTTTATTGTGAAGCTGGCGGTGCTCTTTGTGGGCCTGGGTGCTGTGGTGCTGGTGGGGTATTGCATGTACATCGGCATCGACGGGTGGCGCGGGTTCTTCAACGGGTTGTGGCTGTCCATTGCGTCTTTTAACACCGGCGGTATGACCTCCATGAGCACGGGCATCGTGTATTATCACAGCGCCGCGCTGGAGTTCGTGGTGATGCTACTGATTTTGCTAGGGTCCATCAACTTCACCTTGTACAGCGAGCTGTGGAAGGGCCGTCTCATCGAGTTTGTAAAGGATGCGGAGGTTAGAGGCCTGGTGGTCTGGCTGGCGCTGATTTTGGCGGTCTTTGCCCTCCTTCTGGCCACCTCGGGTTCCTACAACGACGTGCTGACCCTGATCAGGCGGGGCGTCTTCACCATTGTGGCGGCATTTTCCTCCACGGGCTTTCAGAACATCTCCACCAACCAGCTCACCACCATCGTGCCATCCGGGGCGCTGATCCTGCTGGTGTTCATCATGATCGTGGGCGGCTCGTCCGGGTCTACCACCGGCGGCATCAAGGTTATCCGCGTGGTGACCCTGGGCAAAGAGCTTATTGCCTATGTGAAGGATCTGCTTGCTCCTGCCTCCGCCCGTCAGGCGGTCTCCTACTATCACCTGGGCTCCCATCCTCTGACCCAGGAACTGATCAGGGCTAATATCGCTGTGCTCATGCTGTACGGATTCCTTGCGATTATCACAGCTGTGGCCACCCTGGCTTGTGGGTATGATGCCGCCTCGGCGCTGTTTGAGTCCGTGTCTATGGTGTCAAACATCGGCATGTCCTCAGGCATCATCTCTCCCGGAATGCCAGCGGGGCTGGAGATTCTCTACATCATTGTTATGTGGGCGGGCCGTCTTGAGTACGTGACCCTCCTTGCCCTGCTGGTGTCCTTGATTGCCTCCATCAATCCGGTGGCCAGAAAGAGGAGGGGGTCGTCCCGTGGCAGGTAGCCCTTTGAGCACGCGCCCATCCTTCGCTTCTGCCGTTGGTGCCCGAGGGGCCCGTGCCCTTGTTCTGGTCCTGGTTGCCTGCTGCCTTGGGTTGGCGCTTGGCGCCCCTGGGTTCATCCAGCGCGCCTGGGCGGACTCCGGCGACGGCACCAATGCAGGTGTGGTGGAGGTCATCCAGGACGGGTCCCAGGAGGAAGAATCCCAGGGCGCAGAGGGCACGAGCCAGGAGGGCTCAGATGCCGAAGGGTCCGCTGCTGCAGGGTCAGCAGCCTCCGGATCTGGCTCCACTGCCGTGGGTCTGCTTAAGCCCCAGGTCCAGACGGCTGGTCAGGCTCAGACGGCTGGTCAGAACCAGTCTGGATCCTCATCCCAGAGTGGGTCTCAGAATCAGGGTCAGGATAATGCAGAGTCTGACAAGCCCAGCCCCGAGCCTTTGGACGGCCCTGGCAACGTAGTCAACGAGGGGCAGCTTTCGGACTCCAGCTTCCTGGACGATGCCGCCATTGCGGATCTGGCAGGTGCGGATAGCTACTACGACTGCCAGACGGTGCAGGTTACCGGCGAGGTGGTGGGAGAGGCAATCTCTGACGGAAAGACCATGTCCGACCATGTGTGGATCCTCTTGCAGGACCGGGGCGGAGACTCGGTGGTCAACGTGTGGATTGACGAGTCCCTGACTGAGGATATCGACCATTTTGGCAAATACGGCACCACGGGGTCCATCCTGCGGGTGAGGGGAGAGTTCCACCTGTGCTGTCCGGAGCACCAAGGCGAGTGTGACATCCATGCTACCACCATGACGGTAGTGCAGGAGGGCTACGACCACCCTGATGAGTTTGACCCCCAGGACTTCATCCCCGGCCTTGTGTGCGTGGGCCTTGGGGTGGCCTGCTATTTCCTGTTCCGCGTGGTGCGGGAGAGGGTCAGGTAGCATGCAGGGTGTGGTAATAAAACTGGATCGAGGGTTTCCTCTGGTCCGCCTTGGGGACGGTCGAGAGATCCGCTGCGAGCATGCCACCTCCCTGGTGAAGTACGCCACGGTGCGGGCTACCACGGGAGATGTGGTGGAGGTGGACGCCCCCGACGGTCACGACAAGGGAATCATCATCCAGGTCCATCCCAGGCGCAACGCCTTCATGCGCAAGGACCCCACCGAAAGGGTGGAGGCCCAGGTCCTTGCCGCCAACTTTGACCTGGTGTTTGTTGCAGAGCCCCTGGTGGGCATCAATATCCGCCGTCTTGAGCGGGCGCTGGTGCTGGCCCACGAGTCCCAGGCCCAGGTGGTGGTGCTGCTCACCAAGGCCGACCTGGCCCAGGATGAGGAGCAGCTACGCATGGCCAAGGATTTGGTGGGGCGGATTGCCCAGGGTACCCGGGTGATTGTGGTGTCCGCCCAGGATCCCCAAAGCGTGGAGCAGGTGCGTTCCTGTGTGCCCCAGGGCAAGGTGGCAATCCTGCTCGGCAAAAGCGGCGTGGGGAAATCCAGCCTGGTCAACCTTCTGGTTGGATCTCAGGTTCAGGCAACCGGCGCTGTCCGGGAGGGGGATGGCAGGGGACGCCATACCACCGTCTCCCGGGAGATGGTGCAGATTCCCGGCGCTGGATGCGTGGTGGATATGCCTGGGGTGCGTGGCCTTGCCCTATGGGATGCCGCCGAGGGCCTTGGCTCCGCCTTTTCCGACATCGACCAGCTTGCCGAAGCGTGCAGATTCGCGGATTGCCGCCATGAGGCGGAGCCAGGCTGTGCGGTGCGCCAAGCCGTGGTTGACGGAACCCTGGCTCAGGAGCGCCTGGATAGTTTCCTGCGGTTACGTGACGAAGCGGACCATGTCCGCCAGCGGAACGTGGAGGCCCAGCGGATTAAGTCCAGAACCGGCCATCCTCGCAGGTGGGCAAAGCCCTCGCGGCGATAAACTGCCCTGAGGCTGTAGCGTGGGATGATACGTGCCAGATGACAACGGATAGGACGTTTCCTGGAGCGTTGCGTACCAGCACGCTTCGTCAAAGAATATGAGAAAGGCAGCGGCTTAATGGAACTGCTTATGGATGTGGTGCTTGACGCAGCGGTGGACACCCTGAAACTGCTGCCCTTCCTGTTTCTGACCTACCTTGCCATGGAGGCCTTGGAGCACCATGCGGGGGAGCGGTCCGAGGAGGCGGTGCGCAAGGCAGGGTCCTTAGGGCCGGTGGTAGGCGCGGTGCTTGGCGTGGTGCCCCAGTGCGGGTTCTCCGCGGCGGCATCTACCCTCTTTGCCGGGCGGGTGATTACCGTGGGCACTTTGCTTGCGGTGTTTTTGTCCACCAGCGACGAGATGCTGCCTATCCTCATTGCCGAGCAGGCGCCCCTGTCTTTGATTGGCCAGGTGCTCCTGATCAAGGTGGCGGTGGCCATCGTGGTTGGTTTTGTGGTTGACGCCCTGGTCAGGCTCGCGAAGCGAGACGGGGACGGGCATATCCATATCCACGAGCTTTGCGAGCAGGAGCATTGCGACTGCGAGGATTCGGTGCTGGTCAGCGCGGTGAAGCACACCCTGCAGGTGACCTTGTTCATTTTCCTGGTGGCGCTGGTGTTGGGGTTTGTCATTGAGTGGGTGGGGCCTGAGGCCCTGGCGTCCTTCATGTCTCAGAACCCGGCCCTGTCCGTGGTGGCGGCAAGCCTGGTGGGGCTGATTCCTAACTGTGCGGCGTCGGTGGCCATCACGGAGCTGTACCTGGAGGGCGCCCTGGGATTTGGCGCCATGATGGGCGGGCTGCTGGTCAGTGCCGGCGTGGGACTGCTGGTGCTTTTTAGGACTAATCGCCCTATGGGGCTGAACTTTGCCATCACCGGAGTGCTGCTTGCGGTGGGCGTTGCCTTTGGCGGCCTGCTGACCCTAGTTGGCCTGGGGTAGGTTCGGCGGCTGGCAGCTGGTGGCGGTGGGCGCCGTCGCGGCTGGTGTTGAGTTGCCTCTTGCGGGGAGCCGGTGGGGCTTTGGACACTTCGACAGATTAAGAATGGAGGGCGCAATGGCGCAGTTGCAGGCAGGAATGACCGAGCAAGAGGCATTTGACCTGGTCAAGGAGCATAACAAGGATCCGTTTCACCTTGAGCACGCCACCACGGTGTGCGGGGTGATGAAGTATTTCGCGGCGGAGTTTGACCCTGAGAACCAGGAGTTCTGGGGCGTGGTGGGCATGCTTCATGACCTGGACTGGGAGGAGCACGCAGACGAGCCCGAGAAGCACACCCTCTACGCGGCGCCGCTGATCGAGGCTGCAGGCGGCACCCCGGAGCTGATCCGCGCCGTCCAGAGCCACTGCTCGGATTTCAACCCTCAGCTGCCCAAGCCGGAGCTGTTTATGGAGAAGGTGCTCTTTGCCACTGAGGAGCTGACCGGCCTTATTGGTGCGGCGGTGATCATGCGGCCCTCCAAGAGCGTCATGGATTTTGAGGTGAAGAGCCTCAAGAAGAAGTTCAAGGACAAGCGGTTTGCCGCCGGCGTGAACAGAGATGTGATAACGAAGGGTGCAGACCTGCTTGGCTGGTCCCTTGAGGAGCTCTTTAGCCGCACCATTGCCGCCATGCAGTCCATCGCCCCTGATAGGGGCAGCTTCCAGGCCCAGAACTAGGGCCTGCTGGGCGGCTCTAGATGAGACGCGGGCTCCCCGGGAGTGTCGGGCGCGGGCGCGCTTGATGCGCCGGGTGCGGGCTTGTCGGAGGAGGCGGCCTTAGGCGTGAGCGCCTCGGGCACCAGGGCCTCGGGGGCGTCAAGGGCGGGAGATCCTGTGGTGGGGTTGTCTAAGGTGTCATGCCCGCAGGTCTTGGGGGCCTCCTCCTCAAAGCGCTCAGGGTGGAGCACGGCGCTGAAGGGCTTGGCGGCATGCTGGCCAATTGCCACCACGGGCTTGATGATGTTGTCGGAGTAGTCCTTTGCAGGCTTGGTCTGCCAGTCAAAGTACAGGGCGGCATAGCGCAGGGCGAAGACCATGATGGCGCAGGCCCAGGCGGCCAGGTGCTTGAGAGATTCGTCCTGGGCGAGCAGGGCATAGATGACGCATCCGGCAATGGCCGCAGATCCGTATAGGGTGCCGGGGGTAAACGCCGCCGGCTTCTTGTTCATGATGATGTCCCTGAGCACGCCGCCGCCCACCGCGGTGGTAAAACCAAGGATCACGGCGGGTACGATGCTCAGCCCAGCGGAAAGGCCCTTGCCAACGGACACGATGCACCACAGGGACATGGACAGGTTGTCCATGAAGTCAAGCAACTTGGGAAGCCCGGTGGTAAGGCGGTGGAAGTAGAACACCATGACGCTGGCGGCGGCTCCTACCAGGATGAGGCTGGGCTGGGAAAAGGCGTAAATGCCGTAGTCCTGCAGCAGCAGGTCTCTGAGAATGCCTCCGCCCAGTCCGGTGATCAGCCCGATGGCCACGGTGCCAAACACGTCGTACTTCTCTTTGACCGCGGCAACGGATCCCAGCACGGAGCAGGCAAAGACCGCAATCAACTCCAACCAGAAGGGGATTTCCAGGACTGCTTCTAGCATGGCGGTTCAGGTGGTCCTAGGATGCGGGGCAGGAGATGTAGCGCGGGCGGGACGCTTCGACAAACTCAACCTGCTCGCCGCCGAAGTTCTGCCCCTGGGTTAGCTCCCGGGCCTGGGTAAGGTCAAAGCCTTCCTGAAGCATCTGGCGGATGTTTCCCGCAGCCTGGATTTGGGCGTCGTGGTAGATGTCCCAGAAGCTGGTGGTTGCAGCCTGCTGGGTGAAGGGGTTGATCCAGGTCTGGTGCCCCCGGTTGTCAAAGTCGGAGCAGGCCGTGGGCCTATCCCGGTGGGACATGCTCTTGTAGAGGGAGAAGTGCTTCTTGAGCACCTTGGTCTCGATGCCGTTGACCGCCTCTTGCAGGGCGTCGTCGGGGGAGTAGAAGAAGCGCTGGACAATTCGGAAGCATTTGACCGCCTGGCCGAAGAGGGTCCGGGGGGCGAAGACGCGCAGAGACACCATGCTGACGTAGGCGTACATCTTGCCGATGGTGTCAAGGGTGGTATCCGCCGCCTGGAGCACCTGGGCATAGGGACGGTAGGTGGCCACGGTGGCGCAGGTCTTGTTGAAGAGGATGGCCTCGTCAAGCTCGCGCTCTATCTCCGCGTGGACCCGGCTTGCATCCTGTCTGGTCAGGCCAGGCACTCCCGCATCGCAGATGGCGTACTCGTGGGAGTAGACGAAAGGATGCATGGCCCGATCAAGGGTGTAGTGGCACATGAATCCTGCCGCATAGGCCCTGCCCACCCCAAGCTCGCTGGGTTCAAGCACCTGCAGGGACTGGGCCATGGCCGCAATGATCTTGGAGGGCGCCTGGGCGTGCATGATGCCGCCGAGGTTGTGAAACTCCCTGGTGCCCGGGGATATCCGCAGGTAGAACAAGGGGTCGGGCCCCTGGTTGCCCAAAAGGAAGGCGCGGCGCTCTTCGGTGGTGTCTGCGATGAGCCCGGGATTGGCATCAAGTACGTCCTTGCCAAAGAAGTCGTGGGTCAGAATGGCTGGCATGAATCCTCCTCAGGACGGGTCTTTTCAAGAATCTTGCCCGCAGCGTCCATGAATGCGACGCAGCGGCGGATGTCTGTCATGGGCAATGATATACAATTGCGCTATGTCAATCGAAAGGGGGAGGCAAATTTGTACCTCCCTGATTTCGTATCCGAACCTAATCTCCACGGGAGGTTCGGAGGTGTGTGCCCGAGGAAGAAAGGCGGCTTGAATGGCCGGAACAAAAATGACCAAATCCGAGCGAAGCTGGATCATGTACGACGTGGGCAACTCCTCCTTCGTGCTTCTGGCAACCGCATTGGTCCCCATCTACTTCAGCACCCTGGCCCCTGAGGGGACGAGCGTGGTTGTAGCCTGGGGATACGCCGAGACCGTGGCGTCGCTGGTCATCGCCTTGCTTATGCCCATTCTGGGAAGTTTGGCAGACCTAGCTGGTATGAAGAAGAAGTTCGTGCTGGGCACCGTGGCAACCGGCGTGGTTGCTTGTGTCTGCCTGGGATTTCCCACCAACGCATGGGTGTTTCTGGTGCTGTACGTGATCTCCTCCATCATGCTCAACTCCTCCATGGTCTTCTACGACGCCCTGCTGGTGGACGCCACCACTGAGGATAGGTATGACGAAGTGTCCAGCCACGGATACGCCTGGGGATACATTGGCTCCTGCGTGCCCTTTATCGTCTGCCTGGCCGTGGTGCTTGGCCGCGATGCCATTGGTATTGACTTTACCGTGGCCATGCGCTTGGCGTTTATCATCACCGCTCTGTGGTGGGTGGCCTTCACCATCCCGATGCTGCGCAACGTGAGCCAGACCCACTTCAAGCAACGCCCCGCCCGTCTGATCGTGGACTCCTTCAAGGGTCTGGGCAAGACCCTGACCAACATCTTCAAGGACAAGAAGCTGCGCTACTTCATGCTGGCCTTCTTCTTCTACATTGACGGTGTCCACACCATCATCAAGATGTCCACCTCCTACGGCACTGACTTGGGAATCGATTCCACCCAGCTGGTGATTGCCCTGCTGGTGACCCAGTTTGTGGCCTTCCCCTCCGCCATTGTCTACGGCAAGCTGGGTCATAAGGTGGGAACCAAGAAGATGCTGCTGGTGGGCATTGCCGCCTATATGTGCATCACCCTCTTTGCCGCATTCTTCCTCAAGACCGCCCTTGAGTTCTGGATTCTGGCCATTTGCGTGGGCCTGTTCCAGGGCGGCATCCAAGCCCTGTCCCGCTCCGAGTTTGGCAAGCTTGTCCCCAAGGAGAATGCCAACGAGTACTTTGGGTTCTTTGACATCTTTGGCAAGTACGCCGCCGTTATGGGAACCTTCCTGGTTGGTTTCATCACCCAGATCACCGGCGTGTCAAGCCTTGGCGTCCTTGGCCTTGCTATCCTGTTTGTCCTCGGCTTCATCTTTATGTGGAAGGTGCCGGACGCCTCTTAGATTACGGCTTGCCCTGCTCCTATTTTCGTCTGGATCCATGTGTCTTCCGAGCGTGTGATCCCCATGGATAAACGGCAAGAACCCTGCGGTGGAGTAACGCAATCCCACCGAAAGATTACAAGTCGGCGGTGCGTGTAGCGCGCCGCCGACTGACTGTTTTAGGATGTGCCACAAAACTTGACCCCATGGCGTGGGGCCCGGTTTGGCACGGGTCCGCAGTGCGGCGCGTGTCATATGCGTGGGCCCTCGCCTGCAACGGCAGGCCTTTGATGAGGCACGGGGCGGCATGAGCAGCCTCGGCCGTGTGCATTGAAAGGTGGCGCAATGAGAAACGATGCTCTTGAAGAACTGAAGAATAAGGTGGACCGGCTCCAGGCGGAACTGCAGCAGGCCCAGGCGGAGCTTGCCCTGGCCCGCGCTGCCCAGGCCCTTGATAATCCTGACGAAGCGTCCGCTCCCGCACAGGAACCCGAAATCGCGCCTGCGGTGGAGCCTGTGGCCGTGGTGGAGCCTGTGGCGGTGGTGGAACCCGCGCCTGCGGCGGAGCCCGGGGCCGCGCACGTTTCGACAGCGGAAGAACCCGCCTCTGCCGCTGAAGAGCCCTCCCAGGCGTCTCGGCAGGTGGCCTATGCCATTCCCGCCGCCGCTTTTGGGGGGCAACAGGGTCAGCAGACTCATTACGGGCAGGCCTTCGAGAATCCGGTGTACGGCCAGAGCATGGGCCAGCAGGCTTTCGGCAACGGCGCAGGGGGCGCGGGCCAGCAGTATTACGCGTATCAGCAATCACCCAGCCAAAGCGGCAGAATCGGATCGGGCGGATACAGCCAGACCGGGGGGTCATATCCTGGGGGCTACTCCAACGGGTATTCCAACGGCTATGCAGGTGGTCATGCCAACCCCTATGCAGGCCATTACGGGCAGCAGGATGCTCAGGTCCATACGAAGGACCATGTGGCAGCAGGATTGCTGGCCATTTTCCTGGGCCCTCTTGGGCTGCACAAGTTCTACCTGGGCTACATGCCCGAAGGCTTCATCATGTTGGCCATCTCCATTCTGGGAGGCCTGCTGACCCTTGGCATGGTAACGTTGGCCACCATGGTGGTCTCCATTATCGAAGGCGTGCTGTATCTCTCCAAGAGCCAAGCGGAGTTTGAGCGCATCTACGTGCGGGGCAAGCGGGCCTGGTTCTAGAAGTATCGCTTGTCCCGAAGCCCATCTGGGGTTTTCGGGTCCGGAGCGAACTTGAGTTCTTCGGGTCTGGAGCGCACCTGGGTTCTTCAGGCCCGGAGCACCCTGGATTCTTGCCTATGTCGTCGGCGCAGGGAGTTAGGCGGCTTACAGTAAAGAGACGTTCTCCCCCGCCATGGCCTTGTTCATGTTGCGTACGGAGCACATGGCGCCGCACATGGTGCAGGTGCCAGGGTTGGAGGCCTGGCTGCTGGCTGCGTAGGACTCTGCCTTCTCCCTGTCGATGGCCTGGTCAAACATGGCGGGCCAGTCAAGCCGCTGGCGGGCCTGGGCCATGCGCAGGTCCCAATCGGCGGCTCCCGGGATGCCCTTTGCCAAATCTGCAGCATGGGCGGCAATCTTTGAGGCAATAACCCCTTCCTTCACGTCCTGGACGGAGGGCAGGCGCAGGTGCTCTGCGGGGGTCACGTAGCACAGGAAGTCTGCGCCGCTTGCCGCAGCAATTGCCCCACCAATTGCCGAGGTGATGTGGTCGTAGCCGGGTGCGATATCCGTGACCAGGGGCCCAAGCACGTAGAAGGGCGCGTTATAGCAGAGGGTCTTTTCCATTTTCATGTTGGCCGCAATCTGATCAAGGGTCATGTGCCCGGGTCCCTCGATCATGACCTGGACGTCTTTCTCCCAGGCACGCTTCGTCAGAAGACCAAGCTCAATCAGCTCGGAGATCTGTCCTGCGTCGGAGGCGTCGGCGATGCACCCGGGGCGCAGGGCGTCACCAAGGGAGACGGTTACGTCGTATTCCCGCAGGATGTCCAGGAGCTGGTCGTAATGCTCGAAGAAGGGGTTCTCATTGCCAGTCATCTCCATCCAGGCGTAGATGAGGCTGCCGCCCCGGGAGACGATGTTCATGACCCGGCCAGAACGCTTGAATGAGTCAATGGCCTTGCGGTTGAGGCCCGCGTGGATGGTGACGAAATCCACCCCCTCCTGGGCATGGGCCCGCACCACCTCAAGGAAGTCCTGGGCGGTGATGCTGGCCAGGTCCTTTTCCAGGTAGCCCACGGCGTCGTACATGGGCACGGTGCCGATCATGGCGGGGGAGCGGTCAATCAGGTCCCTGCGGAAGTTGGCGGTCTTGCCGTAGTTGGACAGGTCCATGATGGCTTCCGCCCCGTACTTCAGGGCCATGTCCACCTTCTGCATCTCGCAGTCGTAGTCACGCTCGTCCCCGGAGATGCCCAGGTTCACGTTTATCTTGGTGCGCAGGCCCTGGCCCACACCGCAGGGGTGGAGGCTGGCGTGGCCCACGTTGGCGGGGATTGCCACGGTGCCCGCTGCCACCCGAGCGCGCAGGACTTCAGGATCAAGGCCCTCTTCGGCGGCGATGAGCTCCATCTGGGGCGTGACGACGCCGGCCTTTGCGGCGGCCATCTGGGTGGCGAATCCGGTCTTGGGGTTGAGGGTTTTCTGGTTGCTTATGGCGTTCGTGGTGCTCGGGGTGCTTGCGGCGTTTTGGGTGCTCGTTGTCATGGGACCTCCTACGGTAAGCATGGGGCGTGCGTCTGATTGTGCTTTGCAGTGCAGTATACCCAACAGCCGTGGGGTCTGAATGGAGCCTTTGGCGAAGGGTCCTGGATGCGTGTATGGATACACCCCAAGGCGTGGTGCGAACAAAACTATCCTCCCAGATGAACTAAGGTCTTACGCGTGGATGGATTCCCCTTGCGCAGTGCTACACTGGGACAATCTGAAATCCTCGAACGGGAGAAATCCTAGAAGGGAACGGTGGTCGATTATGGCAGCACCTGAGACCTTGCATGTCCGCAACATCGTGTTGGTGGGACAGGATGGTGCGGGCAAGACATCACTGGCCGAGGCCATGCTCTATGTCACGGGGCAGACTCCGCGAATGGGAACCACCCACGATGGAAAGTCCTTCATGGACTACGACGCCGAGGAGATCCGTCGCAAGTTCACAATGAGCACTTCCATTGCGCCTATCCCGTACAAGGACTACAAGATCAATCTCTTGGACACCTCCGGGCATCCTGACTTCATCGGCGACACCCTGGCCACCATGCAGGCTGCGGAAATGGCCCTTTTCGTGATTGACGCGGTTACCGGACCTCAGGTCATGCACACCAAGCTGTGGGCCGAGGCCGACATGATGCGCCTTTCCCGTGCGGTGTTCATTAACCATATCGACAAGGAGAACGCCAACTTCGACGTGATCATGGCCGCCTTGCATGCACGCTTCGGCTCCCGTCTGGGCGCTGTGACCATCCCCATTGGCGTGGGCCCCGACTTCAAGGGTGTTATTGACGTGCTGCGCATGAAGGCTCGGTACGTGGATGGCGACACCGAGCGGGTTGAGGAGATTCCCGAAGAGTACAAGGATGCCGCCGAGGCCGCCCGCGAGAAGTTGTGCGACCTGGTTGCCGAGGCTGACGAAGACCTGATGATGAAGTATCTGGAGGGCGAGGAGCAGCTAACCCAGGAGGAGCTGGAGAACCTGCTTGACCTGGCTATTGCCCAGGAGCTGTTCATCCCTGTGTTCACCGGCTCAACCATCATCAAGCAGGGCATCCAGGGTCTGATGGAGGACATCTGCACTTACTTCCCCCATCCTACCGCCCATGGCGCCTTCGAGCTGGCAGATGGCGGCCACATCAATATCACTAAAGAGAACTCCCAGGTGGCAGGCTTTATCTTCAAGACCGTGTCCGACCCGTATGTGGGCCGCCTCAGCTTCATGAAGGTGATTTCCGGCACTGTGGTTCCCGGTATGGAGTTGGTGAACGCCCGTACTCGTAAGAAGGAGCGCATCGGTCGCGTCCAGATCATGAAGGGCAAGGAGTGCATTGACGTCAAGAGCGCCATGGCAGGCGACATCATCGTCATCCCCAAGCTGGTTGAGACTCGTACGGGAGACACCCTGTCCCACACCGGAGACGTGGATATTGCCATGCTGCCCTTCCCCAAGCCCCAGTATCCTGTGTGCATAGAGGCTGTGAACAAGAAGGAAGAGGACAAGCTGGGAACCTTCCTGGGCAAGCTTGCTGAGGTTGACCCCACAATCAAGATTGATCGTAACGAGGAGACCCACCAGACCGTGGTAACTGCTATGGGCGACGCCCATGTGGAGACCATCGTCAACCGCCTGAAGTCCCAGGCCAACGTAGACGTGCGTCTGGTTCCCGTGCGCATTCCTTACCGTGAGACCATTCGCGCTACCGCCGAGGCTCAGGGTCGCCATAAGAAGCAGACCGGCGGTGCTGGGCAGTTCGGCGACTGCTGGCTGCGCCTGGCTCCCAACCCGGGTGCCGGCTATGAGTTCGTGGACGAGATCAAGGGAGGTGCCATTCCTGGCGGCCTGGTTCCCGCAGTGGACAAGGGAGTTCAGGACGCCATGGCCGAAGGTTTCCTGGCCGGATACCCCATGGTGGATATCAAGTGCACGGTGTTTGACGGCTCCTACCATCCCGTTGACTCCAACGAGATGGCCTTTAAGACCGCAGCCCGCATTGGTTTCCGCGCTGCATGCGAGAAGGCCAAGCCGGTGATCATGGAGCCTATGGCAACCATGGACATCATCGTGGGCGAGGAGTACGCAGGCACCGTCATGGGTGACATCTCCACTCGTCGCGGCCGCATCGTGGGCACCGACTCCAACGACGCCGGCGACACCATCATCACCGTGCGGGTCCCCTATGCCGAGGTTGTTGGATACACCAAGATTCTCCGCTCCCTGTCCCGTGGCTCCGGCAGCTACGTGATTGAGATCGAGGGCTACGAGGACGCTCCCCGCGACGTTCAGGAGAAGCTTATCGAAGCGTACAAGGCCGCCAAGGCGTAATGGTCTAGGGGGTAACGTCGCCGCAATACCGCTAGGGCACTGCGCCGCAGCGTCGGGACCCCTCAGGGGCGCAAAACTGAAAAAGCGCTTTGGCGCACGGGCGTGAAGCCGAGGGCTGCACTGGAAAGGCATTCCGGTGCAGCCCTTTTGGTATACCTTTGCCATGATTGGTTGAACGCTCTATGTTCGGCATATGGCTGCGTGGATACCACAATGATGAAATCCTGTCCGATCAGACCGACTGCTGTTGGAAAGTCCTTTTAGCAGGACAGTTGAATAATTCACGAACATGGATGGAGTGTGAAGTACTAAACAAATCGTTTTCCCAGATTATTGGAAAAAAGTTCACTGATTGAAATTGATGAGAAACGCTTTAAAAAGCCCTGTTTCATTATTGGTCTTGTTTACCTTGTAGATGCAGAGTCATTTGAGAGTAAGACTGTTCAATATACGGCATCCGTACATCCTTCCAGTAAAATAAATGTAAATAATTGCATATGGTTCTGCCTTGCGGCGGGACCCGAAGATGGAGAGGAGCGTGAGATGCGCAAGACCAATGAGCAAAAGTGGAAGAAGGCATGTGCCGTTGCTGCATGCGTCTTCCTCATTGCTGGAACTGCGTACGCACAGGAGCCGAGTGCTCCGACGGACGACACGGAGTTGGTGGTGTATGACCAGCCTGCTAGCCCTGTAGAGGAGCAGGATTCCCAAGCTGACGCTGATGCTGCCACCGATGCTGATGCTACCACCGATGCTGATGCTACCACCGATGCTGATGCTACCACCGATGCTGATGCTACCACCGATGCTGATGCGGATGCTGGTGTTGAGGCTGCGGGACTTGACGGCTTTGACCAGGAG
>JAQXQN010000055.1 GCA_029101185.1 Eggerthellales bacterium | reverse complement strand
AGCCTCACGCTTGTCGGCAATAGCACGCATGGTGCGGGCAACCAGATACCCTCCAAACACCAGGATGTAGACAATCACGGAGACCATAGACTGAGCGGACCCGTTCAATGCGGAGGGGCCAAGCATCAGCAGCAGATGGATTAGTACCAGGCCGTAGAAGGGATATGCCAGACACTGAAGCTTCTTCCAGGATCGGGCGCTCATGTGACGCTTGATGGCGCGCAGAGAAGTAACTCCAAGGAGAAGAATCAGCGCAAGCAGCACACAGGCGATGGCGAAGGCCGCGGCAACAGCGGGCTTCACGGACAGTCCCGCAAGGAACCTGGGCAGATAGGAAACCATGTACACGCTCATATGACCTGCAATCAGGATGCATGCGATGATGGAAAGCTCTGCACGAATGGGTCTGAACGCCTTGGACAACTTTCCGCCCCGAGGGAACACGCCAATCCACATGACCAGGACAAAGAATGCAACGCCCAGGCCGCCCTTCTGCATCAGGGGGCTCAGCAGACTGACCGCCCAGAAGGGCAGGGTGAATAGCTGGTTTGCCAAAAGCCCCAGATTCAGGGCGAAGGCCAGCAGGTAAAACACCCAGGGGGCCTGGCGGATTTGCTTGCGAAGCAGCCAGCAGAACGCGATAGTGCAGATGAGCAGCAGTAAGAATTTCATGGGACCTTCCTTTGCGCGTTGTGGGCGCGGGCCTATCCTGGAATGCCAGACCCGCATAAAACCCGTGTGATAGGGGGATTATCGTCCTTTATTGGGTTACTGGCATCGGCCACCATGAGTGATTTAGGACAATTTCTCTGTTCACACCAACGCAAAATGTGGGGTATCCGTCTTGTATGGATGGCGAAGCGTCCTTGCCCGACAGATTCATGGCTCGGCGCAATCGCGGCCGCACTTCGCCCCGGCCCCGGTTGCCATCCTTTATGCTAGGCCCACTTCAAAAACGCGCGATAGCACTTGAGGGCCTCATACAAATCCGCCTTGCTGATAACCTCCCAGGGTGCGTGCATGCTCAGTACCGCCACCCCGGCATCAATGACATTCATGCCGTACTTCGCCAGGATGTAGGCAATGGTGCCGCCGCCGCCCAGGTCAACCTTGCCCAGCTCGGCGGTTTGATAGGCGCAGCCCCCCTTGTCCATGATGGACCTGATCTTGGCCATGTATTCGGCGTTTGCATCGTTGGATCCGGACTTGCCCCGAGACCCGGTGAACTTGTTGAACACCACGCCCCGCCCAAGATAGGAGGCGTTCTTGGCCTCAAACGCCGAAGCGTACAGGGGGTCATACCCCGCGGACACGTCGGAGGATAGCATGCTTGAGTTGGCCAAACACCTGCGAAGTCCCAGTTCAGAGCCTTGGCCACACAGGTCCATCAGTTCCGCTACCGTGTTCTCAAAGAATCGCGATGCAATACCGGTTGCACCCACAGACCCAATCTCCTCCTTGTCCACCAGTAGGCACACCCCGGTCTTGGCCAGGTCCTTGGCTTCAAGCTGGGCAATCAGGGACGGGTAGGCGCACACGCGGTCATCATGGCCGTAACCCATGATCATGGACCGGTCAAACCCCAGGTCACGGGCGGATCCAGCGGGAACAATCTCAAGCTCAGAGGAGAGGAAGTCCTCTTCCTCCATCTGATACTTCTCCGCAAGCAGGGCAAGCAGCTTTGCCTTCACCGGCTCCTTGTCCACCAGTTTGGCCAGATCCTCATCGGAGATCTCACCCTCAAGGGCGGGCCTGCCTCCCACCAGCAGATCAAGGTTCTCACCCTCAACCACGGTTGCGCCGTCTTTCTTCAGCTGTTCCTGGGACAGATGAATCAGCAGGTCAGTAACGCAAAACGCGGGATCTGCAGGATCTTCTCCCACGTTCACTTCGACAACGGAGCCGTCCTTCTTTACCACCACGCCGTGGATTGCCAGGGGCACGGTGACCCACTGGTACTTCTTCACGCCGCCGTAGTAGTGGGTGTCCAGCAGCGCCAGGTCCGCGGACTCGTAGAGGGGGTTTTGCTTCACGTCTAGACGGGGCGAGTCAATGTGCGCGCCCAGAATGTTGAGCCCGGCCTCCAGGGGTTCGGTGCCAACTTGGGCCAGGAACAGGGTTTTTCCGTAGGCATGGGCGTAGACCTTGTCGCCAGCGGTGAGGGTGCGGCCTTCGGCGCGGGCCTCGTCCATGGAGATGTAGCCGGCCTCCCGGGCCATGTCGATGGCGGCGGAGGCACATTCCCGCTCGGTCTTGCACAGGGAGATGAAGTTCTTGTATTCGGCGGCGAAGGATTCCAGCTCCGTCAGGTCTTCGGCGGAGTAGTCCTTCCAGGCGTTCTTTCGTTGCATGATGGTCCTTTCGACGAGAATTGTGTCCCGGTCAGTATAGCGTTGCGTGGACGAAGGTGGCGCGTGTCTGGCGAAGCGTGCCACCCGCAATGGTCCGCGGTAGGCAAGCCATCGGCCCACGGCGGGCAAGCCACCGGCCCACGGCGGGCCGCGGGCCCTAAAACCCCTGTGAACCCTGTGTATTTCCCCATCATTTACAACATCTCAGTAACGGTTTTGAAGGGGTGAGCCATATAATGACGGGCTATAGTGTTTCACGTCCTTAATAAGAAGCCGTCCCACAGGTGATCGGTTTCAAGAGAGCGTCCAGAGAGTAAGGAGTCGCACCGTCATGGCCTACTACTACGAAGAGCCTTCCCGCACATTTAACGAGTATCTGCTTGTTCCTGGCCATACTCCAGCAAGCTGCATCCCGGCGAAGGTGAGCCTGAAGACTCCTCTAGTTAAGTACCGCAAGGGCCAGGAAGAGTGCCCCATCAATCTGAACGTCCCCATGGTCTCCGCTATCATGGCCGCCGTCTCTGATGACAACATGGCTGTTGCCCTGGCAACCGAGGGTGGCCTGTCCTTCATTTACGGAAACCAGACCATCGAACAGGAAGCCGCCATGGTGGCCCGGGTCAAGAATTATAAAGCTGGGTTTGTGGAGAGCGACTCCAACCTGTCTCCCGATATGACCCTTGACCAGGTAGTGGCCCTCAAGGAGCTCACCGGTCATTCCACCATGCCCGTTACCGACGATGGCACCGCCCACGGCAAGCTGCTGGGCATCGTCACCGAGCGCGACTACCGCCTCAGCCGCATGGACGGCACGGAGCTGGTGTCCACTTTCATGACCCCTCGTGAGAAACTGATCGTGGCCGACGCCTCCACCAGCCTGAAGGAGGCCAATGACATCATCTGGGACCACAAGCTCAACTCCCTGCCCCTGGTGGACGCCGAGGGCAACCTGGCTTACATGGTGTTCCGTAAGGACTATGACTCCCACAAGGAGAACCCCCTGGAGATGCTGGACTCCGACAAGCGCTACATGGTGGGCGCCGGCATCAACTCCCGCGACTACGAGCAGCGCGTGCCCGCCCTGGTGGAAGCCGGCGCAGACGTGCTGTGCATTGACTCCTCTGAAGGCTTCTCGGACTGGCAGAAGATGACCATCCAGTGGGTCCGCGACCACTACGGTGACTCCGTCAAGATTGGCGCTGGCAATGTGGTAGATGAGGAGGGCTTCCGTTTCCTGGCAGAGGCTGGCGCCGACTTCGTGAAGATTGGCATTGGTGGCGGCTCTATCTGCATCACCCGCGAGACCAAGGGCATCGGCCGCGGCCAGGCTACCGCCACTATCGAAGTGGCCAAGGCCCGCGACGCCTACTTTGAGGAGACCGGCATCTACGTGCCCATCTGCTCTGACGGCGGCATCGTCTACGACCATCATATCTCCCTGGCCCTGGCCATGGGTGCTGACTTCGTCATGCTGGGCCGTTACTTCGCCCGTTTTGACGAGAGCCCCTCCAACAAGGTCATGGTCAATGGCACCTACATGAAGGAGTACTGGGGCGAAGGTTCTGCCCGCGCCCGCAACTGGGGCAGGTACGACCTGGGCGGCAAGAAGAGCCTGTCTTTTGAGGAGGGCGTAGACTCCTACGTGCCCTACGCTGGCTCCCTGAAGGACAACATGGCGGTGACCCTGCTCAAGATCAAGTCCACCATGTGTAACTGTGGCGCCCTGACCATCCCCGAGTTCCAGGAGAAGGCCAAGCTCACCGTCATCAGCTCTACCTCCATTGTTGAGGGCGGCGCCCATGACGTGCTGCTGAAGGACAAGACCCCCTTCGTCAGCAACGTGAGCCGCTAGGCCTGACGGATAACGGGTTTTTGACGCTGGGAGATTGCCATAAGTCGCGTTAAGAACATAGCTCTGCTGCCGCTGGCATTCATGCTGGCGGCAGCCGTGTGTATTGGGCTTGGCATACTGAGCCCTGTAAAGGCGTGGGCTATCAGTGTGGAAGAGGCTCAGGCCCAGCTGGCCAACGCCGAAACCCGCATGGCGGAAATTCAGGTGGAGTACCAGCAGATCCTTGAGGACCTTGATCAGACCCAGAAGGACATCGACGAATATCTGGCCCTGGCGGTTGCCGCTCAGCAGGAGCTTCAGGAGGGGCGGATCCGTCTGGGTGAAATGGCCACCATGGAGTACAAGACCGGTGGCGTAGGGCTGGTGGATGTGATTCTTAGCTCAGAGAGCATCCCAGAGCTGATCAGCAACATTAACTACCTCAGGCGTTTTGAGGAGATGCAGGCCCAAGAGATTGAGGCCCAGCGCCAGCGGCAGGAGGAGTTTGAGCTTCGGGTGGCGGAACTTGATGCCGCCAAGGACCAGCAGCTAGAGCTTCTTGCTCAGGCCGAGGAGAAGGTGAAAGAAGCCGAGGCCTTGGTGGAGGAGTGCACCATAGCTCTGGAGGCGGCCGAGATTGAGGCTGCCGAAGCGGCCAGGCTCAAGGCTCTCCAAGAGGAGGCGGATCGCGCCGCCGAAGAGGCCGCCAATGCCGCCCAGAATGTGGGCGGTGGGTCTTCTTCCACGTTAACCCCGGCAGACCCTGGTACTTCCGAGCCCACCGAGGAGCCCACCACCCAGGATCCTTCCACTGAGAACCCTTCTACCGAGGATCCGGACAATGGCGGGGGATCTACCACCGAGCCTGAGCAGCCTGCAGACCCCCAGGGTACCTGGTATACGGGTACCGCATCCGCCTACGGCACGAAAAGCGATGGGGCCTTAGGGTCCTATACCGCAACAGGGGCGTTGGTCACGGAGGATTCCATGGGTGTGGCCATCCCCATGTCTTGGGCTAACTACCGGTCCTACTTTGGCCGCACCGTGGAGATCAAGTACGGCGGCACGACAGTGTTTGCCACCATTAACGACTGCGGTTACATGGGCGGAGGTTCCAGATCTCTTGACCTGCAGCCCGGCGTGTGGCGCGCCTTTGGGTGCAGCACCGCTTATGGGTGGGGTCTGCGCACGGTGCAGTATCGAATTCTGTAGACACAAAGGCCCTGGTGGTGTGCTGGGGTACATTCCTGACCGATCTAGGAGATATTGATGAGCATGAAAGAATACAATCCTCATGACATTGAGCCTCGGTGGCAGGCCCAGTGGGAAGCGTCCGACGTGAACAAGGTGAGCAACGGCTCCGACAGGCCCAAGAAGTACATTCTTGAGATGTTCCCGTACCCTTCTGGCGACATGCACATGGGCCATGCTCGCAACTACACCATCGGCGACGTGATTGCTCGCTATTATCGGATGAAGGGCTTTGACGTGCTGCATCCCATGGGCTGGGACGCCTTTGGCCTGCCTGCGGAGAACGCCGCCATTAAGCGCAAGAGCCATCCCGCGGTGTGGACCTACGCCAATATCGAGACCCAGCGCAAGAGTTTCAAGCGTATGGGCTATTCCTACGATTGGGACCGTTCCGTCATAGCCTGCGACCCCGAGTACTACCGCTGGGGCCAGTGGATGTTTTTGAAGTTCTGGGAGCGCGGGCTGGTGGAGCGGCGCAACAACCCGGTGAACTGGTGCCCCAGCTGCGCGACGGTTCTGGCAAACGAGCAGGTCATTGAGGGTAAGTGCTGGCGCTGCGACTCTGAGGTGGAAAAGCGCCCCCTGACCCAGTGGTACTTGAAGATCACCGATTACGCTCAGGAGCTTTTGGATGACCTGGACCAGCTTGAGGGTTGGCCGGAGCGGGTCAAGCAGCAGCAGGCCAACTGGATCGGCCGCTCCGAGGGTGCCCAGGTCACCTTCACCCTGTGCGAAGCGGACGGCTCCGTTCCCGAGAACCCCACTGAGGATCAGTTGCTGACCGTGTTCACCACCCGTGCGGACACCCTGTTTGGCTGCAGCTTCTTCCTGCTTGCCCCTGAGAGCACCATCCTGGCTGACCTGGTGGCCGGCACCGAGTACGAAGAGGCGGTTATGAAGGTGGTGGCCGACGCTAAGAAGATCACCGCCGTGGAGCGCGCTCAGGGCCAGAAGGAGAAGCACGGTGCGTTTACCGGCCGCTATGTGGTTAACCCCATCAATGGGGAGAAGGTTCCCGTGTGGGTGGCGGACTACATCGTGGCCGATTACGGCACTGGTGCGGTTATGGCCGTCCCCTGTGGAGACCAGCGCGACTTCGAGTTTGCCAAGAAGTACGACCTACCCATCATCCCCATCATCGTTACCGAGGACGACCCTCTGTATCCCCAGCTCAAGGATGAGCAGGGTCGTAAGGTCACTTCGGTAGACTGGGACGAGGCCATGGCCGCAGAAGGCATCCTGGTCCAGTCCGGCAAGTTCACCGGATTGAAGGGCGGCAAGCACTCCGAGGCCGAAGAGGCCGTGGTGGCAGAGCTTGAGGCCATGGGTCGGGGCAACCGTAAGGTGGAGTTCCGCCTGCGCGACTGGCTGATTTCCCGTCAGCGGTACTGGGGCAATCCCATTCCCGCCATCCACTGCCCCGAGTGCGGCGTGGTACCCGTGCCCGAATCTGACCTGCCTGTTCGCCTCCCTGAGGATATTGATCTGGCCGCAGGCGAGACCCTGGCCACCCATGAGGAGTTCGTGAAGTGCACCTGCCCCAAGTGCGGCGGCCCTGCCAGGCGCGAGACCGACACTATGGACACCTTCACCTGCTCGAGCTGGTATTACCTGCGCTACACCGACCCCCGCAACGATCAGGCACCCTTTGGCAAGGATGCCGTGAACGACTGGATGCCGGTGGATCAGTACATCGGCGGTATCGAGCACGCCATTTTGCATCTGCTCTATAGTCGTTTCTACACCAAGGTCCTGCGTGACATGGGCATGCTGGACTTTGACGAGCCCTTCACCAACCTCTTGTGTCAGGGTATGGTGCTTGACGGCAACGGGGACGTCATGTCCAAGTCCAAGGGCAATGTGGTTTCCCCCGAGGCCATGATTGCCGGGTATGGCGCAGACGCCTGCCGTGCATACATCCTGTTCATGGCTCCCCCCGATAAGGAGCTGCTGTGGAACGAGGATGGCCTTGCTGGCATGTACAAGTACATCAACCGTGCCTGGCGTGTGGTCAATGATCTTGCCGGGGTTGCCGATGACTCCACCTTCTATCAGGCTGGCGTGGCCGACGCCGCTGGCGTGGCCGACGCCGCCGACCTGTTGCTGCGGGAGCGCCACCGGGTGGTGGGCAAGGTGGAAGAGGACTTTGCCCGCAACAACTTCAACACCGCCATTTCCGCCATCATGGAGCTGACCAACGCCGCCGCCGACTACCTGCGCAAGGCCTCCCCTGAAACTAGGGATGCTGCCCTGTGCGCCGAAGTTGCCGAGGTGCTGTGCAAGCTGCTGGCCCCCTTCTGCCCCCACTGGGCCGAGGAGCTGTGGAATACCGTCCTTGGCCATGAGGGTGAAAGCATTGCCACGGTAGCCTGGCCCTCTTTTGATCCCGCCAAGGCAAAGGCCGCTCAGGTGGAGATTGCGGTCCAGGTTAGCGGCAAGATTAAGGCTCGTATCACCATTGATGCGGACGCCACTGAGGAAGCCGCCCTGGCCGCCGCCCGCGACGCCGTTGCTTCCGCCATTGTTGGCAAGACCCTGGTCAAGCAGATCTACATCCCCGGCCGCTTAGTGAACATCGTGGCTAAGTAGCCGCAGGCTGCTTGGTTGCTTGCTGGTTTACTGGTTTGGTTGTAAGGCCGTTTGGCTGTCGAAGGGCCCTGTGCGTGAAGCGTGTACGTCCCATACGTGCTTTAGGAACAGCGCTGCTTGCCGCGATTGTGGCAGCAGCGCTGCTTTTTGGCGGCGTGAACCTGGGGGAGACCCTGGTGGCAAAGGCCCATTCTCGGGATCTGGACGAGGCGCTGATGGCGGCCTCTGGAGGTCGGGACCTTTTACAGGTGGGGCTGCCTGGCGCCTATGAGCAGGGGGAAACCCACAGCTCGGGGCTGTTTTCTGCAGGTGAGTCTGGGTATCCCTATGATTGCATTGTGGTGCTTGGCGCGAGCGTTTTGCCTGACGGGAGCCCGTCTGACATCCTGAGATCCAGGCTTGATGCGGGAATTGTCCTGTACTTTGCCGGATACGCCCCCATTATTGTCATGTCCGGTAATGGTGCCGAATCCGACTACGATGAGCCCGGCAACATGAAGGCCTACGCCATTGCCCAGGGAGTTCCCGAAAGCGCCATTTTCTGCGACGACGGGGGTCTGCATACTTACGATACCATGTGGCGCATGGCCCATGTGTTTGGTGCCGAGCATGTGGTGGTGGTATCTCAGGAATACCACCTGCACCGATGTGTGTGTGATGCCCTGGGAGTGGGCCTTGAGGTGCTTGGGGTGGCGTCTGACTCCAGTGTCTATAATGATCAGTTCTACTATGAGCTAAGGGAATGTGGCGCTCGAGTCCACGATTTATTCCAGGTTGCAACTGGGGCAACGCCCCCCGACCCCGATTCAGAGATTGAGCCTTAGCAGAGGCTTGGCCAGAGCAGAGCTTGGGCCGAATCGTGGCAAACGCCATAGCAAAGAGTTGCGGTAAAGCGAAGCGCCCGGAATGGGCGCTTCGTCATTAGGGAAGGACAGATGAAGAGAAGTGCCCTTTCCCAGGGAGGGGAGAGGAGGGGATGTTGGAGGGGCAGGAGGGTCCCGGGGAATCTTGAGGGATCCCCCGGGATTGAGAAGGGGTGGGAAAGGAGAGGATTTGAGGGTTAGTTCATGGTTGCCGCGTTAAAGCCGGCCTTGTATCCATGCATGGTTGCCAGGGCGTTATTGCTAGGTGCTTGGGACCTGGGTGGTCAAGCGTGGGCGTTT
>JAQXQN010000054.1 GCA_029101185.1 Eggerthellales bacterium | reverse complement strand
CAAAACACCACCCCCGAGCAGATGAAGATGTTTCTTACCAGGTTGGGATTCAACAGCCGCATGGTCATCACCGGCGATGCCACCCAGCTTGACCTCCCGGGAGGAAGATCGGGGCTTAAGACCGCGGAATTGGTGCTTGGGGACATTGATGACGTGGCTTTTTGTCATCTTACTGGTCGAGATGTGGTACGTCACACCTTAGTGGCGCGTATCGTGGAGGCCTATGAGAAAAGCGGGCAGATCCCGCATACACATTCGAAGTAGTCCTGCTTGACAGGAGATTATCTCAACAGAAAGGCATGCAGTATGGCGCAGGAATTCAGAAGCGGTTTCGTCACCTTGGTGGGGCGTCCTAACGCGGGCAAATCCAGCCTGATCAACGCGGTGGTGGGTCATAAGGTTGCCATCACCTCCAACACCGCCCAGACCACCAGGCACAGGTTTCGGGCCATCGTCACCAACAAGGACTGTCAGATGATCATGGTGGACACACCGGGACTTCACAAGCCCCACGACGCCCTAGGAGAGGAGCTGAACACCAGCGCCATCAAGGCCATGGAGGATGTGGACGTCATTGCCTTTCTTGTTGATGCCAGCAAGCCTATCGGCAGGGGAGACGAGTGGGTTGCCAATCAGGTGGCTCAGGTCAGGCGTTGTCGCAAGATCCTGGTCATCACCAAGTGCGACCTTGTGGAGCGCTATGTGGTGGTAGAACAGATTGAAGCCGCCGAGAAGCTGGGCAAATGGGATGACGTGGTTGCAGTAAGCGCCTTGACAGATTTCAACGTGGACGGGTTCGTGTCCGCAGTGAGCAGGTTCTTGCCCGAAGGCCCCCGGTGGTTTCCCGAGGACATGGATACTGACCAGCCCCTTGAGGTGCTGGTGGCTGAGTTTGTCAGGGAGAAGATCCTGCGCAGCTACCGCGACGAAGTGCCCCATTCCATCGGCGTCACTGCCAACAACATTGAGTACAACCGGGACAAGGACATGTATGTGGTCCATGCCTTGACTTATGTGGAGCGCGACAGCCAAAAAGGCATCATTATCGGTAAGGGCGGCGAGGCCCTCAAGCGGGTGGGTATTGAGGCCCGGGCGGACCTTGAGCAACTCCTTGGTTGCTCGGTCTACCTCGACCTGCAGGTCAGGGTCAAAAAGAACTGGCGTCGGGATTTGAACCAGATCCGCCGTTTCGGGTATGGCGAAGGGAACTAGGCACCCGCTGTAGTTGGTCTGCACCCTTCGACAGTCGCAGTAGGGTTCATACGCGGTATTCGTGGAGAGAAAGAAGCGCACTCATGACTAAGACCGTTGCGATAATTGACGGCAACTCCCTGATGCACCGGGCCTTTCATGCCTTGCCTCCCACCATGAGCGCCCCTGATGGAACCCCTACCAATGCGGTGTTCGGGTTTTTAAGCATGCTGCTGAAGTTCTACGAGACCCAGACGCCGGATGCTATCGTGTGTGCTTTTGACGCAGGCAAGCCGAAGTTTCGCCTGGAGGCCCTTGCCCAGTACAAGGCTCAGCGCCCGCCTATGGATGAGGCGCTGCGGGCCCAGTTTCCCGTGATTGAGGAGCTGCTTGAAAGCCTAGGAATCCCGGTTGTTAAGCTTGCCGGCTGGGAGGGGGACGACATTCTTGGCACCGCATCGCGCATGTGCGCTGAGGCGGGGATGGAAGCCTTGCTTATTACGGGGGACAAGGACGCCTATCAGCTGGTCAATGATTCTGTGCGGGTGGTTACCACTAAAAAGGGCATTACCGATGTGGCGGTCTATGGCCCCGCTGAGGTCATTGAGCGCTACGGGGTCACGCCTGAGCAGTTTCCGGACTTTCTGGGGCTTCAGGGGGATACGGCGGATAACATCCCCGGCGTTGCAGGCGTTGGTCCCAAGAAGGCGGCAACCCTGCTTGCCACCTACGGTTCTATTGAGGGCATCTATGAGCACCTTGACCAGCTGAAGGGCAAGCTTCTTGAAAACCTGATTGCAGGCAAGGAGAACGCCTATATCAGCAGGGATGTGGCCCGTATCGTCACTGATGTACCCATGGATCTCGACCTGGAATCCCTGTCCTTTCCTGCGTTTGACCCCCAGGCGGTTTCTGAAACCTTTACCAAGTATCGGCTTATGGCTTTACTTGGCAAGTTCCAATCCCTTCAGGACGTTTCTGCTGGAGCGAGCCTTTCCTTTTCGGCGGATGATTGCCCTGCATTGGAAGGCCAGGATGCGGTTGATGCCCTTGAAGACGTGCTGAGCCAGGATGGTCATACCCTTGGTCTGGCCTTTGGCAAAGCCGCTCAGGAAAGCCTTTTTTCTGACGATTCCAGTCTGGTCGCTTTCGACGGAAGCCGTTATTTGGTTTTTGAGCAGGACGCTTCCTTGGTCCTTGCCCAGATTATGAAACGAGGGTCCTCCTGTGCCCTTGAGGCAAAGTCTCTGTTGTCCCAGGTTTATCCTTGCTCGAAATCCCAGGAGTGCCTCATCTCCCTGCACGAGCTTCTGGATGTGGACTGCTTTGACCTGCAGTTGGCGGCGTACCTGCTTAATTCCAATGCGGGTGCGGCTTCTTTGTCCCAATTGGTTCAGGATTACCTCCAGGTCACCTATGATGAGCAAGAGACGGGGACCGATGCGTTGAAGAATCAAGCCTGCGCCGTGTACTCCCTAGCCCCGGTCATGGCAGAGCTTCTGGTTAAGGACGGCTCTTGGGACGTGTTCTCCCAGATTGACTCCCCCTTAACTGGGGTGCTGGTGGCTATGGAGCGGGTGGGTGCCCGTCTTGACGTGGATCGTCTTTCCCGCATGGCTCAATCCACCGAGGAAACCCTTGAGGGAATCCGAGTCCAGGCGTATCAGATGGCGGGAAAAGAGTTCAACCTTGATTCTCCTAAGCAGCTCAGTGAGATTCTCTATGACGTGCTTGGCCTTCCCGCTGGGAAGAAGACTAAAACGGGCAGGTCTACCGATGCTAAGAATCTTGAGCGCCTAAAAGACCTCCATCCTCTCCCTGGTGAGGTGCTCAGATACCGAGAGATTGCCAAGATTCGCTCCACCTACGTGGTTGCGCTGCCTCGGATGAGGGAGGCTGACGGATTGGTGCACACCTCCTTCAATCAGACGGTCACCACCACGGGCAGGCTTTCCTCCTCTAATCCCAACCTGCAAAACATCCCGGTGAGGACGGATTTTGGCAGACAGATCCGAGAGTGCTTTTTGCCCCTTGACTCCAATAGCGTCTTCGTTTCTGCCGACTATTCCCAGATTGAGCTGCGGCTTCTTGCCCACCTTTCCGGCGACAACCATCTTATCCAGGCATTTCTTGAGGGAGAGGATTTCCACGCTCAGACGGCCGCGCGGGTCTTTGGCATTCCCGTCAGCCAGGTGACTCCCCAGCTACGCAGCCGAGCGAAAGCGGTGAACTTCGGTATCGTCTATGGCCAGCAGGCCTTCGGGCTTTCTGAAAGCCTTGGCATTAGCTATTCTGAGGCTCAGGATATGATAAATCGGTACTTTGATGCGTACCCTGGGGTCAGAACATTCCTGGACTCCACGGTTGACCAAGCAAAACGTGATGGTTACGCCCAGACTATGTTTGGGCGGAAGCGCCATATCCCTGAGCTATCCTCAAGTTCTGTTCAACAGCGCAACTTTGGCGAGCGCACGGCAATGAATCACCCTATGCAGGGAAGCGCCGCCGACATCATCAAGATTGCCATGAACCGGGTGCAGCGAAGGCTGTATGCAGAAGGCCTTAGGGCGGAGGTCATGATTCAGGTACATGACGAACTGGACCTGTCCGTACCCACAGAGGAGCTTGAAACCGTCCGCGCTCTCCTAAAAGAGGAGATGTCATCTGCCGTGCAGCTGAAAGTGCCTCTGCTGGTGGACGTGAGATGGGGAGAGAACTGGTCCCAGGCCCATTAGTAGGCTTTACTTGCGCTGGAAGATGGCTACCGTCTCTACGTGGAAGGTCTGGGGGAACATGTCTACGGGGGTGGCGCTACTGAGGGTGTATCCCACGGCTTCAAGCCGGGCCGCATCTCTGGCCAGGGTGGCAGGATCGCAGCTGATGTAGGCAACCTTGTGGGGCTTTGCCTGGGCGATGGATTGAGCCATGGTTGGAGCAAGGCCCGCACGAGGCGGGTCAACCACAATGGCATCAAGCTGCCCTAACAAGGGCAGCTCCCGGGCGGAATCCCCCCCGATCACTTCGATATCCAAGCCTTCCCGCTCTGCAGCCCGGCGAAGGTCGCGTACGGATGATCCATAGGACTCAACGGCAAAGACGTTGTCGCAGCGCCTGGCCAAGGGTAGGGTGAAGGTGCCCACCCCGCAGTACAGGTCCGCCACGTAGTCATCGGGCTGCACCTCAAGGCCATCAAGGGCAAGATTCACCAGCTTTGTGGCCTGGGCGGAATTGACCTGGAAGAATGAGGGTGCGCTGACGGAGTAGGTCTCGTCGCAGACCGTGTCGGTCCACACCCCTTTGCCGCTGATGACTTCAAGGCCCTTGAAGTCCCGGGCAGATCCAGTGTCTTTGGTCATAACTCTGACCACGCTGGTGTTCTTTAGGGCGTTTTCCATGGTCTTTGCCACAGCCGTCCGTGGCCAGGGCCCTGGATTGGTCCAAAGGGCAATTTCACAGGCACCGGTGGCAAGGGAGTGGCGCACACCTACCCGATATATTCCAAGATCGTTTCCAGAACTTAGGTAGCGCAGGGCACCGCGGAGTGCCTTTGGGGCTTTTTCTATCTGCTTGTGGCCTAGCGGGCAGGATTCGATGCTGAGCAGATCGTTGGAGCCGGCCTTGTGCATGCCTAGGGTAAAGCGGCCCTGGGCATCCTTTCCACAGCCGAATTCAAGTTTATTGCGATACCCCATGGTGCGCTTGCTTGGCACGGTCTCAGCCACTAGCTCCTCTGCACGCTGCTGCCCAAACCCCGCAGTTCTGGCAAGCTGGGAGACCAACGTGTTGCGCTTTTCTTCTAGCTGTTTGGGGTAGGCAACCTGCTGCCAGCCACAACCTCCACATATTCCCGCATAGGGGCACGCGGGGGTTGCCCGATGGGCAGAAGGGGTGACCAGGGTGGTCACCACGCCTTGAGCAAGACGCTTCTTTTCCTCTGTGACCTGGACTTCTACTTCATCTCCAGGGCAAGTTCCAGGGACAAACACCACCTTACCGTTTGACAGATGGCCAACTCCCGCGTCGGAATAAGATAGACGCTCTATGGTGATTTTTTCAGACATGACGCTCCGTTTCTCGTTTTCGTCATTTTAACGTATAATACCGAAAGTTGTGCGCCCCCTTAGCTCAGTGGATAGAGCGTCTGCCTCCGGAGCAGAAGGCCGTTGGTTCGATCCCAACAGGGGGCACCATTTGAAACTTCCGTGCCAAGCCTTGTGGGGGCTGCGCCCTTGCGCGGGTTTACGCAAGGCCGAGACCCAATTGTAAGGACTTTGCAGCACATGGATAATTCTTACATCCAATCAGCCCAAGCCAGCTACGCCTCCCGAGATTACCGTGGCGCCCTTGCTGCGTATAGCCAGTGCCTTTCGGATCCCTCTATGGTTTTTGCCCCGGGAGATTTGGGATATCTGTATCATCAGATTGGAAACTGCTTCCTGCAGCTGCAGGACTTCAATCAGGCCATTGCTGCATACACCCAGTCAACTGCAGACAGCGCCTATGAGGCAGTAGGTGCGGTGAACTGCAATCTTGGTAAGGCCTATGCTTTCTTGCGGGATTATGAGGATGCCGTCACCCATTTTGAGATTGCGGTGTCAGACGCATCTTATGAGACTCCTTATAAGGCGTATCTGGGCATGGGCAATGCGCTACTCAAGTTGGGGAAAAACGCGGAGGCAGGCGTGGCCTACCGTTCTGCAGCCCTTGATCCTGCAAATCCTGATCCCACCAAAGCCCTGCTGAACCTTGGCGTATGCTTCATGGCCCTTAATCGTCCTGAGGATGCGGTTGCCTCCTATCTGAGTGCACTGCAGTTTGACATGGACGCTGAGACCAGAAACCGCATGAACGCATCCCTTGGCCAGGCGTACGTGTCTTGCGGGCAGATGGACAAGGCCATGGACGCCTTTGAGGCTGCTCTTCAGGATGGCACGTATTATCTTTCCGATTCCGCCAGCGTGGATTACGCCCGGGCTGCCCAGTCTGTTGCAACCGCCCCGGCGGTTGAGGATGGTCCGGAGTATGACATGTCGGGTCTTGACGTGTCTGCAGATGGCACCAACCTCTCCGCTACCGGCTCCTATTACTTTGAGGATATTGCTCCTGAGGGCCAGTACTACCCTGAGGATGAGTACGGCTATGAGGTTGATGATCGCTATGCTGATCCCAGTGAGCGTTTCCTGTATGCCACCGAGGATGAACTGGTAAGTTATGGCAAGCAGATTGCTAAAAAGGATCGTAAGCGCCGCAATGTGGGACTGAAGATCCTCGTGGCGTTTTTCACTCTGCTTCTGGTTGCCGCCGCTGGCGCGGTCTTCCTCTACACCCAGGGCTATGGGTATCCCACCCAGCAAAACGTGGTGGAGGGCTTCTTCTCCAATACGGATAAGGCCTCCGAGTATTTCACCGAGTCCCTGAGCCAGGACAGGGTTGCCTCTATGATGAAGAGCGTCCCTGAGGATTGCATCATCACCATTGACGGCGTTGAGCAGTCCATGTCTAGCTCCACGGTGTACGTTACCGCTAAGACCGCAGATGGCGGAGAACTGAACTACCGGGTTGAGATGGTGAGAGACCTGGTGGGTTGGAAGATCTCCGATGTGGAGCTGTACTTTCTCTCCCAGCAATAATTCAGAGAGCCTGGCCCTGTTGTACGGGGCCGTGCGAATAGTCCGTACTAACAAGGAAGGAATTCCATCATGGCATTCGAGCGCACTTACAACATGATCAAGCCCGACGGTGTCCGCAACCGCCACGTGGGTGACATCATCTCCCGCATCGAGCGCGTTGGCCTGACCATCGAGCGCATGGAGCTGACCATGGTCACCCCCGAGCAGGCAGCCGAGAATTATCGTGAGCATGAGGGCAAGCCCTTCTACGAGGGTCTGATCTCCTACATCACCTCTGGCCCCGTGGTCAAGATGGTTGTTTCCGGCGAGAACGCCGTTGCCACCATGCGCAAGCTCATGGGTGCCACCAACTGCGCCCAGGCTGCCCCTGGTACCATCCGCGGCGATTTCGGCCTGACTGTTGATGAGAACGTGATCCACGGCTCTGACTCCGTTGAGTCCGCAGAGCGTGAGATCGCGGTGTTCTTTGGCGCCTAAGTATCCCCCCTCTGTCCCTGGGAGCCCATGGGCCATGGGGTAATTGTGAGATTCCCTGAATACGCGCGGATGTCTTTGCCATCTGCGCGTATTTGTGTCATACTTCACAGGCGCGTTTGCGAAGGAGACGGGTATCCGCCGCAGACATCACAACTTTTTCTATTACTGAGAAAGTGGGCTTCGTCCCGCTTTCTTTTTGTATGAGACCCTTTGAAAGGAGGTCCGCGTGCTCAGCCACAAGGAGCAGTCCATTCTTTCCGCCCTTGAGAGACGCGCCCAGCAAGAGGGCATCGAGGTCCTTACCGTAGAGATTGTAGGGTCCTCCCGCAATCCCATTATCAGGGTGTACCTTGATACTGAAGATGGGATTTCCTTTGACGAGGTTACGGCGGCCCAGCCCTGGGTGGATGAGATCATGGAGCAGATTGACCCGTTCCCTGGTGCTTACACCCTTGAGGTTAGCACCCCTGGTATCGACAGGCCCCTGCGTACCCTTGATCACTTTCGTCGGGTAATCGGGCAGCAGGCAACGGTGCTTACCCGAGAGCCCGTTGAGGGCCGCAGCAAGTTTAAGGGGACCCTGGAGTCCGTGTCCGAAGACGGGCTTATTGGGATGTCTGTTGATGGTCAGCATTATGACCTGCCGCACTCCGCACTTAAGAAGGCCCACGTCAACGGCGCGGTGAACTTCTCTTAGCACACTTTTGGCAGTCAAGGTACGCTTCGCTTTGCTGCCATGAAGCGTTTGTTACCGTCGAAGCGCACCAACGAGCATGCGCCAACCGGCGCGGGAAGAAAGGAACATCATGGCATCTGAACTGATGGAAGCCCTGCAGGCACTGGCCCATGAGAAGAAGATCGACGAGTTCTATCTCATCGAGCGTCTTGAGGCTTCTCTTGCAAAGAGCTACCAAAACATCCTAGACCTTGAGTGGGACGCCCGCGTCACTATTGACCGCACCACGGGCCGCATTTACGTGTATGAGCTGGTGCCCGAGGGAGAGCCCGATGAGGAGACCGGCGAGTACACTCAGTTCACCGAGCGGGACGTCACCCCTGACAACGTGTCTCGCATCGCGGCCCAAAACGCCAAGGGCGTGATTGCCGCTATGGTGCGCGAGGCTGGACGTCAGTCCCTGTATGAGGAGTTCAGCGAGCGGGTGGGGGATATTGTCACCTGCACCGTGCTGCAGGCTACCCCCGAGTTTGTCATCGTGAAGATTCGCGATGGCGTTGAGGCGGAGCTTCCCCGTTTTGACCTGAAGCGCCCGGGTAATGAGAATGAACTCAACGAGTGCCCCGCCAATGAGCGCTACCGCCACAACCAGCGCCTCAAGGTGCTGATCATCGGCGTGAGGGACCCCAACTCCGCTGAGACCCGCGCCCGCGGAGACCAGCAGCGTCCCGCCATCGTGGTTTCCCGTACCCATCCTGATCTGATCCGCCGCCTCTTTGAGCTGGAGGTTCCTGAGATTTACGACGGCATGGTGGAAGTCAAGTCTATCGCCCGAGAGCCTGGCGCCCGTTCCAAGGTTGCCGTCTACTCCAAGGAGCCCAACCTTGATCCCGTGGGCGCCTGCGTCGGCCCGAAGGGCAGCCGTGTGCGCATGGTGGTCGACGAGCTTCACTCCGAGCGGGTGGATGTGGTCTCGTGGTCCGAGAACCCCGCTACCTATGTTGCCAATGCCCTGAGCCCTGCTCGGGTGTCTAAGGTCACGGTTGACGAAGGGACCCATACCGCCACCGTGGTGGTTCCTGATGACCAGCTTTCCCTGGCCATTGGCAAGGAGGGGCAAAACGCCCGTCTTGCCGCGCGTCTGACCGGTTGGAGAATTGACATCAAGTCCTCCAGCTTCATGATGCACGGCCTTGACACCACCAATGAGCTCATCGACGAGGAGGAAGGGGAGTCCGAGGACTTCTGCGCCTTCGTTGGTGAGGACGGGGTGCGCTGTCGCAACCACGCACGCTTCGGCAGCCGTTTCTGCGGTATCCACGAGGACGAAGAGTAGCAGGCGCAGGAGGAGAATAGGAGAATTACATGGCCAAAATGAGAGTAATGGATTTGGCTAAGGAATTTGGCATGGATTCTAAGGACCTTCTGTCCCGCATTCAGTCCATGAAGATTCCCGCCAAGAGCCACGCGAGCATCCTGTCCGATTCCAATGTGGACGCTATTCGAAAGGCCCTTGCCCCTGAACTTGCTCAAGCCCAGGTCAAGGTTGCCGGCGTTGATGACGAGATGGTTGCCGCCGCTAAGGCAGCCATGCAAGAGGCCGAGGCCAAGAAGGCAGAAGAAGAGCGCGAGCGCAGGGAGGCCGTTGAACGTGAGCGCGCCCTTCGTGATGCGGAGCGCGCCCGTAGGAACAAGTCCGAAGGCGCAACGGAGGTTACCGCCCCTCGTCCTGCTGCCTCCAAGCGGCCCGCGCCTGCACCGGTGCAGTCCAATTCTGGACTGGCGTCCCTTGCCCAGCAGATCGAAGAGCAGCGCCTCGCCGAAGAGCAGCGCAAGGCCCGTGCCGCCGCAGAGAAGCTGCAGGCCCAGCGTGCCGCTGAGGTTGCCAAGAAACGCGCCGTTCAAGAGCAGCTACAGGCCAATAGGGCCGGCAAGCGCAAAGCCGCTCCCGCCGAGGCTCCTGTGGCAAAGCCCGCACCGAAGCAGGTTCCCACCACTGCAACCCGCAGCTCTCGGTTTGACTCCCTTTTGTCTCAGATCGAGTCTGAAAACGCCCGCATGAGCGCAGAGAAGGCCGCGAAGTCCCAAAACGCCGCCGGTTCCGCTAAGGGTGGAAATCGCGGGGGCAACACCAACGCCAACCAGGGCCGGGGTAAAGCCCAGGGCGCCAACAACGTTCGTCCCCAGAACAACGCCGGCGTCAAGCGGGGCGGCCATCACTTCGAGCCCGAGGTGCCCGAGCTTTCAGCGAGTACCACTGAGGATCGGTATTCTCAGATGGCGGTTATGGCTGAGAAGATGCAGCGCGACAAGGTGCTCGCCGACGCTCGTGCCGCGGTTGCCGCCGCCTCCGCCCCTGCAGAGGGCGAAGGCCGTCGTCGTAAGCGCAAGGAGAAGCGTGAGGCCCAGGCCCGCGAGCGCCTAGCCCAGGTAGCCGTCGAGCGCGGCCTTGACCCCGAGCTGGTGCTTGACGAGTCCGTGGTGGAGATCCCCCAGGGTTCCACCGTTGGACAGTTCGCCGAACTGCTTGGCGTGGGCACCAACGACATCATCAAGCGCCTGTTCATGCTTGGCCAGGTGCTCACGGTCACCCAGACCATGACCGATGAGCTTATCGAGCTTATCGCCGACGACATGGGCCGCAAGGTGCGTGTGGTTTCCCCCGAGGAGGAGTTTGCTGTGGTGTACAACGACTCCGACGAGGATCTGCTGCCTCGGCCTCCCGTGGTCACCGTTATGGGCCACGTGGACCATGGCAAGACCTCTCTGCTTGACGCCATTCGCAATACCGGTGTGGCAGCAGGGGAGGCTGGCGGCATCACCCAGCACATCGGTGCATCTGTGGTCAACATTGACGGTAGGCAGATCACCTTCATCGACACCCCGGGTCACGAGGCGTTTACTGCCATGCGTGCCCGTGGTGCCCAGGTCACCGACGTTATCGTTTTGGTGGTGGCCGCCGATGACGGCGTCATGCCCCAGACCGTTGAGGCCATCAACCATGCCAAGGCGGCAAACGTGCCTATCGTTGTTGCGGTGAACAAAATTGACAAGCCGGGCGCTAACCCGGACCGCGTCCGCAACGAGCTGGTTGACCGCGGTGTGGTTCCCGAGGAGTGGGGCGGCGAGAACATGTTCGTCAACGTGTCCGCCAAGAAGCGTATCGCCATTGACGAGCTGCTTGAAACCATTCTGCTGCAGGCCGATGTGCTTGAGCTGAAGGCAAACCCCAATGCCCCGGCTTCTGGTTTCGTTATCGAAGCGAACCTGGACAAGGGTCGGGGCCCCGTTGCCACCGTCCTGGTGCAGCGCGGCACCCTCAAGCCCGGCGACACCGTGGTTGCCGGCACCAGCTACGGCCGCGTCCGTGCCCTGATTGATCCTCGGGGCAACCATGCCAAGAAGGCCCTGCCCGCCGATCCCGTGGAGATCCTGGGCCTGAACTCCGTGCCCACCGCTGGTGACGAGTTTCGGGTCTTCGAGGATGAGCGCGACGCCCGCAAGCTGGCGGAGGAGCGTGCCCTGCGTGCACGCCTGGCCGCTCAGGAGGCCAAGAGCCACATGTCCCTGGATGATCTGTTCAGCCGCATCGAGGAGGGTACCTCCGAGCTGAACCTGGTGGTCAAGGCAGACGTGCAAGGCTCCATCGAGGCTTTGCGCGACGCCTTCTCCAAGATGGACCAGTCCGAGGTCAAGATCAACATCATCCATTCCGCGGTGGGTGGCGTGACCGAGACTGACGTGACCCTGGCAGCCGCCTCCGATGCCATCATTATCGGCTTTAACGTGCGTCCTACCGCAGGCGCGCGCAAGGCCGCGGAGCATGAGAAGGTGGACATCCGCCTCTACCGCGTCATTTACCAGGCCATTGAGGAAATTAACGCCGCTCGGGTGGGTATGCTCAAGCCCGAGATTGTGGAGCGGGATACTGGTATCGCCGAGGTCCGCGATGTCTTCCGTGTTCCCCGAGTGGGCAACATCGCTGGCTGCTATATCCTGGAGGGCGAGATTTCCCGAGACGACAAGGTGCGCATCGTTCGTGAGAACACGGTCATCTTTGAGGGTAAGATTTCCTCTCTGCGCCGCTTCAAGGACGATGTCAAGAGTGTCAAGCAGAGCTATGAGTGCGGTATTGGCGTGGACGGCTACCAGGACATCAAGGTGGGCGACCACATCGAGGGCTATCGTGTGGAGGAAGTGGAGCGTACCGTCTAGGGTATCCATGTATAGGGCGAAGCGTCCTGGACGTTTCGCCACCTCAAAGCTGATAGCCAGCGGGCACCAAGCCCGTAACCGAGATGAATCGTGCCCGAGTGCCCTGCGGCCCTCGGGCATTTTGAAAGGAGGCCACGTTGAAGCAGTCAAACGCTAACCGAAAGGTAAACGAGCAGGCCAGAGAGGTGCTGGCCACCATTTTGCTCTTTGAGGTGTCTGACCCTCGGCTTTCTCTGGTAACCCTCACCGGGTGCGAGGTCAGCTACGACCGCAGTTACTGCAACGTGTACTACACCGCGAGCCCTGATTCCTATCAGGAGGTTGAAGAGGGATTCAAGGCAGCAGCGGGAAGGATCCGCTCCCTTATGGGCCGCAGACTTTCCTGGAGGGTCACTCCTGAGCTGCGGTTTATCCTTGATCCTTCCGTTGACGTTGCCCAGCAAATCTCTGAGGCCCTGGCCAATGATGCCGCCCGCAACAGGGAATCTGCCCGGCTTCGCGCCGAGCAAGAGATCCTTGAGGCTGCCGAGCTAGCGCAGCAGGAGGCCCTTGAGGCTGAGGATTCTGAGGAGTAGCCATGACTCTCGACCCCTCCACCAATACTACCCTCGAGAATTTGGCATCCGAAATCCTCACCCATGACTCCTTTGTGATTTGCGGCCACGTGAATCCCGACGGGGATTGCCTCGGCTCTATGCTTTGCCTGAGTCGGGCCCTTGAGGCCTGCGGTAAACGGGTTCAATGCGTTCTTGCCACGGCGGATCCGGTTGAGCTTGGGCTCAGGTTTCTTCCTGGTTTCTCCCAGCTCATGGGAGCGCAGGAGTATTGGGACGCATGCCAGGACTCTTCTCAGGACTTCCCCCAGGGATCATCCCAGGATTCATCCCTGCCCGAAGCCTTTATCTCTGTGGATGTGCCCAATACGGAACGCATGGGCGCTGCGGCTCAGTTTCATGATGCATGCGCGGTACGCTTCGTCATAGACCACCACCCGAGCGTGGTGCAGATTGGGGATTATCGTTATATTGATCCTGATAGCCCCTCTGCTAGCATGCTGGTGTGGGATCTGGTCAAGGCCCTTGGGGTTAAGCCCGACGCTGCCATGGCGGATTGCGCCTATACGGCCCTGATGACCGACACGGGCAGGTTCCAGTACCAGAACGCTACGGCTGCGGCCTTTGCGTATGCGGCGCAGATGGCTGCTGCGGGGGCGCGGCCGGATGTGTGTGCCCAGGAGGTGTATCAGTCTCGGTCTATGCCTTCCTTGCAGCTTGAAGGGGTCATGATTGACCGCATCCACTATTCCCCAAGCAGGCAGTGGGCTTACTCCTATGTCACCGCGGAGGAGTTTCGTAGGTTCGGGGCGGTAAAGGCGGATGCGGAACCTTTGATTGACACCCTGCGCAGCCTGGCAGCTGTTCGAGTGGTGTGCGTCCTTCGCGATCAGGAGGGCGTGGTCAGAGGCAGCCTGAGGGTTAAGGATGACGCTCTGGATGTATCCGTGCTTGCTAGGAAGATTGGGGGTGGCGGACATCGAGCGGCTGCGGGCTTCACCTTCAAGGGAAGTATGGAACAGTGCCTTGAGGTTATTGCCGGCTACCTTGATGACCTGGTTGAAGGGCGGATTTCGTAATGGGTGCAAAGCGGGGCGAAAGCGGCCTGTGCTTCGTGATGGGGGTTGACAAGCCCTCTGGCATGACCTCCCACGACGTGGTTAATCGGGTCCGGAGGATCTTCGGAGAGCGGCGCGTGGGTCATACGGGCACCCTTGACCCACTGGCAAGTGGTGCTATGGCCCTGTGTGTAGGTGCTGCCACCAGGCTTGATGCCCATATGGTGCTCCATGATAAGACCTACCAGGTCCGAGTGACCTTTGGGTCCGCCACGGATACGGATGATTCTGAGGGCGAAGTAATCCGGCGCGCGTCTGTGCCTGAGGAGGCATATGACCCGCAATGGGCCGGGGTGCGCACTGCCTTTCTTATTGGTAAACAATCCCAGGTTCCGCCGCTGTATTCTGCAATCAAGAAAAACGGCGTGAAGGCCTATGAGGCGGCGCGACAGGGTAAGGATTTTGACCTTCCTGCCCGAGAAATTGAGATCTATGACGCCCAGTTCAAATCCCTCCAGATAGAGCAGGGATGTCTCAGCTGGGATTTGCAGTTGTCCGTGTCAAAGGGGACCTACATACGCTCTATTGCACGCGACCTGGGTGAATCCCTGGGTAGCGCTGCTCATGTGTCTGCTTTGCGTCGCATTTCATCTGGAAATCTGGATATCACGGATTGCGTCACCCTTGAGCAGCTCGAGCAGCATGGCCTTTCTTGCGCCCTAGACCCGGTGTATCTGCTGGGGTATCCTATGGCATTCCTCACCGATGATCAGCAGCGTGCGGTGCTCTGCGGTCAGAAGCTTTCTGCCCGGGCCTTGACCTTCTATCAAGCCCCTCGTAGGGTTGACGAAGCGGACTGTGGCCCTCGTCGCGGTGCGCGGCCCCTATGCTCAGACCTGCAGGATGGGCAGATGGTGTCATTGGTGTACGGTAACACCCTGCAGGCATTGTATACGTATCAACAGCAACGCACGGGTCTGGTGCCCGCCTGCGTGTTCTCTCAAGGAGTGCTTCGTGGACAAGGTGTTTGACAAGGACAGGGCTCTTGAGATGGGGCTTATGTCAGGGGCAAGCGTGGCCTTTGGCGTCTTTGATGGGGTGCACCTGGGACATAGGTTCCTAATTGATCAGGCCATTAGCACAGCTCATGAGACAGGGGGGCGTTCTGTTGCCCTCACCTTTGATATTGACCCTGACGAGCGGTTCCATGCGGACCGGCTTAAAAAACTCATGACCAATCAGGAGCGTTTTGAGGCACTCTCCCAAACCGGTGTTGATGCGGTGGTGGTGCTTCCCTTCACCCCCGAGTTCTCCTCCCAGGGCCCACGGGATTTTCTGGAGTCCACCTTTGGCGGATGCGTTCCCGCGTATCTGCACGTGGGTAGCAATTTCCGTTTTGGCAGGCGGGCTAGCGGCAACGTGGATGACCTGGCCTATTGGGGCAAGGACTGCGGGGTAGAGGTGATGGCCCATGATCTCAAGAGCGCAGATGGGGGCCCAATTTCCGCAACCCGCATCAGGTGTTTGCTGCAGGAGGCGCACATCACTCAGGCAAACGATCTCTTGGGGCGTCCCTACTCCTTTTCCGCCCAGGTGGTGGCGGGCCGGGGCGAAGGGGCTGATATGGGCTTTGCCACGGCAAATCTTATGCTTGAGGATATGCGTCGGGTTATTCCTGACGGCGTGTACGGGTCCTATGTGTATGTTGATGGAATCCGCTACAAATGCGCCATGTCTATGGGCGTTGCTCCTTCCTTTGAAAACGCCTCGGCCATCTGTGAAGCCCACATCCTGGATTTCCACGATGACATTTACGGTGCAACCATCCGCGTGGAGCCAGTTCACTTCATCAATCATCTGATTAAGTTTGAGTCCCTTGACGTGCTGATACCCACGGTGCAGGGCTATATCGCCTGGGCCCGGGAGAACCTGTAAGGAGTTGCTGTGGCGGGAATCTCCGACGACGACATCCGCCGAGTCCGAGAGGCAAGCGACCTTGTGTCCATTGCTGCAGAACGCATGACCCTTCGGCAGAAGGGCCGTGACTTCTGGGGCTGCTGCCCCTTCCACGGCGAGAAAACCCCCTCTTTCAAAATTGACCCCAACACCCAGCTGTGGCATTGCTTCGGCTGTAGTCAGGGGGGCGACGTGTTCAGCTTCGTCATGAAACGTGATGAGGTGGGATTCTTAGATGCAGTCAGGGATTTGGCGAAGCGTGCCAACATTGAGCTCACCGAAGATGCGGCAACGGTGATCTCCCGAGGTAAGAAGGCTCGGCTTAAAGACGTGTGCAATGCCACCGCCGAGTTTTATCATACTCAGCTGATGCGGGGGCGCTCCTCGGCGGTCCAAGAAGCTCGCAGATATCTGGGGGCTCGGGACCTTGGCTCAAAAGTCTCCAAGGATTGGACTTTGGGCTTTGCCCCAGGCCAGGGCAGCCTGATCAGGCATCTTTCCTCATTGGGCTTTACCCCCACTGAGATGGTGGAGGCAAACGTGGCTCTTGCCCCCTTGCGGGATACACGAACGGGCGGATCTTCAAGGGATGGGGTAACCTACTCCATCAATCAGGTGAAAGACCGGTTCTTTAACCGCATCATGTTTCCCATCCGCGACATCGACGGAGAGGTTATCGCCTTTGGCGGACGGGTGGTAGGTAAAGGTGAGCCCAAATACCTCAATAGCCAAGAGACCGCCATTTTCCATAAATCCGAGGTCCTCTACGGTATAGAAAAGGCCAAGGGCGCCATGGCCGCAACAGGTACCGCGATTATTGTCGAAGGGTACACGGATGTGATCATCCTCCACGAGGCGGGGGTGAAAAACGTGGTGGCAACCTTAGGCACCGCTCTGACCAAGCAGCATGTGCGGGCTTTGTCCCGTCATGCGAAGCGGCGCATTGTATACCTCTTTGACGGAGACGAGGCGGGCCAGCGGGCCTGTGACCGCGCGGCAAAGTTTCTTGATGAGAGCATGCTGCCTGAGGCGGGCCGCTCTCAGATACAGCTGTGCGCCGTGACGCTGCCTGATGGGCTTGACCCGGCGGATTTTGTGATCCAGCGGGGTGTGGACGCACTTAATCAACTGCTTGAGGACGCTTCGCCATTGCTGCGCTATGCCATAGACCGCAAACTCTCCCGCTTTGACCTAAAGGATTACGGGCAAAAGGGCGTGGCCCTAAAGGAGTGCCTGGAGCTGCTTGCCCCTATCAAGCAGTCCCTCATGGCCCAGGAATACGCAGGATATATCGCTGACAGGCTGCTCGTGGAGCCTTCCAGCGTTATAGAGCGGCTAGCGAAAACGCCGGTGCCGCGGGTTATGGCCATGGAGGATGCGTCCTCGGTGCCTGCTCAGAGCAATCTCGTCTCGGAGCAGTATGCCAGCGAGGGATCTGCCGTCATGGGCACACCTGCAGTTCAGACGGCACCTTTGACGGCTAAGCAGCGCCAACGATTGGGGATAGAACGGGAGCTGTTGTGCCTGTGTATCGCCCAACCTGAGGTTGCCTTTGGGGCGGCGTCGGTGCTGATGACCACCACCTGGCACGATCCCGCCCATGAAGCCCTGTCCAAATACATCCTTGATGCCCTAGAGGCGGATCCCACCCAGGATAGCGCAAGTCTGCTTATGAGTGTGTCTGCGCTGTATCCCGCCGCCTCCCATATTCTTACCGCCTCTCAGGTCCGCGACGACGTGCCCACGGAGGTTTTGGCCCAGTTCCTACTTGAGGAGATTGCCATGGGAGACCTTGAGGAATCCATCTTCGAGGTCACCAGGACGCTTAAAGAGGAAGGGGGGCGTCTGAGCGAGGAGGAATACGATACCGAGTACCGCAAGGTGGTGCTCATGCAGGCCCAGCTTCGAGATTTGCGTGATGCCCATGCCTCGTTGGGGCTGCTTGAGTAATACCTTAGCGAAGCGTCCCTAGATGCTGGGTATCGGCTGAGTCGCGCATGGGTAGGGGTGAGTGCCGCGTGCGGGTATTGTAAATTCGTCAATATCCCCATTGTGCCTAAGGATAATTGGGATAGAATAACGCCCCTGTGGGCCTATAGCTCAATGGCGGAGCAGGGGACTCATAATCCCTTGGTTGCAGGTTCGAGCCCTGCTGGGCCCACCAAAACTTTTTGAAATTCCCTCTTGATTCCGAACGTGGAAATGGATAATATATCTACTTGCGTTCGGCGCACTTGGTCGCTTGGCTCAGCGGTAGAGCATCGCCTTCACACGGCGGGGGTCACAGGTTCAAATCCTGTAGCGACCACCATTATTCCTCGGTAGCTCAATGGCAGAGCCCTCGACTGTTAATCGAGTTGTTGTAGGTTCGAGTCCTACCCGGGGAGCCATGATTCTTCAAAAGACCGGCAGTGTCGGTCTTTTTTTGTACCCTGATCTTTCGGGCTTGTTGGCAAGGTGTCCCATGGAACACCTCGACGTTATCAATGTGGCAGATGGCAAAGCCTTGTGGAGTTTCTCCGCTGGCGGTATTCCTGTTCACGGGAATTCCAGCATTGATATACTGAGACGGTCTATGCGCAATTCCAGTAATTGCATGTACATATACCGTCCTTGTAGGAGTTATTGATAATCGTGGCTAAGCATTCCCGTACAGACATGGCCAAAGAGTCAAGCCAGTCTCATGTTGCCCCTGCATTTGAGGTCAAGAAATCCCGTCCCGTCCATAAGGGCCTAATCATTGGGCTCGGCGTGCTAGCGGCTGCGGTTGCCAGCGTTTACGTGGGCGGCGCTATTTACTTTATGAGCCATTTCTTTCCCAATACCACCATGGGCAGCTTGGATCTGTCTCTGAATACCGTGTCGGAAGCCTCGGGAAAGATTGACACGATTGCGCGGGATTTCACTCTTCATGTGTCAGGGCAGGGGCTTGACTTCACCATTGACTCACAAGACAGCGGTATTGAGGTGGACTCGTTGAAGGTGAGCGCTACCGCCCTTGATTCCGAGAACGCCTGGATCTGGCCTGTCGCTCTATTTGAGGATCATGACGTGTCCTCCTTCCTGGAATTCTCCTCAAGTAAAACTTCTCTCCAAGATGTGGTGTATCGGGAGGTGGGAGCTTTCAACCAATCCGCGGAGCCATCCCAGGACGCCTACGTCTTCTATAATAAGTCCAGTCTTCAGTATGAGGTGGCCCGAGAGGTGGTGGGAACCCAGCTAGATCCTGAGAAGGTCCTTTCGGCATGCCTTCAGTCCATCACCAATCTGGAATCCTCCGTCCCCTTGACTTCCGAGCACATACTTCAGCCCGTTCTCACATCCCAGGATGAGGGCCTCCAGAAAAGCGCCTCAGACGCGAACGCTTTGATCACGTGCAACTTCACCCTCAAGGTAGCTGGTTCGGACATGGTCATCCAGGAGATTAACGGCAATCTCATCAGTACGTGGATCTCCTTTGATGAAACTGGGGTCCCCACCCTTGATAGTGAAGCTATGAAGTCATGGGTTTCCGCGTTTGCTGACTCTTTGAACACCATCGGCTCTGAGCGCACCTATACCCGCCCCGACGGGAAAGAGGTTACCGCGAGTGGTGGAGACTATGGTTGGGTGGTTGATGAGAGCGTGGTAGAGGAAACCATTCTCGAATCTATTGTCAACGGCACTACCGGCGATGTCTATATTGACTGCGTGGAGTACGGCAACGGCTGGACTGCCATCGGCCAGGACTGGGGGGCTTATATTGATGTTGATCTGTCTGAGCAGTGGGCCTACTACATTAATGCCGATGGGGAAGTGCTCTGGGACTCTCCAGTAATCACTGGCCTTCCCGATGGCAAGAGCAACACCCCTACGGGTTTGTATTGGCTTAAGGCCAAGCAGACCAACATCGTGCTGGTGGGTAAGAAGGATCCTGAGACTGGTGAACCTGAGTACCGATCTCCTGTTGACTACTGGATGCCGTTCAAGGGAAACACGTACGGCCTTCACGACGCCACGTGGCAGGCTGCTTCCTACTGGGGTAATAACCAGGCCTACACCTGGGCGGGAAGCCATGGGTGCGTCAATCTTCCTTTGGATGCGGCAGCTGAACTATACGAATTGGTGAAGGTGGGAGACCCGGTGATTGTGCACTGGTAGTCCTGCCTGATTGGTGACAAACATGATAATGCAGCTTGAACACATCTCCAAAAGTTTTGGAGGCAGGGTCCTGTTCTCCGATGTCAGCATGCGCATCGTGGCCCACGATCGCATGGCCCTTGTGGGCCCTAACGGCGCAGGAAAGACCACCTTACTCAAGATCATCACCGGCCACGAGTACGCCGATGAAGGCCAGGTGGTCTTCGCTAAGGGCGCTCAGATTGGCTACCTTGAGCAGGAAGCCATCGAGATGGAGGATCGCAGCATCTTTGAGGAGGTCATTTCCTCCCAATCCGAGATTCTCAATCTTGAGCGGCGGCTCCATGAGCTTGAGGCAAATCTTGGCACCAACCCCACCCCTGAGCAGCTAGCCCAGTGCGGCCGCACCCGGGACTTGTATGAGTCCATGGGAGGTTACGCCCTGGAATCCCAGGTCAGGTCCGTACTCTTTGGCCTAGGATTTGGCGAAGCGGACATGGCACGGCTCACGTCCGAGTTCTCCGGTGGCTGGCAGATGCGCATCGCCCTTGCCAAGCTTTTGATTCGCAAGCCTGATTTGCTGCTCCTTGACGAGCCCACCAACCATCTTGACCTGGAAAGCGTCAAGTGGCTGGAAGGCTTTTTGCGGGGTTATGAGGGTGCGGTTATAGTGGTCTCTCATGACCGGGCCTTCATGGACAACATGGTGGACCGGATTGCGGAGATCGATAACGGCCAGATTCAGCTCTACAAGGGAAATTACTCATCCTATCTGCGTCAACGTGAGGAGAATCTCCAGCGCATCAAACAGGCCGCAGAAAAGCAGACCCAAGAGATTGCCCACATGGAGGCCTTCATCGAAAAGTTTCGCTATAAGCCCACCAAGGCCAAGCAGGTCCAGGACCGGGTTAAGAAGCTTGAGAAGATCCAGCGCATCGTGGTCCCCCAGGAACGCAAGTCCGTGCGGTTCAACTTCATCCAGCCTCCCCGCACCGGTGACATGGTGGTTCGCCTGACGGGAGTCACCAAGCATTTCGGGGAGAAACACGTCTACGATAACTTTGACCTGTCCCTGTTCAGGGGCCAGAAGGTTGCCCTAGTGGGCCCTAATGGCGCAGGAAAATCCACGCTGCTTAAGATGATTGCCGGGGTGCTTGCCCCCGATTGCGGCACCATCGAATACGGCGTGAACGTGTCCAAGACCTATTTCGCCCAGCACCAGCTTGATGAGCTCTACCCTGGCAACACCGTGTTTGAGGAACTGGACAAGGTTGCTCCAGGCTGGACCCAAAGCCAGGTGCGCAACCTTCTGGGAGCCTTCCTGTTTGAGAATGACGCTGTGGATAAGCGCATCAGCGTGCTTTCCGGTGGCGAAAAGTGCAGGCTCGCATTGGCAAAGATGCTCGTGGCGCCACGGCCCCTGCTGTGTCTTGACGAACCCACCAACCACCTGGACATTGCCTCTACGGACGTGCTCGAGCAGGCCTTGAATAAGTTTGAGGGCACCATTGTCCTGATTACTCACGACCGCCATCTTATCAGGTCCGTCGCTAACAGAATTGTCCATGTGGAGCCTGGCAGGGTCACGGTCTTCGATGGTGATTATGATTACTATCTGTTCAAGTCCGGCCAGCTTGAACAAGGCAAGGACCTTTCTGCCGCAAGCATTGAGGACTTCTTGAACCAACCGGAGGGTGCAACCCATACTAAGGACTCCAGAACCAAGGCCAAGGCGGCATCACTGGCAAAAGCCACCTCCCAATCAAAACCCGAGACTCAGGCCAAGGGTCAAGGTGGCGCTCAGGGCGCTTCGCCCCTTCAGGTAAAGGGGGCAGCTGGTGGCTCTTCTGCGGCTGGTGCGGGGTTGACCGCGGCAAAAGAGAGCGCCCCTAAGAGCAAGGAGCAGAAACGCAAAGAGGCAGAGGCTCGTAATCGTGCCTATGCGTTGCTGAAAAACCAGCGGCAGCGTCTTGCTGTTCTTGATAAGCAGATCGCCCAGGATTCCGCGCGGCTTGAAGAATTGCTTACGCTTATGGCGGATCCGGATTTCTACATCAACGAGTCTGCTTCTAGTGATGCCATCGCAGAGCATGCCATGCTTAAGAAGCGTCTCGGGGAAGCTGAGGAGGAGTGGCTGGAGCTATCCGAGGAGCTGGAAGAGGAGATGCGTCGTCAGAAGGAGATGATGTAGTGGAGGCTGGGGAAGGTATCCTCAATATCGTGCTGGTTGAGCCTGAGATACCCCAAAATACGGGCAACATCGCCCGAACCTGCGCCTGCATTGGCGCGCATCTGCATCTGGTGGAGCCTATGGGGTTTCGGCTGACGGAGCGCAATCTCAAGCGCAGTGGATGTGATTACTGGGATGACGTGGAGATCCGCCATTGGCCTAGCGCCGAGAAATTTTTCCAGGAGCACGGAGAAGACTCGCTATTTCTATTTACCGGTAAAAGCACTCGTCGTTTTGACCAGGTATCCTATGTCCCTGGTTGCTATTTGGTGTTTGGCAGGGAAAGCCGCGGGCTTGATTCGCGGTGGCTTGCCGATTTCGAGCAGAGGTGTGTGCGTATCCCGATGTGCGAGAATCAGCGCAGCCTGAATGTGAGCAACGCGGTTGCCGTGGCCTCCTATGAGGCTCTCCAGCAGATGGGCTTTCCCCATTTGGTGTAAGGTTGCCGCTGGTTTTTTTGCCAGGGTTGCCATGAGGTAGAATGTCTGAGTTATGAACATTACCGTTATCTTCATAGTCTGCCAGGTGCTCAGCTTTGTTCCCGCCATCGTGTTTCACGAGGTGGCCCATGGCTTTGCCGCAAGTAAGCTCGGAGATCCCACGGCACGGTCCCAAGGGCGGTTGAGTCTCAACCCCCTGAGACACATTGACCCATTTGGTACCGTCATCCTGCCTGCCATCCTTATGTTCATGGGAGGTCCGGTATTCGGGTACGCCAAACCGGTCCCCTATAACCCGCTGTATTTCAAGGACCGTAGGAAAGGTGAGGCCATTGTTGGGCTTGCCGGACCTGCGGCAAACCTGGTCATGGCACTTATTGGAGCAGCCCTTGTCTGGCTTTTTAGTCCTCTTATGTCAGCGGGACTTGGGGGATCGCTGGTCTTTTCCGTCTTCTATCTGGTGTTTCTTCCTACCTTTATTCGGATTAACCTGTACTTCATGTTCTTTAACCTCATTCCCATTCCGCCACTTGATGGCTCAAGCGTTATTGCCCTGTTCCTCTCCAATAAGCAGCTGGCTTCTTACTATCGGATTCAGGCATACGCCCTTCCCATCTTCATGGCGGTGGTGATTCTGGTCCCCTACATCCTTCATATCAATCCTATTGGCATATACCTGAATGCAACGGCGGGCAGCCTTGCGTCGCTGCTTCTTCCTGCGGGGCTGTAGGAGCACCCATGGCGTATCGTGTGCGACTGGATAACTTCGAAGGTCCCTTCGACCTGCTGCTCTACCTGGTGAGTAGAGACCGCATTGACATCGGATCCATCTCCATCACCCAGATTGTGGATCAGTATCTGGCTTACGTGGAGCGGATCAAGTATCTTGACCTGGAGGTTGCCTCAGACTTTCTGCTGGTTGCGGCCACGTTGCTTGAGATAAAGGCCACTTCTCTGATTCCTTCGGATGCAGACGAGGTTGAAGAGGAGCTTGAGGACCTTTCGCCCTCTGAGGCCCGGGATATCCTGGTCAACCGTCTTCTGGAGTATAAACAGTACAAGAATGCGGCGGCGGCCCTGGGTGCTCGCTATGAGCTGGAATCCAAGATCCATGGGCGATGGGTGGGCCCCGACGAGGAGTTCTCAAACCTCTCTGTTGACTTTCTCTCTGGGGTCACCCTTGATAGCCTGGCCTTTCTGTGCGCCCGAGCCATGGCACGCAGGGAGGTGGTGCTGCTTGAAAGCGAACATATCGCCGCGAAGCCCATCCCCGTTGAGACCCATGTGCGGGCCATTCATCAAAGGCTCGCAACCCGCAAGCGGATGATGTTTTCAGAATTGCTTGGCGAAGCGTCCAGCGTTCCTGTGAAGGTGGTCAGCTTCCTGGCCGTTTTGGAACTGTATAAACGCTCCATGGTTGAGCTTGTGCAGGAGGATCCCTTCGGGGATATTGTTATTTCGTATGTTGAGGGCTCTGGTGAGTTAGTGCTCGAGGATTCTGAACTGGAGGAGTGGGCATGATTGGCACGGATCTGTCCGGACAGATTGAGGCGTTGCTGTTTGTAAGCGCAGAGCCCCAAAACCCCCTTGCCATTGCGGATATGGTGGGAGTGGACGTATCTGACGTGATTGACGCTCTCCATGGGCTTGCGGAGTCCTACGCCAACCGAGATAGTGGCATCCAGCTGCGGGAGGTGGCAGGGGGCTGGCGCATGTTCACCCATCCCAAACACCATGCCCTCATTGAGGGGTACGTGCGTTCCATGGACACCCGCAAATTGTCTCAGGCGGCCCTTGAGACCTTGGCGGTGGTTGCTTACAACCAGCCCATCACCCGCAACGGCATCGTGTCAATCCGAGGCGTAAACTCCGATAGCCCAATTTCCTCACTTGTGGAGAAGGGACTGATCAAGGAAGCCGGTAGGGAAAACTCACCTGGACAACCCATTCTGTATGCCACCACCAGGCTGTTTCTTGAGAAGTTTGGGCTAGCAAGCACTGCCCAGTTGCCTGATATCATGGAATACGCCCCTGACCAGCAAACCAGAGAACTCATCGCTGCCCGGCTTGGCGTGACCCGTGCGGTTGTTGATCAGGATGCCCTTCCTGATTCAGGGCAGCTTTCCCTTGAGGATGAATCCCTTTCCTTTGACGTGGCGTCTCAGGAAGGATTTGACGCGTTCTATGCGGCTTCGGTGAGCGGAGCGCCTGAATCCGTATGGCAGGTTTCTCAGGAGCAGCAATGATGGAGCACGGTGAGGTGCAGGAGCCTGCCGACCTCATGAGGCTCCAGAAATACCTAGCCCGGGCAGGGGTGGCAAGCAGGCGAGGGTCAGAGACCCTTATGACCTCAGGCAGGGTGACGGTTAACGGATTGGTTGTCACAGAACTTGGTAGCAAGGTGAACCCCCGCACGGACCAGGTCCGTGTTGACGGCGTGCTCTGCTCTATCGCCGAGCGAGCGGTGACCATCATGCTCAACAAGCCCAGTGGCTACATTACCAACATGAGCGACCCTCAGGGAAGACCAACCGTGGCAGACCTTGTTCCAGTTGACCAGTTCCCCGGTCTGTTTCACATCGGGCGGCTTGACCTGGATACCACGGGTCTGCTGCTCTTCTCAACCGACGGAGAATTGGGAAACGGTCTGTTGCACCCTAGGCACCATGTGGACAAAACCTATATCGCACGGGTGGACGGATTTCTCAACGCCCAGGAGGTTAAGCGCTTGCGGGAAGGGGTGCTGCTCGATGACGGCATGACCCTGCCAGCCCAGGTGGAGATCCTTGAGCGCTCTCATTGTGCCACCAAACTGCGGATTACCATCCATGAGGGAAGAAAACGCCAGGTGAGACGCATGATGAGTTTTGTCGGGCATCCCGTGGTGGAGTTGGAGCGAATCCAGTTTGGTCCATTGACCCTGCACGGGCTTAAGGAAGGGTGCTGGCGTCTTTTAACCCCTTCGGAAGAGGCCCAGATTACTAATGCCGCAAAGGCCCATCTAGCCGCAGCAGAAAAAGAAGATAGGATGTAGCGTGACCACTCATCAGACCATATATACCCCCATTAAGCCCTTATCCGCCCCCTTAACAGGCACTCTTAAAGTACCAGGGGATAAGTCCATTTCCCACAGAAGCGTGCTGTTTTCCGCCATGGCTGAGGGTACTTCCCATCTGGATGGAGTTCTTGACTCCCAGGACGTGCGCTCCTCCATGTCGGTGGTGCAGGCCCTTGGGGCTCAGGTTCAACTGGACGTGCAACCTGACGGGAGTCTGGCGGGCACCGTCACCGGCTGGGGGAATGAGGGGCCGCGCCAGCCAGATGCTCCTTTGTATTGCGGGAATTCAGGCACTACGGTGCGCCTGCTTATGGGGGTGTTGGCACCCTGGTCAATCCAAGCACAGCTTACCGGTGACGAAAGTCTCTCACGCAGACCCATGGCTCGTATCTTCACACCCCTTCAGTCCATGGGAGCGGCCTTTTCACCTGAAGGCCGCAGCACGCTGCCCTTGTGTGAGCAGGGCGGAAACCTCCATGCCATTGAGTATCAGATGCCTGTTGCTTCGGCTCAGTTAAAGTCAGCCGTTTTGCTTGCGGGCGTATTTGCCTCAGGCACCACCCGGGTTACTGAACCTTCTTGCAGCCGCAACCATACGGAATTGATGCTTCCGAGCTTTGGGGTTCAGGTAGAGCATGGACCTGGCTGGGCGCAGGTGCACGGGGGACAGAGCATGCATGCCTGCGACGTGAGCGTACCTGCAGATCCTTCTTCGGCCGCTTTTATGTGCTGCGCTGCGGCCATAACGCCGGGAAGTTCACTTCGTCTCACCCAGGTGTCTCTCAATCCTGCTCGAATTGGCTTTATCAACGTGCTTGCGCGCATGGGCGCTCAGATTCGTGTTGAGCCCTCGGGGGCCCTCGGGGCAGAACCCTATGGAGACATTGTTGTACAGTACAGTCCGCAGCTAACTGGCACCACCGTGGCTGAGTCTGAAATTGCTTCCCTGGTTGACGAGATCCCTATTCTTGCCCTGGTTGCTTCTGTGTGCAGTGGCGCGACGGTCTTTGAAGATGTTTCCGAGCTTCGGGTGAAGGAGACGGACAGGGCACAGGCCATTATTGATGGATTGGCTTTGATGGGAGTTGAGGCCACCTGCATTGGCAATGCGTTGCACATCCAAGGACGCAAAAGCCTGCAGGTTGCTCCTGGCACGAGATTTGAATCCGGGGCGGATCATCGGCTTGCCATGACCTGGGCTTTAGCCGGAATGTGCGCCAGCGTTGAGGTGGTGGTGGGGGATTTCGACTCCGTTGCCATTTCCTATCCGGGTTTTATGCATGATGTTGCCACCCTGCAGGCTGCGGTGTAGTATCTGCAGCTTCATCCTGTGAGAAAGGACGCTTCGATATGATTATTGCCATTGACGGCCCCTCAGGCGCAGGCAAGTCTACCGTTTCAAAGTTGGTGGCTACAGAGCTTGGTTTTTGCTGCCTTGACACGGGCGCTATGTTTCGCAGTGTGGCTTGGCTGGCCCTTGAGCAGGGGATTTCCCTTGAGGACGGAGAGCGTCTGGGGCAATTAGCGGCATCAAGCCCCATCTCCTTTGTCCATGAGGCCCACGACCCCTCTCCCAAGCAGGTGTTCATTTCTGGCGTGGATGTGACTGGAGAAATTCGTACCGCTCGAATTGACAAATCCGTGTCCAAAGTGTCGTGCCACCCCCAGGTCAGAAGTGCCCTGCTTGATCAGCAGCGGCGTATCGCCCAGGCAGGGGACTATGTTATCGAGGGCAGGGATATCGGTACCGTGGTGTTTCCCGACGCCCAGGTCAAGGTGTTTCTAACCGCATCCAATCAGGAGCGGGCCCGCCGTAGGGTAGAGCAGAATCGTGCACGGGGGATTGGGTCGGTGGATTTTGAGGAAGTGCTTGCTGACATCATCAAGCGGGATGAGGCCGATAGCAAGCGGGACGCGGCACCGCTGCGGCCTGCTGAGGATGCGTTCATGCTTGATTCTTCCCATATGACCACCGAAGAGGTGGTATCTACCATCTGCGATCTGGCCAGGTCAAAGGGTTAGGAGCGGCAATGGCATATAAGTTTGAAGGTTTCTGGGACCTGCCTGAAGCACGAGATCCCCATAACCCTACGGCCCCCCACATTCCCTATTTCCTTCGTCGGCTGTTTAATGCGGTGATTGGAACCGCGTTTCGTATTGCCTTCAGGTTTTCCTGTGAGGGTAAGGAGCACGTCAGCCAGTATTTTGGTACCCGTGGCGCGGTGGTGGTGTGCAATCACGCCTGCGCCCTTGACCCGGCGTTTCTGTGGATCACGCTGATGCCTGAGAAAATGATCAGGTTCATGGCGCGTGAGAACCTGTTCTACAAAGCCAAGGGCTTCACCGGGTGGATGGCTTCCCATGTGGGCGCTTTTCCCGTCAAGCGGGATTCCGCGGACCGATCAGCCATTAAGCGGGGAGCAGCCATGCTCAAACGCCAGGAGATCGTAGGGATTTTCCCCGAGGGTACCCGACGGGGCAGGGGCACCGCCGATATGCGCATCCATGCGGGGGCAGCCTTCATTGCCCGCATGGGTAAGGCGCCCCTCGTGCCTTCCACCATCCGCAACGTGGAGAAAATCAAACCCTCGGGCAGCAAATTCATACACTTCCCCAAGGTCACCGTTGTCTACGGCGCCCCCGTGACCATTGATGAGTTTGACTTCATGCCCAAGGATTGCCGCCTTGAAGCCGCCAGCTGGTTTGTCATGCGGGAGTGCTACGCCCTGCGGGATGACGTGCCCAATACCCAGGTGGACATGGCCGCACTGTTCCCCCAGGATCAAGACTTCACCGAGGCACTTGTCCAGTTCACCGCCGAGCGCAACGCCCGACTTTCCCAGGAGGGCTAGCCATGCCTCAGGTGCGTGTGGCCAAGCATTCGGGCTTCTGCTACGGCGTTAAGCGTGCCATCGATATGGCGTTGCAGGCGGCCCAGGAAAACGGCGAAGTCTACTCCTATGGCCCCCTGATCCACAACCCTGAAGCCGTTTCTGACCTTCATTCTCAAGGCATCACGGTCATTGATTCTCTTGACGAAGTGTCCAAAGGCGTGGTCATCATCCGATCTCATGGTGTATCCCCCCAGGTCATTCAGGATATTCATGATCGGGGCCTTACCTTGGTAGATGCTACCTGCCCCTATGTGGCCAAGGTGCAAAGGTCCGCCTCCCAGCTTGCTCAGGCCTGTCGTACGGTTCTTGTGGTGGGCAAGGCGGTGCACCCTGAGGTGGTGGGCATCTGCGGATATGCGGGGGATAAGGCGTTGGTGGTGGCTTCTGCCTCGCAGATTCCCGAGCATCTTGACGGGCCTGTAGGGGTAGTCATCCAGACCACCCAGACCAAAGAGCGCTTTGATGCGGTTGTGGATGAGCTTACCCGTCGGGGTATACATTTTGAAGCCAGAAACACCGTTTGCCGCGCTACCCGCCAACGGCAGGATGCTGCCTCAGAGCTCGCAGGCACCGTTGACGCCATGGTAGTGGTGGGGGGCAGGAACTCCTCTAATACCACTCAGCTGTTCAACATTTGCAAGCAACACTGCCCTAAGGCTTATTTCGTGGAAACCTGCCAGGAACTGCAACCTCAATGGTTTGAAGATTGCCAGGTCATTGGCGTGAGCGCAGGGGCTTCAACCCCGGATGATCAGATTTCGGCGGTGGTTTGCTTTCTGGAAAGTCTGTAGCATCAATTTGCAGGCGGGTCTTTACCCGCCTCCTCTGTTACAATAGTGCCCATCAGAAACCAAGACCTATACGCAGGAGCAACCGGACTATGAATGAACAAAGCTCTCAGTTGCGTGGTTGGACGAGGCGTAATTTTCTGAAGGTGCTCGGTGTAACCGGCGCCTCCATGATGTTTCCCTGGCTTGCCTATGCAGCAGAATCGGATGAACTAGACGCGAAGGCCGATGAAATGGAAGGCCAACTCTCTTCCATGCAGGCCCAGGCTGATGAGATGGCCGCACGCCTCTCCAGTCTTCAGGAAGAGGTAAACGCGGCTTTTGACCGATATAACCAGGCCATCGCCGCCCATGACGCCGCAGTTGCCTCCATGGAGGAGGCCCAAGGGCGTATTGATGCTGCTAACGAGCGCATTACCCAGCTTCAATCCCAGCTTTCCTCCCGTGCTGCAAGCATTTATAAGACTGGTCAGGTTAACTTCATTGATGTGCTCTTCGGATCCAACTCCTTTGATGAGTTCCTGAAGAACTGGGACGCCATGGAGCGTATAGAGCAGCAGGATGAGGCCCTTATCGCCGAGACCAAGGCCGCCCGTCAGGAGGCCCAGGACGCCTATGCGGAATACCAGCGTCAAGAGCAGATTGCCGCTGAGGAAATGGCCGCTGCAGAGGCTGCAAAGGAAGAGCTTGAGGCTGCCCAAGCTGCCCTTCAGGCTGAGTACGACGCCATGTCTGAAGACATTGCCGCCACTCAGGCTGAGATTGAGCAGGTGCGCATGGACGCTGAGGAGGCTCGCAAAAAGGAGGAAGAGGCCCGCATCGCTGCGGAGCAAGCCCTTGCTCAGAGTCAGAACCAGGGTTCCTCCTCTTCGGGCGCAAGCTCGGCACCTTCGGTATCCGGATGGTGCAACCCTGCTCCCGGAACGTACATCACTTCGGGTTTCGGCTGGAGGTCTTTGGGGGATTTCCATCTTGGGGTTGATTTAAGCTGTAATTATCAAACCGTGTATGCCATGGCCGACGGCACGGTGTCCCATTCTGGCTGGTTTTCAACCGGCGGCATGTCGGTTATTATCAACCACGGCGGTGGCATCGTCAGCTGGTACCTACACGGCTCCCAGCTGCTGGTAAGCGCAGGACAGTCCGTTTCGGCAGGACAGCCCATTATGGTCTCAGGAAACTCCGGGTATTCCACCGGTCCACACCTGCATTTCCAGATTAACGTCAATTCCCCTGACGGCATCAGCGGTACAGCGGTTGACCCCACGGCGTATTTCGGCTGGTAGTATCGGCGTTCATCAGTTCATCGCGGCCTGGTTTACCGGGCCGCTTTTCTCATCATTGGTAAGGAGCACCTGTGACAACACCCCACTATCCTGGCAAGCCCTGCATTCCAGGAGGCATCATATCCCACGTGGACCCCTTGAGCCCCGCTGATGATGCCGGGTTTACCCCAGGCTGCTCCATCCTTGCCGTAGACGGCAACCCCATCTGCGACATCCTTGACTGGCAGTGGTACTCCGATGGGGACGAGATGCTGGTAGCGTACATGGATACGCAGGGGGATTGCGGAGAGGTGGAGCTGTTTCGGGAGGAAGGGGAGTCCTGGGGCATAACCTTTGAGGGTGCCATCTTTGATGCAATCAAGACCTGCAGAAACGCCTGCATATTCTGCTTCATGCGCCAGCTTCCCCAAGATTGCCGAGAAACTCTGATTCTGCGGGACGACGATTGGCGCCTCAGCTTCCTCCAGGGCAATTTCGTCACCTTAACCAACCTTTCCGAGGAGGACTGCAATACCATCATCTCCCGAGGTGTCTCTCCTCTGCGGGTCTCCCTCCACGCGACGGATCCCCAAATCCGACAGCAGATCATGGGAAAACACGCAGCCTGGGGCCTTGAGATGCTCAACCGGCTGTTGCAGGGAGGCATCCAGGTGGATTGTCAGGTGGTGCTTATGCCAGGCGTTAATGACGGCGAAGTGCTCAAACAGACCCTAGCCTGGGCGTATCTTCAGGATGGCATCACCCACGTGGGCATCGTGCCTCTCGGGTTCACCCAATACCAAGAAAGGTTTTCGGCAAGCTTTGACGAAGCGGACGCCGCTGCAGCGGTGATTGAGGACGTGGAGCCTTTTCAGCGTCACGCCCTAGCCGAGCGGGGATATCCCTGGGTATATCTGGCCGATGAGTTCTACCTTAACGCGTTTGGTCCCCAGGTTATTGATGCTCTGCCTCCCGCAAGCCACTACGGGGACTTTAGCATGTTTGAGGACGGAATTGGCATCGTACGCTCCCAGGTGGATGAGTGGCAGAATAGCCTTCAGGGCCAGCAGGCCCTTGCCCAAGTTCTTCAGGAGGAGGGGCTGCATCTTCACTGGGTGATGGGACAATGCCAGACATACGTGCTTGCGCAGCTTATTTCATCAAGCCCCCTTTCCCCTTGGGTGCACCCTTTGATTGTTGAGAACCGCTACTTCGGTGGCAATGTGAATGTGACAGGTCTGCTGTGCGGTTGCGATATTGCCGCCGCCATGCAGGAGGGGTATGCCGCAGGTGCCATCAGCAGTGAGGATTACATCGTCATCCCCGACGTGGTCCTTAATGAAGACGGCGTCACCCTTGACGATATGACTGTGGAGGATATTCGAGATGCAGGTGGCCTGCCTGTGTCCGTGGTACCCTGTCAGATTGACGCGCTGCTCCAGGAACTGCTGTCCCTGTTGTCCTAGCGTCGTACCTTACTTTTCACGCCAGCCCGACCCCCGAGAAGAATTGAGGATCACCTATGGCTCTTCCTATTGTTGCCGTTGTAGGACGCCCCAATGTGGGCAAGTCTACCTTTGTAAACCGTATCGCCCAGAAAAACGATGCCATCGTCCATGAGATGCGTGGCGTCACCCGCGACCGCTCCTACCATAAGGCCGAATGGTGCGGAGTGGAGTTCATGCTTGTTGACACTGGTGGCATTGAGTCCGGTGATGATGACCGCTTCCAGAGTTCCATTAGAGACCAAGCCCTTATGGCCGCCGAAGAAGCGGACTGCATCGTCTTTATTGTGGACGGAAAGACCGGCATGGTTCCCGATGATATGGTGGTAGCCCAGATTCTCAAGCGGACCACTAAGCCGGTGGTGCTTGCGGTTAACAAGGTTGACACTCCAGGGGATGAGGCTCCCACCTGGGAGTTCTTCAGCCTTGGCATTGGCGATCCCTGGCCCATCTCTTCCACCCATGGCAACGGCACCGGGGACATCCTTGATGAGATTGTCTCTTACATTAAGGATATTCCTGTAGAAGAGGATCCCACCGAGAGCATGCCCACCATCAACGTGGCCATCATCGGCAGGCCTAATGCGGGTAAATCCTCCTTGACCAACCGCCTTATCGGTCAGGACCGCTCCATCGTTTCTGACGTTGCCGGAACCACTAGAGACGCCATTGACACCCCCATCATCCGGGATGATACCCGTTATGTAATCGTTGATACCGCGGGTCTTCGCAGGAAGAGCCAGATTAACGAGGACGTTGAATACTACGGCTTTGTCCGGGCCATGCGCGCCATTGATAGGGCCGACGTGGCGCTGCTGGTTCTTGATGCCACCCTTGGTCTGACCGACCAGGACCAGCGCGTGGCGGGTTACGCCGCAGAGCGAGGTTGCGCCATGATCATTCTGCTGAACAAGCGCGATGCCGTTGATTGCGGAGATGACCTCAACGAGCTGCGGGAGGACATTAAAGAGCGTATGGGCTTTGTGGGCTATGCCCCGGTTATTTCCATTTCCGCCCTGTCCGGTAAGGGAGTCTCTCGTATCTGGGATGCCATTGACGCTGCTTACGCCAATTTCTCCTCTACCTTGACCACTTCTCGTCTTAATTCCTGGCTCCAGGAAATTCGCGAATTTGGTCACACTGTATCGTCGGGCAAGCGGATGCTCAGGCTCAAGTACGTCACCCAGACCCGCATTTGCCCTCCTGAGTTCACCTTCTTCTGCAACCATCCTGACCTGGTGAATTCCAATTTCGAGCGGTACCTGGAAAACAGGATGCGTTCCGCCTTTGATTTCACGGGCACGCCCATTAATCTGAAGTTCAAGAAGAAGGATTAATCCTCATGCAGGCTGTACTCCTCCTTGCGGCTGGTCTCGTGGCCGCCTTCCTTCTGGGTTCGGTCCCCTGGGGCCTGATCATTTCCCAGGGCATCTATCATAGGGATCTGCGGTCCGTGGGTTCTGGAAACGTGGGCACCACTAATGCCATTCGCGCCTTGGGTAAAGTGGGCGGCTACATGGTTTTCGTACTAGATTTCGCCAAGGGTATCCTTTCGGGGCTTGTGGGTATGCTGTGCGCCTGGTGTGCCGCAAACCAAGGATGGGCAGTTCCCTTCGACCCTGTCATCTGGCAGCAGATCTGTTTAGCCGCATGTGTGCTCTGCTGTTGTTTAGGGCACGTGTTCTCGCCCTGGCTCCATTTTAAGGGTGGAAAAGGCATTGCCTGCTCCGCGGGTTGCCTGGGCGTGGCCTTTGGGATTGTGCCTCTTGTGGTGCTGGTGATCATCTTTGCCACCGTGGTCTTCTTCAGCAAGTATGTGTCTTTGGGATCGGTGTGCTGCGCGGTTGCCGCTGCTATCATGACTCCCGTTGTGTATTGGGGTAACCCAATTGCCATTGCCTGCATCTTTGCAACCGTAGCGGTGATCATCTGGGCCCATCGCGAGAACATCGCACGGCTCCGCAGTGGCACAGAGCGCAAAATCGGTCAGCGGGTTTAGTCAGGTGGTTTGAGAGTCATGGAACTTGCCGTAATTGGAGCCGGCTCTTGGGGTACTGCCCTTGCGGACCTGGCTGCCCGCAATGGACACCAGGTGCGTATCTGGGCCAGAAAGCAGGAGGTCTGCGATTCTATCAACACCTCCCACGTGAACTGCCGATATTTGTCCGATTCCGTCCTTGATGAAAAGGTGGTGGCCTATCCCACCTATGCTCAGGTTGTCACGGATGCAGATGCGGTGTGCGTGGTCACCCCTTCAAGCGTGCTTCGGGATGTTGCCCGTGAACTCTGTGGGTTAGTGGGCCCTGAGACCCCCATCGTCATCTGCTCAAAGGGCGTTGAGATGGAAACTGGCCTGCTGCCTGTGGATATTTTTGAGCAGGAGCTTGGCGGCGCCTACAGGCTTGCGGTGCTTACCGGTCCTAACCATGCCGAAGAGGTCATCCTTGGCCGCCCTGCGGGAACTCTAGTGGCATCCTCCCAGGAGTCAACCGCCGCCCTGTTTCAAGAAGTTTTCGGGTGTCCAACATTTCGGACCTATATTTCCCGAGATGTCATTGGGGCGGAGGTGTGCGCTGCCTTCAAGAATGTGGTGGCAATTGCCACGGGTGCCTCCTACGGGTATGGCCTGGGAGACAATACGGCCGCGCTGCTGATGACCCGGGGGCTAGCCGAAATGAGCAGGCTGGTCATTGCCTGCGGTGGCGAGTCAGTGACTTGTATGGGCCTTGCGGGTATGGGCGATTTGCTTGCAACCTGCATGTCCGAGCACTCTCGCAATCGCACCTTTGGCTACAAGATGGCCCAAGGCATGACCCTTGAGGAATATAAGGCACAGACCCACATGGTGGTGGAAGGCGCCCTTGCCTGCAAGACCATTGGTGCCCTCGCCAAGCGTCTTGATGTGGAACTTCCCATCTGCGATGTGGTCAGAGGCATTGTCTGGGAAGGGAAGGGCATTCAAGAAACGGTGTCCTCCCTTATGAGTCGGTCATTAAAGCCTGAGTTTTACTAAGCCAGGGTTGTGCAAAACTTGATTGTGTATCTTTTCTCAATCCCGATATAAACAAACGGCCGCACTCTCACGAGGGTGCGGCCGTCTCTCTGTGAAGCTTCTCTAACCTAGGAACATTTCAACGCATTGGTCCCTAGGGCTGTATCCTATTTTGCCCCGTAGGTCTGATAGTAGGCGTCAATGTCCGCCTTAATGGCATCATCAATCACCACCCGACCCTGGCAGGGACGGTTGTGGAGGTACTCGGTAACCTCGGCCATGGTGACAATGGCGGCCGTGGGGAATCCGTAGAGCTCCGCAACCTCATCTAGAGCGCATTTCTGGCCACCCTTGCCCACTTCCATGCGGTTGAGGCTTACCATCAATCCCTTAACCTGGATGTCCGCAGCACCGGTAATGATAGGGAAGGTCTCTTCGATGCTCTTGCCTGAAGTGGTCACATCCTCCACGATGATCACCCGATCGCCGTCGTTGAGGGTGTAACCAAGCAGATTGCCCCCCTCACCATGGTCCTTGGCCTCCTTGCGGTTAGAGCAGTATTTGATCTCCTTGCCGTAGAGCTCCGCATAGGCCATAGCGGTTACTACGCTTAACGGGATACCCTTGTACGCAGGACCAAACACCACGTCAAAATCATCGCCAAAATTGTCATGAATGGCTCGGGCGTAGTACTCTCCCAGACGCTTGAGCTGAGAGCCGGTCACATAGGCCCCTGCATTCATGAAGAAGGGGGACTGCCTGCCGCTCTTGAGGGTGAAGCTGCCAAACTTGAGCACGTTGCTCTCGACCATGAATTCAATGAATTCCTCCTTGTAGTCTTGCATTGCGTCTCCTTCTCCAGTGACTGGAACTTTCTGTGTGCCCACCATAGTACCCGATTGCGTCTGGCTCAATCCCCTGAGGCATGGTAATTGCATGTCGATGCGTCCAGTCCCTATAGGCTCCACACTCCCCGACTACAATCATGGCATTTCAAAACATCACGCCCGGAGCACACATACTCCGGGCGTAGTAATGACGTGTCCCAATTATTGTTCAATGGAGCGGTTCATGAGTGTGCTCGCAGTTGTCTCCCAGATGATTGTCCTAGCCTTTGGCGTGGTGCTTGGTTTTGTGGCCCGAAAGATCGGCATCATGACCGATGCCTTCGATGGCTCTTTGACCAGACTCGTTCTTGACGTGACCCTGCCATGCATGATTCTCTCTTCCATCCTCTGCGCTACTGCCGCCCCTGAGCGTTCCATAGTCCTTGAGATTCTCGGCCTTTCCTTTGTTGTATATGGACTGGTCATCATTGTTGCCATCATCGTGCCCCTACTGATCAGGGCCCCAAAGTCGGAACGCGGAGCCTATTCGTTCATGATTACATTCAGCAACGTGGGCTTTATGGGTTTTCCCGTGCTTGAGGTGGTGTTCGGGTCTGAGGCGGTGCTCTATGGTGCGATTTTCAACATCACCTTCCACATTTTCGTGTTCACCGTAGGCGTGCTCTTCGTGTCAGGCGATCAACGACCCTTACAAGAGAAGCTTCTTGGCAGTTTGAATCGTCTGGCAAGCCCTGCGGTGATTACCAGCGGCCTTGTAATGTGCCTTGCCTTAATTGGGGTGCATGATGTCCCAATAATTGGCGAAGCGTCCAAGGCCATGGGCAATATGACCACCCCCGCTGCTATGCTGCTCATCGGCTCGAGCCTTGCGAAATACGCACCCCGCGAAATGGTTAGCAATTGGAGGGCGTTTTTGGTTTCCGCCATCAGGCTTCTTGTGGTACCTGCGCTACTCCTTGTGGTGTGCAGACCCTTTGTTCCTCATTCCATTGTTCTTGGGGTCATGGTAGTGATCATGGCAATGCCGGTAGCAACTAACGGCCTTATGCTTTCGCTGCGCTATGAGGGCAATCTAAAGGTCATGACCCAGGGGATTTTCATCTCCACCATTGCTTCCATCGTGACTATCCCTCTTGTGGCAATGCTGGTGTCCCTGATGTAACCTGCAATGGGTATTCCCACATGTACCCTGCAATGCTGGTGTCCCTGCTATAGCCGAGACGTCTTGTGGGTAAATAGATTTGAAAAAAGAAGAAATTGGCACTTGCATTGGAGAGCGGAGACGGGTAATATACATTTTCGCGTCAGAGAGACGCAGTATTCATCGGGTGATGGCGCAGTTTGGTAGCGCACTTGACTGGGGGTCAAGGGGTCGCAGGTTCAAATCCTGTTCACCCGACCATGAATCTTAAGGGACCTGCGGAAACGCGGGTCCTTTTTTGTAGGTGCCCTGGGACGGGAATCCCCGTTCTAGTTCAAAGGGGGATTTGCGTGACCGACCGTAGCAGTGCCACTGTGGCAACCCAGCGGATCTTGACCCTTCGCCATCTGCCTATTGGGGCTACTGCGGTCATCTCCCAAGTAGGGGGAGGGGAGAAGCTTCGGCAGCATCTGCTTGATATGGGAATCATTCCTGGGGCGGCGGTTACTATGGTCAAGCACGCGCCTATGGGAGATCCGGTTGAGGTACGCACCCATGGGTATGAGCTGACCCTGCGGTTGGCAGATTGTGACGCGGTTGAGGTGCTTGAGGCCCCGGAATGTGCCGCAACTTGTCCGGCCAACACTATGAACACCGGATGCCCCGTCCATGACGGCAGGTTTCCTGGAGGGCATCCCCATGAGACCGAGCATCCCGGCCTTGGTGAAACCGGCAGGTTTCATGATTCAACTCAGGAGCACCCGCTGCCTGTTGATCAGATGCTCACTTTCGCGTTGGTGGGAAATCAGAACAGCGGAAAGACTACGCTTTTTAATCGTCTGACAGGTTCCAACCTGCATGTGGGAAACTTTCCCGGTGTTACCATGGAAGCCGTGACCGCCCAGGTCAAACAGTACGCTCACGCCCAAATTGCAGACTTGCCCGGCATCTACTCCCTTTCCCCCTATTCCGCAGAAGAGCTTCTGACCAGGGAATTTATTATCACCAACAAACCAGAGGGCATTATCAACATTGTTGATGCCACCAATCTGGAGCGCAATCTGTACCTAACCACCCAGCTGTTGGAGCTTGGGGTGCCTATGGTGCTGGCCCTGAACATGATGGACGAAGTGTCCAGCAACAAAGGCTCCATCCTGGTCAACCAGCTAGAATCCATGCTCGGCATTCCGGTTGTGCCCATCAGCGCCCTAAATGGCCAAGGAATTGACGAGCTTATGGCCCATGCCCTGCATGTGGCCCATTTTCAAGAGCGGCCTGAGGCGCAAGACCTGTGTGCCTGTTGGGACCATAACGGCGCGGTGCATCGGTGCATTCATGGCATCATGCACCTGATTGAGGATCACTGCCAGGCAACGGGCATTCCGCTACGCTTTGCCGCCTCAAAATTGGCCGAAGGGGACGATCGGCTGTGTGGTCAGTTGGGCCTTGACTCAAACGAAATTCAGACCATCGAGCATATCGTGGTTCAAATGGAGCATGAATCCGGTCTCGACCGACGGGCCGCCCTTGCGAGCATGCGGTACGGATACATTGACCGCGTGTGCGCGGAGACCGTCGTCAGGCCCCAGGAAAGCGCCGAACACGCTCGCAGCAAAAAGATTGACCAGATTGTCACAGGAAAATGGACGGGCATTCCTACCTTCATTGCGGTGATGGCTCTGACCTTTTATCTCACATTCTCCGTGTTTGGTGCTTGGCTGCAGGGGCTGCTTGAAGAGGGGATTGGCGCCCTTGGCCGGGTGGTGGAGTCCTGGATGATGGAAGGCCAGGTAAACGATGTGGTTCAATCCCTGGTTATGGATGGCATCTTCTCTGGCGTGGGAAGCGTGGTGAGTTTCCTGCCCATTATCGTGGTGCTGTTTTTCTTCCTGTCCATCCTCGAGGATAGCGGATATATGGCCCGGGTGGCGTTTCTTATGGACAAGCCCTTGCGTCGACTGGGTCTTTCGGGCCGCTCTATCGTGCCGATGCTTATCGGGTTTGGGTGTAGCGTTCCTGCCATCATGGCATCGCGGTCTCTACCCTCAGAGCGGGACCGCAGAATGACGGTGCTTTTGACCCCCTTCATGAGTTGTTCGGCGAAGCTTCCCGTGTACGCCTTCCTCTGCGCCGCGTTCTTTCCCGATTACGCAGGTCTGGTGTTGGTGTTTCTCTATGTTCTGGGGGTGAGTGTGGGTATCCTCTGCGCCGCCGTCATGAAGCGGACCCTGTTTAGGGGCGAGGCGGTTCCCTTCGTCATGGAACTTCCCAACTATCGCCTGCCCGACATGAAGAACGTGGGGCATCTGCTTTGGGATAAGGCCTGGGACTTTCTGAAGCGGGCATTTTCCGTCATCTTTTTGGCCACCCTGGTTATCTGGGTGCTGCAGACCTTTAGCCCAGCCCTTAACGTGGTTGCCGATTCTTCCGATAGTATTCTTGCCCACGTGGCGGGAGTTCTTGCGGGTCTTTTTGCTCCGCTAGGATTTGGGGATTGGCGTATCGTGGTTGCCCTTATCTCCGGATTCATGCAAAAGGAAGCGGTAATCGGATCCCTGTCCGTGCTCTTCGGATCCGCAGCGGGGCTGGCAGGGGCTATTACACCCCTTGCGGGCCTGAGTCTGGCCGTGTTTTGCCTGCTATATACCCCCTGCATTGCTGCCATCGCCAGCGTGCGAAAGGAACTAGGCGGCGGCTGGGCGTTGGCTATGGTGGTGGCCCAGTGCGCTATCGCGTGGCTTGTAGCGGCGCTGGTGCGGGTTATCGGTCTGCTCGTGGGTCTTCCATAGCGGACATGACCTTCGCCACCGCGTGGGGCAGCAGCGTCCCTTCCAATCCCTGTGCCGCGGCAAGAGAGGATATCTGCTCCACGGCATCAAGGACTCCAGTTTCTGCCAGGTTGCGGTCAACGGCAGCTGGTCCGAAACTGCCTATTTCCGGTTTCGGGGGCACGGTGGTGGCAATGCGTTCTGCTACCGTGACGGCCCAGGATTTCAGTTGGGGGTCCTCTGGGGAAATGTTGAAGCTATAACCAAACACCCGCACCACCGTATCGAACGCCTCACTCACTCCGTGTGCTGTGTTCAGCGACGCGCATAATAGGGCGGATTCAAACTCGTATTCGTCTAGGGGAGCATTCTGTCCAGGGCAAAGCCCTGCGAAGTCAAACTCGTTGAGGATGGCTCGCATTTGCTGGTATTCCATCTCCGGATCTGCGGTATATGCGTGCTGATGCATGGGTCTTCCTTTCTTGGGATGGGTGCACAGGTTCGTGGTATCTGGTACGTTTAGCCTTCAAGGAGGCACACCAGATCTTCTTTGGTCATGGTTGAGATCATAGATCCCTGTGCCGAGATAACCGTGTCTGCTAGGTCGTGCTTGTCTTTTTGCAGCCTAAGTATACGCTCCTCGATGCTGTGGGCCGCTACCACGTTATACACGTTCACCGTTTGCTGCTGCCCGATTCTATGGGCCCTATCTGTAGCCTGATTCTGGGATGCCAGATTCCACCAAGGGTCCGCATGGATAACCACGGAGGCACCAGTGAGGTTTAAACCTGTGCCGCCAGCCTTCAGACTGATGAGAAACACGGGGGTGGAATCCGCATTAAAGGCGTCAACCAACTCGAGCCTTCTTCGCTTATTGGTGGCTCCGGTGATTTCGTAATAGGGCACCCCAAGCTCCTCAAGCCTTCCGCCAAGCAAAGAGAGATAGCTGGTGAAGGCTGAAAACACCAGCACCTTTTTATCCTCGTTCATGGCCTGGAATATCAGATCCATGATGGCTTCTTGCTTGGAACCAGGGTGGGGGAAATCCTCGTACACCAGCCGAGGGTCGCAGCAAAGCTGCCGCAGCCTGGTAAGCTCTGCAAGTACCTCAACGGTAATCCGCTGGTTTCCTGCAAAACCCCTCGTGCCATCATCGCCGCGGGCCGACTGGCCTGCATCAGCGGTAAGGTTGGGATCAAGATCTCCCGGATCTTTCTTCCCTTTGCTTTTTTGGGTGGTAAGAGCCTGGCGAAGGTTCTGCTCCCGGGCTGCATAGAGCGCTTCCTGCTTGCCGGTCATGGATACCGCCACGGTGAATTCCATTTTCTCGGGAAGGTCAACCAGCACATCCTTTTTTAGCCGTCTGAGCATGAACGGTCCGATAAGTGCCTTAAGCCTTCGGGCCCGGTCTGAATCTCCACCCAGGATGTCTAACTCAAACTCTTCCTTGAAACGGGCGTAGGACCCAAGCAGCCCCGGCATAAGAAAGTCAAAGATGCTCCAGATTTCGGAGAGTCTGTTTTCCATAGGGGTTCCTGTAAGGGCGAATGCGTGCTTTGGACAGAGCTTCTTTGCCGCTTTGGCGGTGAGCGTCCCATGGTTTTTTATGTATTGGGCTTCATCAAGAATGACGCACCACAGCGGCATGGACGCCCATTGCTCCACATCAATGCGCATCAGGTCATAAGAGGTAATGAACACATCCACATGGGGCGCGCTTCTCAGCACGCTTCGCTGAGATTTTGACCCGACCACCACCTGTGCTTGAAGCTGGGGAGCAAACTTCTCAATTTCGGAGCGCCAGTTATACGTAAGTGAGGCGGGGCATACCACTAATGCAGGATGCCCCTTGGGGCCTTCTCGCAACTGGTCAATACGAGAGAGCAGTAAGGCGATGACCTGCAGGGATTTGCCAAGACCCATCTCGTCTGCCAATACGCCTCCAAAGCCCATATCCGCAATGGTGTTAAGCCAGGTAAAGCCCTCCACCTGATAGGGCCGAAGCACTCCCGAAAGGGAAGGGGGGAGCACGTAAGCCCTAGGATCTATCGCCTTGAAGTTATCTACGTACTGGCGAAAACCTGGGTCAAATTGAGCATCCTTCACGCTGTCAAGGTAGAGTGCCCGATACGCGGGAAGTTGGGCAACTCCCGTCTGTATATCGGATGCAGAAATGTCTAGGTCCCGAACAAGGGTGTCGAATTCCTTCAAATCAAGGTTGCTGATATCAAGGTATTCGCCGGTTTTCAGTCTGTGGTACGTGCGTTTGAGCCGGTAGCTGCCTAGAAGGTCAGAAAGCTCATCTTGAGGAATATCCTGAGCCTGGATGTCCAGGTTGATAAGGTTTCCTGCAAGGGAAACGCCAAGGGCCACCTGGGGCTTCTTGTCGCTGAGCAGCCGATCAAAGGAGGGAGTGGTGTATACGTCGCCAAGTTTGGAAAAGGCGGTAATGCCTTCGAAGAGCAGAGAGGCTACGGTCTCGTGGTCCGAAATTCGAATCTGTCCTTCAAGTCGGGAAGATTCGTTGGTGGAAACCCGGCGGATTTGAAAATAGCGGGCGGCGAGGTTTCGAGCGGCGTTCTCCTTCTGGGAGTCTCGAAGGGGCGTGGGGCCTTGGGCGGGTTTTGCCGAATCAAACAGATTAATTGAATGATTTCCGTAAAAGGCCTGGGCAAATAGGCGCACCGCGCTACCGGCTTTGTCGAAATAGAACTCCAGGCGGCAGGGCTTGGGCCGGAAATCCTCAACTGCAGGGTCAACCTGAATGGAGGTGTGCTCCTCAAGCATGGGCAGCACAGCGGCGCAAAACCGGGGCGTATCTTGTTCGTTGATATAGAATTCTTCAAGCCCGCTGTGAGACAGTTTGCAGGCCCAAGCGGCCTTACGCGTAAAGATGGGGTCGCATTGGTATATTTGGCTGCCCTCAATGGCATACATGCGCGGGCCTTGGTCAATAAAGATGGCATCGGTGTCGCACATCAGAGTACATCCACCCTGGGGGCAGGCTTCAAGTCGAAACACCAGACGAGGGTTGCCCTTTACCAAGGTTAGGCGATTTTTTGCGCGGGAGGAATAGTCATCGCAGCGTATATCAATTACGGTGCGGTATTCAAAGATCAGGTCAAAGAGGTCTATCACTTCTTGATTGGACAGTTGCAGCTCTCGGATGGCTCTGTATCGGTATCCCCCATAGGCATAATCCTCAAAGGAATAGGGCATCCGCTGGTCGACCATGCGGGTAATCAGGTCTGCCATGCGACAACCTTGCTCGGTGAAGAATTGGGGAGCATGGACGCAGGACAGTTTAGCCCCGTATGTGAGTCGCGCTCCCGTATCCCAAGCTTTGGCGAATTCCCCAAGATCCTTAATCACGTAGGAGGCTCGCGGACTATGGATACGAAACTTTACTTTCCAGATTTCGTACCCATAGGTAATCTCAGGCTCAAGGTAGACCATGGTCTCTGATTCCTGGCCCACGGAGACATCAGCAGAGGCAAGTATTGCGGTGATTATTTGGCTTGAGGCAGGAATCCTGTGAGGCACATACCCCATGAACTTCTCAGGGTGCTGTTCGTAGTAAAGTCCCAAGGCTATGCAGTGCTTGCAAGGGGTTGTTGATTGGAAATAGTCCGCGCAAGTGCAGGCGAAGTCCATAAGCATACTGCGGCCCTCATCGAGGACGAGTGTTACCCGGTAGGCATCCTTCCATCCTTTGCTTGAGACCACAAATCCGTTGACGTGGGTGTAATCGCCTTCATAGCGCACCCGTGTGCTCATGAGATTGGCATGTGATTGTGCTAGGGTTTTTCCACGGGAAAACCTGCGGGGATCGCACTCGTCTAGAAGCATCTCGGAAATTTTCACACCAATAATCCTATCTGAACTGGGAAGATAGCATTTTTCAGGTTTTTGTAACGCTTCATTGTACCTTGCAGGATGCATGGTGGAGGTGAGGGCGGGAAGGATTGCCTGGTATTCAGTCAAATAACAATATGGTTGGGAATTGGGGGGTTTTCATAAACTGGCTTTTCGTTTTACCTGGGTATGCCTATAGTGCCTGCCATGGATTCTCGCGTTCTACATACCACCGCTTCTATCTCTCATGGCCATCTTCCTGGGGGACCCTTGAGCAGGCCTGCTCTTGAGGCCACGGCCCATAAGGCCTCCGAGGCCCTCAATGCTGCATTGAGTAAGTTCAAGCGGGAGCAAGACAAGCCCCCGGTCATTTTGGTTGTCCATGCTTCCGTGGGTTCAGGCCACAAGTCTGCAGCCTTCGCCATACAAGAGGCCTTACAAAACCTTAAAGCTTCGGGTGATGGGAGGATTCCCCAGGATTGCGAGATTCGTCTTGTGGACATTCTCGATTTCGGCTTCATTAAGTTCAACGGGGATCGCACCGCGAGTGCCTTCACGGGTCCTACCAGGGTGTTTTACGATTATTCCTGGCGGTACGGTTTTACCGGTGTGGTGCTATGGGGCGGTGGCACTATCTGGTCGCGGCTGATGTTCAAGCCCTTTACCGATTACCTGTCAAAGGTAGATCCCATCGCGGCGGTTGCCACCCATATCGTTGCCGCCAATTGCGTGTCGTGCGCCCGTACCCTGAATAACCAGAAATATCCCGTGGTGTGTGTTCCCACGGATTATGAGGTGGAAGGGCTTTGGCCCCATACGGATGCGGATCTGTTCTGCGTGGCCAATGAGACCATGGCAGAAACCCTGCGCAACCGTAAGGTGGAGGAGGAGCGTATCGCTATCACCGGCATCCCGGTTCGAGGGGGCTACGAACGAAGCTTTGATCCCCTGGAATCTCGGGCGCATTTTGGACTGCCAACATCCATGCGCGTGGTGCTTATTATGTCTGGCGCCCACCTCAAGCAGCCCTATGTGCGCTTCAGGCAAACCATTGACGAATTCTTTCCCTATATAAAGCGGTTTAAGGACACGCTTCATTTTGTGTTCCTGCCGGGCAAGGACCAGGAATACCGCAACCATCTTGAGCAGCTGGTGCAAATACACCAGGTCAGCAATGCCACCATTCTTGATTACGTCACCGAGATGCCCCGGCTTATGTCCGCTTGCGATTTTGCCATTTGCAAGGCCGGCGGCCTGACGGTAACCGAATGCCTGTGCGCTCGGCTTCCCATGGTGCTTCTTGGACGCACCTACGGACAGGAGCGGGTCAATTCAAGAATGCTCACCTCTCTTGGCATCTCCCTGCACGTGACCACCGCCCGTGAGCTCTATGGCGCCGTGAAGCATCTTTCAGATCACCCTGAGGCCCTTGCAGCCATGAGGGTTAACGGCGATGCCCTTCGACGGCCCAACGCCGCGGCAGACATTGCCCAGTGCACCTTGGATCTGGTGGGCAATGACTACCAGCCCAAACGGCATTTCATGAAGCTGTATCTGGGGCATAGGCCTGCTCACCGTCGCTAATACGGCGGATTACACCCTTCGTCCTCCGTTTACCGAAGGGTGCAAAGCCCATTAGATACCTTTTCAGTAGCATTTTGATAACCTGCTATACTACCTTCACGCTGCACCCATACGGTGCGGCGTAGTTTTTCGGCCCTGTTTGAGAGGAGATGATGATGGAGTCATACAGTGTCTCGCTCATCGTATCCCTGATCTTGGTTCCCGCCTTCGCGGCGGTGGGCATGCTGCTTGCAAAGCGGGATGGCGTTCGCGATGCGTTGTGCATCGGTTTTGCCGTAGCTATCGGAGCCCTATCCGTGCTTTTCTCCGCTCACATGCTTGGCCAGGGCAGTGTATTCTTCTCCCTGCCTATTTCCTGGTCGGGTTTCCTTTCCGCTGCAGCCCTGATAATTGATTTGGCCGTTGCCGCCTTTATCATCTGCTATGCTGTTAAGTACAAGCGCTGGCTGGCCTTGGCAATGGCTGTGGTGCAGCTAGTACTTCTGGTCATTATCGAAGGGACCACCGGCTCCGGCCACACCTTCTCAAGCCAAATGCATGTTGACGGCCTCAGCATCATTATGGTGCTTGTTATTGGCATCATTGGTTCGGGCATCTGCGTGTACGCCCTTGGCTATATGAAGGACTTCCAGAACCACCATCCTGATCAGCCTGATAGACGGCCATGGTTCTTCGCGCTGATGTTTGTCTTCCTCTCCGCCATGTTCAATCTTGTATTGGCGGATAACCTTAACTGGATCTACACTGCCTGGGAAGTGACCACCCTGTGCTCCTTCCTGCTCATCGGGTTTAGCAAGACGCAAGAAGCCATCAACAACGCATTCCGCCAGATTGTCATGAACATGCTTGGTGGCATTGCCTTCCAGATTGCCATCATGCTCACCTTGGCATACGGGCAACCCGCCCTGCTGTCGGATTTTGTTACTAGTGCCGCCTCCGGACTGCTGGTCCTCGGTCTGCCTGTGGCACTACTGGCCTTCGCCGCCATGACCAAGGCGGCCCAGATGCCCTTCCACACCTGGCTGCTTGGGGCCATGGTGGCTCCAACCCCCACAAGTGCCCTGCTTCACTCCTCAACCATGGTCAAGGCGGGTGTATACCTGCTCATCAGGCTGGCTCCCGCATTTTTGGCCTTCCCCTTTGCCCAGTGGATGGTCATCATCATAGGTGGCGTTACCTTCCTGGCCGCCTCCCTGCTTGCCATCTCCCAGACCAACGCCAAACGGGTGCTGGCTTATTCCACCATTGCAAACCTGGGCCTGATCACCGCCTGCGCCGGCGTGGGTACCCCCGAGGCTTTGTGGGCCGGTATTTTCCTACTCATCTTCCATGCCGTTGCTAAATCCCTGCTCTTCCTGTGCGTGGGTACCGCGGAGCATCACATCGGGTCTCGCGATATCGAGGACATGGATCTGCTCTTTGAGCGTATGCCCAAGTTGGCTCGTCTCATGATGCTTGGCATGCTGTGCATGTTCATCGCACCCTTTGGCATGCTGCTGGCCAAATGGGCGGCCCTGGTATCCTTCGTGGAAACCTCCAACTTCCTGCTACTTGGGTTGCTCTTGTTCGGCTCTGCTGCCACATTCCTGTTCTGGGCCAAGTGGATGGGCAAGATTGCCGGTATCGCTCAGGATCAGGAGTCCATTGAGGGTACGGTTCACAGAAGCGAATGGGTGTCTCTCAACCTTATGGCGGTACTCATCTGCGCCTGCTGCATCCTTATGCCCTTCATGTCCATGTCCATCGTGGATCCCTTCCTCAAGGGCGTGTACGTCATTGCCTCGGCGCCCCTCACCTTTGGGGATATGCGTCTGATGGCTGTGCTGGTGGTGTTTGTGGTGCTGGTTCTCTTTGGAGTGGTTGGCTTCAACAAGTCCCCCAAGGCAGCCCCTTACCTCTCCGGTGCTACCTTGGACGCTTCGTCTCGGGTGTTCAAAAACTCCTTCTCTAAGCCCACCCAGGCCACGTTGAGAAACCTCTATCTGGAGGATATGTTTGGCGAAAAGGTCCTGGACAAACCTGTCACCATCGTTGCGGCCCTGATCATGGTGGTAGGCATTGCTGGGTCCTTCCTTGCTCCTGGCATGTTTGACCCCCAGACCATAGCAGGATCGCTCGAGGCAAACGCCATCAGCGTACCGAGGTTGTGTGCGGGCCTTATTGCCTTCGGTTTGCTTGGCCCCATTGCTGGTTGCCTGCTTGCCGGAATTGACCGTAAGCTTTCTGCCCGCATGCAGGGCAGAGTAGGCCCACCGCTGCTGCAGCCTTACTACGACGTGCGCAAGCTTCTCTCTAAGCGTCACACGTCGGTGAATCATGCGGATACGGTGTATGTCTTTAGCTCCCTGATCTTTGTGTGGATCGCAGGTGGCGTGTTCTTCGCCGGTGGCAACTTCCTGCTGTGCGTGTTCCTGGTCACCATTGCCGCGCTCTTCTTCATCCTTGCGGCATACAGCGCCCGGTCCCCCTATGCCCAGGTGGGTGCCGACCGCGAGACCCTGCAGGTCATGGCCTATGAGCCTGCCGTACTCCTGTGCGCCATTGCCATGTTTGGTGTGGCAGGTACCTTCAACCTCTTTGAGCTGCTTGAAGCCGAGGCCCCCTTGGTGATAGCCGGCCTGCCTGCCTTTGTGGCACTGATGTTCGTGCTCACCATCAAGCTTCGCAAATCCCCCTTTGACCTGTCCTATTCTCATCACGCTCATCAGGAGCTGGTCAAGGGTGTGACCACGGAGATGTCTGGACCCACTCTGGCCATGGTTGAGATTACCCACTGGATGGAAAGCGTGCTGTTCCTTGGTTGGGTGGGTATGTTCTTCCTGTGGTCAAACCCTGCATCCATCGCGGTTGCCGTGCTGGCCGCCATTGCCGCCTTTGTCCTGGAAATATTCATTGACAACAATTTTGCCCGCGTGAAGTGGCAAAGCTGCCTGCGTTGGTCCTGGGGCCTGACTCTGGCCTGCGCGGTTGCCATGTTCGTCATCATCGCTATTCTGTAGGAGGGATCCATGGCTTTTGCATCAAAATCACCCTGGGTCATCCATTACGACGCCTCGAGCTGCAACGGCTGTGACATCGAGGTGCTTGCGGCCCTGACCCCAAAATATGACGCCGAACGCTTCGGCGTCATCAACACCGGCAACCCCAAGCATGCCGATATCTTTCTGGTGACCGGTTCGGTTAACGAACGAAACATATCCGTGGTCAAAGAGATCTACGATCAGATGGTAGAGCCAAAGGTCGTGGTGGCCTGCGGTGCCTGCGCCTGCTCGGGCGGCATCTTCCACGATTGCTACAACGTCCTTGGAGGCGTAGATAAGGCCATCCCTGTAGACGTGTACGCTCCTGGCTGCGCATGCAGGCCTGAGACCATCATTGACGCGGTGGTGCAGGCGGTAGGAATCCTTGACCAGAAATCCCAGGCAATGAAGAAGGGAGGATCCCGATGAGCCTGTCAAGTACGTTCACGGACATTTCCATTGACGAAGTGACCCCGCTTGCCGCCCGTATGCGCGAAGAAGGACAGCGCATGGTGCAAATCTTCGGCACCAACACAGAGGATGGAATTGACGTCACCTACTCCTTCCTCCTTGATCAAACCTTGTCCAACTATCGGGTGAGGGGCGTAAAAGACCAGGTGCTCCCTTCTATCCAGGGCGTCTTTCTTGCCGCATTTCCCTTTGAGAATGAGTGTCATGACCTGTTCGGAGTGGAATTCAGCGACATGGTCATAGATTTTGAGGGCTCCTTTTACGACGTGAGCGCTCCTACGCCTATGACCATCGTCTCCCCTGAGCAGAAGGCCGCCAGGGAAAAGGCCCGCAAGATTGCCGCCGCAAAAGCCGCCAAGGCGGCAAAAGCTGCTGCGGAAAAGACGGTAGCCCCCGAGCCCGCTTCCACAAGAACCACTCTGACAGAAGAGGACATAGAGGCTAAGATCGCCACCATGGACCCTGCTCGGGCCGCAAAGTTTAGAGCCGCCCTTGAAGCCAAGGCGCTGCGTGAGGCCAAAGAGCAGCAGGCCGCTGTAGAAAAAATCAAGGAATCCTCGGGGATGCCCGCAGCAGAATCAGAAGGGGAGGAGTAGCCATGGGCAAGTCCACCGTCATACCATTTGGACCCCAGCATCCGGTGCTTCCGGAACCTCTCCATCTTGACCTGGTGGTTGAGGACGAAAAGGTACTTGAGGCCATCCCTCAGATTGGCTTTATCCACCGCGGGCTTGAGAAATTGGTGGAGACTCGGGATTATCATCAGATGATTTATGTTGCAGAGCGCATTTGCGGTATCTGTAGCTTCGGCCATTCCTATGGCTACGCCCAAACAGTAGAGGGGCTCCTTGGCATTGAGATTCCTCGGAGAGCCGAGTATCTGCGGGTCATCCTTCATGAGCTTTCAAGGATCCACTCCCACCTGCTGTGGCTGGGGCTTGCGGCTGACGCCTTTGGCTTTGAGTCCTTGTTCATGCACTGCTGGCGCCTGCGGGAGCGTATCCTGGACATCTTCCAGAGTACCACGGGAGGCCGGGTCATCATGTCTGCCGTCATTGTTGGCGGCGTGCTGCGGGACATTGAGGATACGGAGCTGCAGTCCATCTGCGATACCCTTGATTCCCTGACCCGGGAGTATGACCAGATTGTGGCCACATTCCTCAAGGACGCGTCCGTTAAAAACCGCCTTGTTGGTGTGGGTCTGCTCACAAAGCAGGATTGCATTGATCTGTCCGTGGTTGGACCCTTCGGCAGGGCTTCCGGCTACTCTAACGACGTGCGCTGCCTGGGACTGGGCGCCTATGGGGACCTAGATGCCTTCGAGCCCATCTGCGATACCCAAGGAGACTGCTATGCCCGGGTTAAGGTTCGTTGTGCCGAAGTGAACCAGTCCGTTGACATTATCAAAGAGCTGGTAGGCAAGATTCCCCATGACGGCATCGGCCAAAAATCCAAACTCACCCCCCAAGACGGTGCACAGTTCTCAAGTCTGGTTGAACAGCCCCGTGGAGAGTGCTATTACTACGCCCTTGGCAACGGAACCAAGAACCTCGAGCGCATGCGCATGAGGACTCCCACCAGCCAAAACCTGGCAGGTCTATGTAAGGCCCTTGAGGGTTGCGACCTTGCGGACGTGCCCAACATCATTTTGACCATCGATCCTTGCATCAGCTGCACCGAAAGGTAAGCCCATGGGTGTGAAACTGTCCAAAATGACCCTAAAGTCCCTGTTTAGAAACACGGATACCGTGCTCTACCCCCTTCAGGAAGCTCCTGTGTATGAGAACCTTAAGGGAAGCGTCTCAGTTGACATAGAGCAATGCATTCTCTGCGGCATCTGCCAGAAGCGCTGCCCTACTGGCTCCATCACAGTTGACAAAACCGAAAAAACCTGGGCAATTGACAGGTTCAGCTGCGTCCAGTGCGAATTATGCATCACCGATTGCCCCAAGCATTGCCTGACCATGAGCACTCAAAGGCCTGCGGTGGCCACCGCAAAGGGCCAGGATGTGTTTACCCATGCATCCTAAGACCGAAAACCATGATTCATCCGCAGCAGATTAACAACTAGGTAATCAACCGACGGATGTGCTCTTGCATCCGTCGGTTGGTCTATAATGCCCCTCATGGATATCTCAAAGCACATAGACCCCTTCATTGACGCCAACGTCTCTACGAAGATTTTCACTATTCCCAACGTTATCTCATTCATTCGGCTTTGCCTCATTCCCATAGCTTTTACCCTGTTGCTCAAAGGGGAGGATTTGGCTTCTGGAATCATTTTTGGAGTAGCGGCGGCAACGGATTTTCTTGATGGGCAGATTGCCCGGCGCACCAATACGGTAACCAGGCTCGGACAGATGCTTGATCCTGCGGTTGACAGGTTCCTCATGATCTTTGGAGTCATTGGTCTGCTTATTGTGGGCAGGCTTCCTCTCTGGATTGTTCTCTTCGTCTTTATTCGGGATATCCTCCTTCTTGCAGGAGGAGCATTCCTGAAACTATCCGTGAATCGGCGGGTACCCGTGGTGTATCCCGGCAAGGTGGCAACCACCTTTCTGTTTATCGGTTTTTGCGCGCTCATTGTTAATGTTCCTGTCTGTCAGGGACTCGGTATTGTCTCCGCGTCCTGGCTTCCTGGGTTTTCCTATGGCCCCTATGGGTGGGGAATCTGGTTTGTCTACATTGGCCTTGTTATCGCCTTGTGCACCACGGTCTATTACCTTAAAGAAGGCGCCTATCAGTTTTTTGACGCAAAAGGCAAACTTCCTGCAGGCGATCAGTAGACACGCTTTGCCGCAGGCCCTACAGATTCTGCTTTCCCTATAAACCTGATACACCTCGAAACGCCCGGCCTTCTTGGGCGTTAAAATATCCGTCTATCAATTATTGAGTTGTAAGGCGTATATGAATCCTTCTCGTACCTCTCAGTACTTCCATATGCTTGGACGTTTCATCCTCATCCTCGCCCTTGTATGGGGGTGCATCTGCGTGCGCCCTCATTCCGCCCAGGCTGAAGTGCGCCAGACGGATAGCGTGCTTACCTCTACCGTAGGTGACCTGGGGCTTGATACTGGTCAGTGCCCCGACATCACAGGGTCGTCGGTGTGCCTCATGTCCTCATCCGGGGTGGTATATTTCTCCCGTGATGCACTAGAGCCCGCCCACATTGCATCTTTGACCAAGATTATGACCGCCATTGTGGCCCTTGAGCATTGCGACCTTGACCAGCTTCTTACTGTGCCTGAGGAGGCCCTGGTAGGTGGGTCAACCTCCGGATTGATGGTGGGGGATACCGCCGATCTTGAGACCTTCCTGGCTTGCATGCTTGTTCCTTCAGGCAATGACGCCTCCATGGCAATTGCCTATTGCGTAGGGCAGATGCTTCCCGGTTATGACGGTACGCCGGAATCCGCCTACAGCCTCTTCATTCAGGAGATGAATGACACCGCAGAGCGGCTCGGGTGTAGCAACACCTACTTCACCAATCCCAGTGGCCTTGACTTTGATGAATTCGCCTCGGATGCCCACTCTTGTGCCTACGATGTGGCCATCATGGTTGCCTATGCTATGGAGGATGAGACCTTTCGCAGGATCGTTGGCGGTGGCTCCACCTCCGTGGTGGTGGAGAATGAAGGCTACACCAGGTCTCTCTACCTTGAGACCACCGACCAGCTTCTCGAAGAGTATGAAGGGGCCTGCGGCGTCAAAACCGGAACTACCGATGCAGCGGGATACTGTTTCGCTGGAGCGGTGAATAAGGACGGGGCTGAATTCTATGCCGTGGTCCTTGATGCCGCCTCTGCCGACGCACGATTCGACGACTGCGCCACCCTCTTTGACTGGGTGTTTGACAATATCGAAGTGGTCAGGCTTATCAACTCCACCATTTCCACCACCTATGCAGGCCAATCCGTGCCCCTTGTGGCTCTTGTAGCCCATACGGACTGGGTGGATGTAACGGTTCCTGCCACGGTAAAGAACCCCGACATCTCCGCGGAGGTGTTCACCCTTACGGGAAACGTGTCCCAGGAGATTTCCTACGCCACTGTTACCGGAGATGTACGGGCCGGTGATGTAGTAGGTTCGGTCACCTTCTACCAAAACGGGCAGGTCCTGGCCACCTCAGAGCTTATTGCCACCGAGGATGTTGACGCCCCTGGATTCCTTCAGTCCTTAGGGGTGATCTTACAACGTATCTGGTGCGGCATTCAGGGCAAACCTACGGTTGCCCAATCCGCGTTCTCCAACAGCCTGTCGCAATTCTCGTACCGGTAGACCCAACCCCCGTTTGACTTTTTGAGAAAGGATCCGCACATGACCCAATGTCCCGTGTGCTTCACCCCCCTTACCCACAATGAGAGCGTGTGCCCATCCTGCGGGTACCGCATGGCAGGGGCAACTCAGGCCTTTGAGCCTGTGGTCATTAACCCTCTGACCGCCGTTTCTCAGCAGCCCGTGCCCAACCTCGCGCAGTTTAAGGTGGTAAAAGGGCCGCAGGCTGGAAACACCATAGAGCTGCGGGGGGATAGGCTTACCATTGGCAGAAGCCCCCAGTGCGACGTATTTCTCAACGACATGACCGTTTCGCGGCTTCATGCCGTGCTTGAGCGCACGGGAGCCACCTACACCGTCCTTGACCAGGACTCGTATAACGGACTTTGGGTAAACAACGTCAACGTGAAATCCGCTATGCTAGCGGATGGCGACGTTGTCCAGGTGGGCACCTTCTCTTTGGTGTTCCAGTCCTGCGCTCGATAGTCACTGTGCCGCATTGGTTAGGAGATTTGCATGGAACTCTTGTCAGGCAATGAAGCCATAGCCCGAGGAGCCTGGGAGGCGGGAGCCTCTATTGGCGTTGCATATCCGGGCACCCCTTCCACAGAAACCATGGAGGCTTTTGCCAAGCTACCCGACGTGTACGCCGAGTGGGCCCCTAATGAGAAGGTGGCTGTCGAAGTGTGCGTGGGCGCAAGCGCCGCTGGCAGCAGGGTGCTTTCCTCCATGAAGCACGTGGGCGTCAATGTGGCCGCAGACCCTCTGTTTACCGCAGCATACACGGGCGTTAACGGCGGCTTTGTGTTGCTTGCCGCCGATGACCCTGGCATGCACTCTTCCCAAAATGAGCAGGACTCCCGCTTCTATGGTCTGGCGGCCCATATCCCCGTTCTTGAACCTGCAGATAGTCGTGAGGCCCTCAGTTTCACCAAGGATGCCTTTGACCTGTCTGAACGCTTCGACACGCCCATCATTATCCGTTCTACGGTACGGGTCAGCCATACCAAGTGTCCGGTTGAGCTGGGGGAGCGCAACGCGTATACCCCTAAGGAGTACAAGAAGGATCCCTCCAAGTGGGTCATGATGCCCCTGTATGCCAAGCAGCGTCGTATTGTCCTAGAAGAGCGCCTGGCTGACCTGCGCCAATGGGTGGAAACCTGCCCCTACAACCAGGTTATCGCCCCTTGTGAGCCCTCGGCCCACGGCGCATCCCGCTTTGGCGTGATCTGCTCCGGCGCCACCTACCAGCATGTCCGCGAGGCCCTGCCTGAGGCTCATATCCTCAAGCTGGGTGTCACCTATCCGTTGCCTGCAGAGATGATTTGCCAGTTCTCTGCCTCTGTTGACGAAGTGTACGTGGTTGAGGAGGGCTCGGACTACCTCTCTAATCAGGTCAGCAGCCTTGGGATTGAACTCTGCGAACCTGAAAATCCCCTGTGCAGCTGGGGAGAGCTAACCCCCCGAGACATCCAGGAGGCCTTTGGTTTCTGTGATCCTTTGGGTACCCAACCCGTAGAGGGGCTTCCCGGACGTCCTCCTGCTCTGTGCGCCGGATGCCCCCACAGGCTGGTGTTTAGGGAGCTTTCCCGCATGCGCTGCATTGTGACGGGTGACATTGGTTGCTACACCCTTGGGGCACTTGCCCCCCTCAACGCCATGGATTCCACCCTCGACATGGGTGCATCCATCTCCATGGCCCACGGATTTGAGCTTGCCCTGGCACATAAGAGCCATCATGCTCCGGTTGTTGCCGTGATTGGGGATTCCACCTTTACTCACTCGGGGATCACCTCGCTGCTCAACACCGTGTATAACACGGGTGCAGGAACCGTATGCATTCTGGACAACCGCACCACGGCCATGACCGGCCATCAAGGCAACCCTGTTAACGGTATCACCCTCCAGCATCGCCCCAGCAAGGAAGTGGACCTTGTTGCCCTGTGCAGGGCGCTTGGCGTTGAGGACGTGGTGTGTGCGGACCCCTTCGACCTGAGCCACGTGCGACAAGCCCTCACCCAGGCCACCCAGGCAACGGATAGGCTCAGCGTTATCATTTTCAAGGGTCCCTGCGTCATGCTTGAGAAACAGCATCCCGCGCCCTATCAGGTCCATGATTGCCGTGGCTGCAGCATCTGCTCCCTTCTTGGGTGTCCTGCTATCGCCTTTGACCGAGAATCCCGCATCGCCTCCATTGACGCAAACGCTTGCGTGGGCTGCGGACAATGTGCCCAGATGTGTGGATTCCACTGCATCACTCAAGAAGGAGGCCGATAATGCCTACTACCACCACCATCATGATCTGCGGCGTTGGTGGGCAAGGGGCCGTGCTTGCAGCCGACATTCTTGCCCGATGCGCCATGGCTTACGGCCAGGACGTGAAAATCTCCGAGATTCACGGCATGTCCCAGCGCGGCGGCGCGGTTACCACCATTATTCGGGTTGGAGAGGAAGTCTCCTCTATGGTGGCTTCACCTGGAAGCGTTGATTATCTGCTTGGATTTGAAACCACTGAGGCGCTGCGCAATATCCACTACCTAAGCCCCACGGGCACCCTTATTGTCAACGACCAGACCATCCAGCCCCTTTCCGTCCTTTCCGGCGCTGCAAAGCCAGCTTCGGGTGTCAGAAAATCCCTGGTGGATCGGGGGGCGCACATGATTGACGCCGTGCGCTTCGCCGCCCAAGCGGGATCTATAAAGGCCGCGAATATCGTCATGCTTGGGGCCCTATCCGCATATCTTCCTTACCCCGAGGACCTGTGGGTCCAGACCATTTCACGCCGCGTGCCTGCAAAGTTCCTCCAGTCCAACCTGGCCGCATTTGCCGCCCCTCGGCAGTAACGCGCCTGGTTATCGCACCCACCGCTGTCATGGCTCACATGCAGACCTGCACCACCCATCCACCAGCCGCCTGCCAATCCCATCAGGGGGCGGTTGGTAGGTTTGCCCCTACGCCATCAGGGCCTTTGCATGTGGGCAACCTCTACGCAATGATGCTAACCTGGCTAGCCGCCCACTACCGCAACGGATATGTGGTCATGCGCATCGAGGACATTGATTACGCTCGATGCAAACCACAATTTGCCACCGAGGCCCTCAAGCTTCTTGAATGGTTGGGGCTTACTTGGGAAGGCCCGGAGGTGTACCAGCATCAGCGTCTTGACCTGTATCGGGAGGCCTTTGAAGACCTGCGTCGATGGGGGAGGGCGTATCCCTGCTTTTGCTCTCGTGCGGATTGGCATGCGGCGAGCGCCCCTCATCGCGGAGATCATTTTGTCTACCCTGGCACCTGCAGAAACCTCACTCCACAAGAGATTTTCAAAAAATCCCAGGTCAAGTCCTGTGCCTGGCGGTTTTTGGTTTCGGATGACGAAGTGTCCTTTACCGATCTGTTTCAGGGACCCCAAACGCTTTCGCTTCCCCGAGACTGCGGCGACCCTATCCTGATTCGTTCCGATGGCGGATTCTCGTATCAGTTGGCGGTATGTGTAGACGACATTGACCAAGGAGTGACTCAGGTGGTTCGAGGCTGCGACCTAGTGGAATCAACCCCTGTGCAGATGGACATCCTGAGCGCACTTTCCGGTTGCTCTCTTTCGCAATACCATCCCATGGAATACTGCCATACGCCATTGATCGTGGATGGGGATGGTAGGCGGTTAGCCAAACGCGATGGAGACCTGAGCGTCATCCATTTGGCAGAACGGTTCAAGACCCCTCAGCGGGTTCTTGGGTACATCGCCGCAATTACCTCAATGATTCCCCTTGACGGCAAGGACGCTTCGACATTGCGTGAAAACCCGCCGGAAGTCACCATGGAGCAGCTATTGGAGCGTTTCTCTCCCCAGGATTATTGTACCGCTCAGATTCCTGTTGCCTTCATCTAGCGGCTGTTTAGACCAGGGCGAAGGGCGCAAAGGCCCCAAGCAGCAGCATGATGCAGAAAAAAGCTCCCAGCATGACGTTTTGACCCAGTATCTGGGGCATGGTCATGTCACGCGTTGCGAAGGTGAGAGGATTGTTCATGAGCGCCCGTGCCGATGGCAAGATGCACAGCCCCATAACGGGAACCATGAACAGCACGGAAGCCAGGCTCGAGATTGAGTGGGTGAGGTTGAAACATACCCACATGCTGATCAGGACAATGGATACAACCCAGCATCCATACAGCCCATGGTAAAGGGACGTGCATGTTGGCCGGCCTAGCACCACGGCCAAGGTCTTGCGCTGGGCCTGGGTATCCTTTTCGATGTCGCTGATGTTGTTTGACATCATGATGAGCCCAATGCCAATCATGCAGGGTATCGTGTACGGCAGCACCCAGAAATCCAACGTACCAGTAAGCACATAATAATCCGCCAGGGGAATCAACCCACCCATAACAAACCCGCTGACCACTTCGCCAATGGGGTAGTAGGAGATGGGCGTTTTCCCTCCCGAGTATGCGGCCACGATCACTGCGCCAACCAGAGCAATCAACAAAGGCACCACTCCGGATATGCAGATGATGTATATTCCCAGCCCAAAGGCAGACGCCAGAAGCCCCACAGCAAGGGCAAGGCCGCTTTTGGGGTTAACGTTGTAGTACACGAAAATGGCATCGGAGATGTCTGTGGATGAAGTATCAGGGGTGTCAACGCCCTTGACGTAGTCAAAGTAGTCGTTAAAGGTGTTTACGGAGCTTTGCATAAGGATGACAATTACCAGAAGCACCAGCGCAGTAATGAGCGAAATGGACTGGCCGTTGCCGTTGGTGGAAAGCACGCTTAAGACAAGAGCGATGAGTGTTGGCATGATTGCCGCAGGCCATGTATGAGGCGCCACCTCCTGCCACATGAGCTTTACTGTGAAGGGCTGAAACGCGCGGTCTGCATGGTGCTGGGTCCTTGACGGGGTCTGTGCCATGATGAGTGTTCCTCTTGTCGGGTGTAGTCACTGTGTAGTAATAGGATACCCCTCTTTTTGGACGGGTATTGGTTGTATGGTCGTGAAATCCATTTAAGCAGGTTTGAGGAGGAAAACGGTGGTCGTTCAGTGCATGATCGTAGGCCTAGGCGCAAGCATCGGCGCGATTGGGAGGTATCTGATTGGAGTTGCGGTCACCAAACTATCCCCAGAGGACTTTTTGGGAGGGTTTCCCTTGGGCACGGCGTTAGCTAACGTGATTGGAAGCTTCGCCATAGGCTTCTTATCCGTAATCTTTGAACAGATGGGGGAGAAAGGTTCCTCATGGCGACTGTTCTCTATTACCGGGCTGCTCGGCGGCTTTACCACCTTTTCTACCTTTAGCCTGGAAACCGTGGCTTTATGGCAAAGCCAGGCGTTTGGCCTTGCGGTTGTTAACGCCGTACTCAGCCTGGGACTATGTATTCTTGGGGTGATTGCTGGTAGGTTTTTGGGGCATATGGTGTACGCCTCGTAAAAACCCAAGGGGCGCTCAACCTACGCTCCATTCAACACCCGCGCCCGAGTCAATGCACGCTCGGATTAACGCCCGCGCCCGAGTCAATGCGCGCTCGGATTAACGCCCGCGACCGAGTCAATGCGCGCTCGGATTAACGCCCGCGACCGGCCAGGTCATACAACTCCTGCCTCGTATGGATTCCCAGTTTTCCGTAAATCCGTCGTAGATGAGTGTCCACGGTGCTTTTGGATACGTAGAGCTCTTGAGAGATACGTTCGTTTGTCCATCCCCGCAATGCCAACTCTATCACTTCAGTTTCACGGGGGGAGAGCCGATACTCCCGCGCCATAGCATAAGCAGCGCGCTCCTTACCGTCCTGGGGCGTCACCGCTTCCGAATACTGCGCGAAGGAGTTGTTGGTGAACAGATACAGATATGCAAAGAGCATCGCTATTCCGCCGATGGCCACCAGTTCTCCAGGACCGAAAGCGGTAAGCATGGGTGCGTACTGCGTGGCATTCCCAAACAGAATTCCAAACGCCTCACCGGCAAACAGCGCGAAGAAACCTCTCGTGAAACCGTCTTGGACCGGTGTCGCGGTTTTGCTAGAGATGGCAATAAAGGCCCCTGCCAGAGTTGTCTGCAGGCCTAGAAAGCCACCCAAGACCACAGTCTCGCCAAGATCAGAAACGCCCTCCAGGATCGGAGTCAGGAAAAAGCCGGCGACCACGATCATCACAACGGTCTTGTAGAGAAAAGCAAGACTGGCAGTGGAGGAGTCATCTTTCCAGGTTAAAGATTGGTATGCCGCAATGCAGAACAAAAGCAGGATAAAGAGCGCCGTGTTGAGCACGCGCATACCGGTGGAGTAGGTGAGAAACACATAGATCTCCATGATGCCGGCTGCAAACCCGTACATCATTGTCCCCCCCATAGCCAGCCTCCACTCATGGTGTGGAGCCGCTTCCACACGAGAGAGTGCCCGTGCATCACATACTCGATTAGAGGAAGCGCTTCGATCTTGCAACCGCATGAGGACTCCTGCACTTAATGCGGTGACCGCGCACTGAACCACCACGGAGCCAAGGGCATCAACACACCCCGCAACAAAACATAAGCCAGCAGCAAGGCCTGAGGCTATCATCACATCCGCAGCAGCTTGATTTGGGGAGTCCTTTCCAAATTCCGCCCCCCACCACCTGAGCAGTAGCGCAAGGGGAATGCCCGTGAGCACGCCATAGGCAATTAGTGATAGTGCAGTGGTTTCTGAAACCACCTGAGCGAACGCCACACCGACAAGCATCATGACCGCGCAGCATGGCACAGACCATGTCGAAGCGTCCAGAGCTCGTGATACTATAGGTGCGATATTGATGAAGGTAAAGCCAAGGGCCATGCAGATCAGCGTTGCCAGCAAATCCAACCGGTAATAATCATTACCATCTAATGAGATAGCGGATCCGCCGCTGGAGTAAAATCCTGCGTAGATAAAACTCTGATAGCAAGCAAAGCCTACTATCCGCCATGGCGTCATGCCACGTTCGGAATTGTGCGTGTGAGCCTTTTCAGCAGACATGATCCCTCCTTCGGCACCATCATATCAAAGGCATGCGTGCAGATATGGAAGGATAAGGGATTGCATGATAGGTTGCATGACAAAAACAAGCGGCACCCCCGGCATCTGATGAATCTACCAGGGGTGCCGCTGCGGGCCAGAGCCCGCATGTGATCGCGCCAGCCATCAGGGAGGGAGGGAAAGGCGTCGCTTCGAGATTGGCAATAGGGTAATTGCTGATGCCTACAGAGTCACCACGGGGTTTTCGTTGGCCTGCTCTTGGGCGGCATCAAGGGTTTCTTGAGTCTTGGGAGCTTCGATAGCCTTAGGCTTTACCGCTTTCTTCCGACGCTTGGGCTCAGGCTCCTCTTCAGGCTCATCAGCCTGGGCTTCGGTCTTTCCATTGTTCAGCCCCTCGCGAAGCGCAGAAACAGTCTTACCAAAGGCCTTGCCCAGTTTAGGAAGGTACTTAGGTCCAAACAGTAGGCAAACGATTGCAAGAATAATGAGCAGCTCGGGCATACCAAGTCCAAAAATCTTCATTACATACTCCTTATCACGGTTGTTCTACATACGAGGGGGCGCATACGCCATTCAAACGCGTTGCTCCTGTTGGTCACTGCGTCAGAACCTGATGGTTGCATCCTAGTTAAAAATCTGTCGTGCACGCTATCGTGCAAATTAATGATTCTTGTAATGCGGCTGCAGTACAGACGGAATATGGAACATGATTCCCGATCTCTGCAGCAGAAATTCCGTGCTTCCATCACGATTACATCAGTGACTGCACATTCTTTCGTGGATTATCTTTGAAGTAAGACTGTCCCGTTAAAGACCCACTCACAGCATCTCGACAGAACCAAGACATGACAAAAATATCTACACCCAGAGTCAACCTGGTAAAACCCTTTTTGGTTTCATATTTGGCGATGTCTTAGAGGGAAACGGACAGGTCAAGTATTGAAGAAAGAAATCTTGCCTTCATAATGAACGTCCGCAATTGGGATTCTTGTCACAAATACACACAATTTATTGGTGATTTCGAAAAGCTACCACAATATATTGTGCAATAGAGTATTATGGCAGCCATGCAAAAGTAATTGCCCCGAGGATGTATCAATTTCCAGCCACAGAGGAGCTCGTTACCAATGAAAATCATCAAGCGCAACGGAACTGAGGCCACGTTCGATATCTCCAAGATTGTGAACGCCATTAAGGGCGCCAACCGTGACGTGGAGCCCGAGCAGCGTCTCAACGAAGAGGAGATCATCCTTGCTGCCGCTAAGGTTGAGGTACAGTGCGTGCTTTGCGGTCATGCCGTGGCCGTTGAGGAGATACAAGATATGGTAGAGGACCAGCTGATGGCCCTGGGCAAATTTGAGGTTGCTCGTAAGTACATCATCTACCGCTACGTCCAAAGCCTTAAGCGTCAATCCAACACCACCGACGATAAGATTCTTTCCCTTATCGAATGCAATAACGAAGAAGTCAAGCAGGAAAACTCTAACAAGAACCCCTCCGTTAACTCCGTGCAGCGCGATTACATGGCCGGGGAGGTCTCCAAGGACCTTGCCATGCGCATTCTGCTTCCTCAGGACGTGGTAAAGGCCCATCAGGAAGGCCTCATTCATTTCCATGATACTGACTACTATGCCCAACATATGCACAACTGCGATCTGGTAAACCTTGAAGACATGCTCCAGAATGGCACGGTCATCTCCGGCACCCTGATTGAAAAGCCCCACAGCTTCTCCACCGCCTGCAACATCGCAACCCAGATCATTGCCCAGGTTGCCTCCAG